>JACOUI010000142.1 GCA_016177915.1 Planctomycetia bacterium
CGGAAGGGCGTGTGGCCCAGCCACAGGTCGTAGTTCAAGGCCTCGGGCACGGGCATCTCGGGCGCCGGGTCCTTCTGGACCATCACCTTCTTGTGATGGCCGTCGGTCGTGGGCAGGTTGATCCGCACCGTGTGGACCTTGCCGATCTTGCCGTTGCGGACCTGCTCGCAGGCCAGGCGGATGGTGTTGGTGGAGCGCTCGTGGCTGCCGCACTGCAGGATGCGCGGGCCGCCGGGAATGGCCTTGAGGGCGTTACAGATGGCGCGGCCCTCGACCACGGTGTTCGTCAGCGGCTTCTCGCAATACACATCCTTGCCGGCCTTGAGGCAGGCGATGCTGGTGAGGGCGTGCCAGTGGTCGGGCGTGGCGATGCAGACTGCGTCGATGTCCTTCAGGCCGGCGATCTCGCGGAAGTCGCCGTTGGTCTTGCAGTCGCTGTTGCCGTAGGCCTTGTCGACGATCTTCTTGCCCTCTTCCATGTGGCGCTTGTCGACGTCGCAGACGGCGACGATCTGCACGTCCTTGAAGCCGATGAAGGCGTTGATCAGGCTCTGGCCGCGGCCGCCGGCGCCGATCCAGGCCATGACGATGCGGTCGCTGGGCGCGGCCTTGCCCTGCAGGCCCAGGGCCGAGGCGGGGACGAAATAGGGCAGGCTGATCGCCCCCACGGTGGCGGCGGACGCGGTCTTGATAAACTGCCGGCGGCTGGTCTTGTTCGTGCGTTTCACGGCTGGCTCCTTTTGGGCGTGCGACGTGCGGAACGGCGGCGCGGGACCTTCCCCAGCCGCTGACTTCCCGCCTTGCTTCCTCGCCGGACGCGCATCGGGGCGACGGCTTCCGGCTGCCCCCAATGGTAAGCCCAGGGCGCTGGGCATTGCAAGGAATTGGCGGCTCGATCCGGCTCGATCGGGGGCAGAGGCGCCTGGGTTTTCGGCGGGACGACGGCGCCGCCTACGGGCTGCTCATCCGCCCAGCAATAGCTGCAAACCCACCCCCAGCGCCACAAGCCGCACGACCCCTTCCTGGCCGACGCACTGCACGTGCAGCCCCTCGTCGGTGCCGGCCACGGTCATCGTCAGCCGGTCGTCCGTGCCGCGAAGCTGCAAGCGCAAAAGGGCGATCGCCTGCCGGGCCGCGCCCTGGTCGAAGGCCTTGTCCGCCACGTCCACGAGCTTGGACAGCCGCACGTCAATTTGCACGGGAGCGGCCGGAGACTTGGGGGTCTCGACGCTGGCGCCGCTCGTCAACTTGCGCTGCAGGACCGTGAGCGCTTCCGGCCCGGCGGCCATCCACATCGTGTCGCGCGTGAACGTGACGTAAAGCGTGGGCTCCTCGCCTAGCAGGCGCGTCAATGGCGTGCTGTTGGAACCGCCGAGCACGACGGCGTGAATGCGATGCTCGCCGATCTTCGCCGCGTCGGCGCGAAAGCCAGCGAATCGCTGGTCGCGTTTTCCCATTTCCGCGATGCGCTCGAAGGTGCCGTGCAGGATCGTACCGTCGCCCACGTGTGCGGCCGCCAGGAGCGTCAGGGGAGGCTTTTCGCCGAGGGCCGCAAAGCCGACGTCGACGCGCCGCGTGCGGATGGTCGCCTCGACGACGTCGGCCAGCGTTTCGCAGAGGCCCAGCGCCGCCTGGCGGTCCTCCTCCGATTGCAGCCAGTCCGTCTCGCGCACCAGCGGCGGCAGCAGCCGGCGAATAAGGGCCAGCTCGTCGCCGGCCTTCTGGGCCTGCCCGTCGCTTAGCGTGAGCGACATGTGAAACCGCAGCGGCGATTCCTCGCCCGCCAGGTCCGCAAACCGCGCGCCGTTTTTCTTGAGCGACTCCGTCCGCCCGGCCAGCTTCGTGCCGGCCACGGGCTTGAGGATCAAATCCAGCCGCGCCTGTTTCGTTTTTTCGTCGAGCGTCCAGCCCAGCGTGACTTTCTCGCTCTCCGAAATCACCTGCTCGATCGTGCCGTATTCCCAGGCGCCGATGCGGTAGCGCAGGGCGTGGGCCGCTTCCGATTCGCCCTCGCGCCTCGCCAGCCGGTCGCGCATCGCCAGCCGCAGGAGGTCGATCGCAAAGACGCGAAACACCTCGGGAACGCGCTGCAGGTTGAATTCGAGCGCAAAATCGTATCTCTCCGGCAGCTTGCCCAGCACCTTGGCCGGGTCGGGGAGCCACGAGAGGTTCCGCTCGGTCTGCGCCATGTACAGCCAGTCGCCGCGCTGCCGCAGGTACGCCGTCAGCTCGCGCCGGCCGATCTTCCAGGTGCCTTCGCCGGCCGGCTGCGGCTCGCCGGTCACTTTGGCGATCGACTTGAAGAGGGCGTCGCGGTCCGTGACGGGGATGAACGCCAGGAAGGGCACGACCTCCAGGCCGTCGGTGGCGATCACCATGCCGACCGGCCGGTCCTTGGCGATCCCCTCCAGCGACTCCAGGCCGCTGCGATTGCCCAGGAAGCGACCGACCTGTCCCGGCAGGCCCTCGTTCCGACCGGCCTGGCCGAGCAGGTCCAGGTCCTCGACGAACCGGTCGTAGCCGGCGAACGAAAAGACCGCCATCGGCGCCATTTCCGCCGCCGGCGCAAAGCAGCCGGTCGCCAGCCCGAAGAGAAGGACGCCGAGCAGGGCGAGCGACATTGCCGGCGAAAGGTGGTGCTTCATGGCGGTTCCGAGGGGCGAGTTTCACGAATATACCGTACCGCCGGCGCTTTGACACCCGCACGCCGCTGCCGTCCCTACAGCCTAGACTTGTGTATATCGCCCCGCCGGCAACCGATTTGCAATTCCCAAGGCATGACGCGCTCCGCTCCTCCGCCGTCGACCTCCCGCGCGTTCCCCCTGCGCCTGATGTTCATCCACACCGTCATGCCGGTCGGCGGTGCCGAAACGCTTCTCATCAACCTCATCCGCCGACTCGACCGCCGGCGCTTCACGCCCGAGGTCTGCTGCCTGAAATACCCCGGACCGCTGGGCGAAGTTTTGGCCAAAGAGGCGCCGCTCTTTTCCGGCCTGCTCGCCGGCAAGTACGACCTGCGCGTCCTGCCGCGGCTGGTGCGGCTGTTGTGCCAGCGCCGCATCGACGCCGTCGTCACCGTCGGCGCGGGCGACCGCATGTTCTGGGGCCGGCTGGCGGCCAAAATCGCCTGCGTGCCGGTCGTCCTCACGGCCCTGCATTCGACCGGCTGGCCGGACGTCGTCGGCCGCCTCAACCGGTTGCTGACGCCGATCACCGACGGCTTCATCGCCGTGGCCGAGGAGCACGGCCGCTATCTCCGCGAAGTCGAGCGATTCCCCGCCCAAAAGGTCTTCGTCATCCAAAACGGCGTCGACGTCGAGCGCTTCCGCCCGCAGCCGAAGGACGAGAAGCTGCGCCGCGCATTGGGGCTTGCGCCCGAGATGCTGGTCGTGGGCATTGTCGCGGCCCTGCGGCCGGAAAAGGACCACGCCTTGTTCCTGCGCGTCGCGCGGCGCGTGCAGGACATGCTGCCCGAAGCGCGCTTCCTCGTCGTCGGCGACGGCGTGCTCCGCGGCGAATTGGAGGCGCTGGCCGGGCGGCTCGGCCTGGCCGAGTCCGTGCTCTTCCTGGGCAATCGCAGCGACGTTCCGGAGCTTTTGGCCCTGATGGACGTGGTCGTTCTCACGTCGAAGATGGAGGCCAATCCGGTCACGATCCTGGAGGCGATGGCCGCCGGCAAGCCGTTCGTCGCGCCGGCCGTGGGGTCCGTCTCCGAGTCGATCCAGGACGGCCAAACGGGCTACCTGGCCCGGCCCGGCGACGAGCACGACCTGGCCGACAAGATCGACTGCGTGCTGCGCGATCCAGCGCTGGCCAAGGCGATGGGGAGGCTGGCGCGGAATTGGGTCGTGGAGCACGGCTCGCTGGAGACGATGGTGGCCGGCTACGAGTTGCTGCTGGCGCGCTTGTACGAGCGAAAGACCGGCCGGAGGCTGGAACTTCCCGCCGAGGCGCCGTCGGACGCCGCCGCGCTGCTTCAACACTAACCCGACACGCCAGCGAGGGTGACAGCGACGCGCGAGCGAGGGAAACCCCGACGCGCCAGCGAGGGAGAGCGATGCGCGCGGTGCGGCACCGGGAGTTGACGTTAACCTGGGTAATCTCACAGTGAGATTCTGCCCGGGTTTGGTCCGCCCCTCGGCCTCTAAGCGCGCCATATCGCACACTCGGCGGCTCAAAACGGGCGGACCCATGCAGGTTTGTGGATGCGTCGGCCGCGAAGCGGGCGATATCGCACACTGAACGACTGGACGCACGAGTGCCGCAGAGGCTCCGCCTTGCGGCGCGGCGTCGGGACTTTGGTCCGCCGCTGGACAATTCGAGAAAAATGTTTGACGCGCCCCGCCCGCGCGTTAAAATCTGCGCGCCTTTTTGCAAGTCTCAACGATCGCTCGGGCAGTCAACCGCTCATCTCGGGGAAGCCCCAGGCTGGCAAGCTACGTTTTGGCGACTCTTTTCAAACGAAGGCTGTCCGGTCGATTGCCGTTTTGCGATAGGTTAATGCGGAAGGGCGCGATTCCGCTTCCCAGGCCGGTCCCAATGGCTTGCTTGCAACTCACGGTCGAAAGGGGGATCCAATGCGTGGCACCAGCGAGTTTACGCGGTTCGTCCGAAGGCGATTGCGGCGTTGTTTGCGGCTGTGCTCGCCACGGCAGGCTTGACGGGCAACGCGGCTTTTGCGCAAGACCAGTGGGCGGCGAAGCCGCAGCAGGCGCAGCTCACAGGCATCAACGCGCGGGGCACGGTTCAGCCGAACGCGACCATTTACGTCCCCAAAGGAGCATTGGTCCGCTTGTCGGCCGAGAGTTACGACATCGACACGCGCACCCTGGCGAGTGGTGGAACAGAAGAAGGCCAAGACGAGGGGTGGGTCAATTGGACCAAGATTGGACCGGGGACACTCCCCCAAACGCGAACGAAAAACTTTGAGGAGACGCTCTACACGGCGCCCAATGAGATCGCGACGGTCACTATCACCGCACAGGCAGACGACAAGCCCTTGCTCGCCGATGACAATGACGGCTCAAAGCAAACGATCACTATTGAGGTCGTCGACGCTGAAAGCTTTGGCGGCCCGACCGGCGTATCCCTCGTGCAACAATGCAGCGTAACTCCAAGTACAGACCTCAACGTGCAGCCCAATTGGAGCCAGTATGACGCCTTCGGGTACTTGACGACCAAGATGCGCGTCACCGGCGGAAACCCGCCGTCGCCGCCCGGCAACTGGAATGGGCTTTACATCACAGAGGTCGTGACGCTGAACGTGGTGTACACGACGGCGGTCGCAGACGACTTTGCCGACGGCACGACGCCAGGAGACTGTTGCCACGGTGATTCCGGATTCGTCGTTGGGGCAGAGTGGCCCACAGAGTGGGGTTGCGTCCGGCAGGCGGAGGACAACTGTTTCTGGGACCGGCACTCGTCGTACGCTGGCAAACTCAAGGAGGGGCGCGGGCCGGTCGACGTGGTGTGCAAGCAGGACTATTTCTGGGGTCCTACGAAACTGGCGACGTTCTCGGTGAGGCGCCGCTTCGAAAACATCCAAGTGTTTAATCCACCCCAGACGAAGACGAAAATCACCGTGACGAAAGAGTGAGTTCCCGAAGCTCAACATGCGGAGCCTCGACTACCACACGTGTCGCATCGGATCGCGTCAAATGAAAACGCACCGTTTGGGATTGGTCTTCTTTTGCCTGCTCCTCGGCGTGAATCCGCGCGTCGGCGCCGACACGTTTGAAGAACGATACCAGTCGCTCGAAAAGCTGGACGTGCGGAAACTTCCACGGGAGGCTGTCGTACGCGCAGCCGAGCAGGCGTTGAGCGATTTCGCCGACCATCCAAAACGCGCACGGATCATGCTTTTTTTGTCGGACCGCTTTGAGGACGGCGATCCTGATCGCGGCATCCAGCCGGATCGGGCTGCGGTCATCGACTGGGCGCGAAAGGCGGTCGAGGCGGCGCAAGTGGGCAGCGAGACGTGGTGCGAAGCGCAGTTCCGAGTTGCTGCAAGGATACGCGAATCGTCCCCCGCTGAGGCGAAGAAGATTCTGCGTGCGATTGAATTGAACTCGACGGATCAGGTTGTGCGTGCACAAGTGGTCCACGACCTGGAAGTGATCGCCCTGATTGAGGGAGACATTGAGGAGGCGGAGCGCCTGTGCCGTCGACTGATGGAATGGCCCCGGCAACCCGGAAACACGCCCAAGGAGGCGCTGCGGAAAGCTCGACTTAGCGGGATCCAAGAAAGCGGCGCCGGAGTGATGATGGGTCACTGGGCGGAAATGCACGTGCCGAAGGCGCAGCGACGCGCCAAGATCGAGGCGTTTGTGAGAGATTACGCGGCGGTGCACGCCGTAGGGGACGTGCGAGCCCGCGTCTTGGAGTATCTTGCCAAATCGCCGGACGTGCCGGCGGCGACCGGCGCGCCCCCCGTCAACCGCGCGGGCCAGTACGCGGCCGTGATCGTCGTCGTGCTCCTGGCGCTGGCGACGATTCCGCTATTCCGAAGCGCCTTTCGACGTCGCAC
>JACOUI010000143.1 GCA_016177915.1 Planctomycetia bacterium
CACGCCGTCGCCCTTGCGAGCCGATTGTGATCTCGCTGCGTTCGGCCGTAGCGCTTCCTCACGCGGAGCGTGAGGGCTACGGTACTGGCAACCCCCAGCGCACGAACGTAGACTGGTTGCCGTCAAGACTTCCTGCTGGGCGAAAAAGCTGAGGAGCCGCCGATGAATCTCCGCTTCGTACGATCGTGTGTGGGCGCTTGCGTTCTGCCAATTCTCTTCGCGGGCATGGCGGCCGCGGCCGAAGACGACGGCTTTAGGCCGATCTTCGACGGCAAGTCGCTGGAGGGCTGGGACGGCAACCCCGACCTCTGGCGCGTCGAAGACGGCGCCATCACCGGCCAGACGACCGCCGAAAAGCCGACCAAGGGCAACACGTTCCTCATCTGGCGCGGCGGCGAGCTGGACGACTTTGAGCTGAAGCTCGAATACAAGATTGTCGGCGGCAACTCCGGCATCCAGTACCGTAGCTTCGAGGTGCCCAACGAGAAATGGGTCGTCGGCGGCTACCAGGGCGACTTCGAGGCCGGCGACACCTACTCCGGCATCCTCTACGGCGAGCGCTTCCGCGGCATCCTCGCCGCCCGCGGCCAGAAGACCGTCATCGGCGCCGACCACAAGCCCCAGGTCGCCGGCAGCGTCGGCGACTCCAAGGAAATCCAATCCAAAATCAAGAAGGAGGACTGGAACGAGTACCGCGTCACCGCCCAGGGCTACACCTTCACGCACCGGATCAACGGTGTGGCCACGGCCGAGTGCGTCGACGAGGACAAGGAAATGCGGCGGGCCTCGGGCATCCTGGCCTTGCAGCTTCACGCCGGCCCGGCGATGAAGGTCCAGTTCCGCAACATCCGCCTCAAGCGACTCATGCTGGCCGACAATCGCAAGAAAGTCGTCTTCATCGCCGGCCGGCAGAGCCACGGCTACGGCGCCCACGACCACCAGGCCGGCTGCCTGCTGTTGGCCAAGCAGCTCAACGAGAGCATGCCCAATATCCTGGCCACGGTCTACACCGGCGGCTGGCCCAAGGATCCCACGGCACTCGACAACGCCGACTCGATCGTCATGTACTCCGACGGCGGCGGCGGGCACATGGCCGCCCCCAAGCTCAAGGACCTCCAGGCCAAAATGAAAGAGGGCGTCGGCCTGGTCTGCTTCCATTACGCCGTCGAGGTGACCAAGGGCGAGCCAGGCGACTCGTTCCTGGCCTGGATCGGCGGCTACTTCGAGATGAACTGGTCCGTCAACCCGCACTGGACGGCGAAGTTCGCGAAGCTCCCCGACCACGCGATCACGCGCGGCGTCAAGCCGTTTTCGATCAACGACGAGTGGTACTACCACATGCGTTTCCGGCCGGGCCTGCAGAACGTGACGCCGATTCTCACCGACCTGCCGCCGGAGAGCTCGCTCAGCCGGCCCGACGGCACCCACAGCGGCAACCCAGCCGTGCGCGAGGCCGTCCTCACGAACAAGGAGCCGCAGCACGTGGCTTGGGCGCACGAGCGGAAGGACGGCGGGCGGGGCTTCGGATTCACCGGCGGGCATGTCCACTGGAACTGGGGGAACGACAACTTCCGCCGCCTGGCGCTGAACGCGATCGTCTGGACCACGGGCGCGGAAGTGCCCGAGGGGGGCGTCCCCTGTAAGCCGGTCACGCTAGAGGACCTGGAAGCGAACCCCGACGAGCCGGTGCCGCCGAACTTCAACCGCGAGGCGATCCGGAAGATGCTGGAGGAGTGGAAGAAGCAGTAGGGCGACATGGGCTGGAACGGCGCGTGAAACCCAAATCCGATGTCGGAGTTTTTCAAGCTCCCGCAACGGTGTGCGACATTGACCGGATCAATCTTCGGACCAAAGCAGGCCAAGGGCTTGTGGGATTCAGCGCGGGACGCCACAATCCCTGTGTGTTGCGCCATAGGATGTACTGGCGCGCATCCCGAATTCGCTGGAGGAGGATCCATGCCAACGAATCGCGAGAAACTCCTGTCGCTGATCCAGAACCGCGCATTCATCCGCGGTGAGGTCAAACTGTCGTCCGGTCAAAAGAGCGACTTCTACGTTGACGGGAAGATGATCGAAATGCACCCCATGGGTGCGTACTTGATCGGAGAGGCGCTTTTTGAGCAGATTGAGGGGATGGGCGTAAACGCCGTTGGCGGATTGGCGATCGGCGCTGTGCCTCTCGTCGCCAGCCTGGCAGTCAGTTGTCACCTCCATGGAAGGGAAGACATCGAAGGTTTTTTCGTCCGCGAGGAGGCGAAGGCGCACGGCACGATGAAGACGATCGAGGGAAAACTTCCGCCCCATGCCCGTGTGGTCATCGTCGACGACGTGGTCACATCGGGGAAGTCAGTCCTCAAGGCGGTCGAAGCCGTCGAAGAGCAGGGCGCGACCGTCGTCGCGATTGTTGCCGTTGTTGATCGCGAAGCTGGCGCCAAGGAACTCTTCGTTGCAAAGGGCTACCGTTACGAATCCGTCTTCACCAAGCAGGATGTCCTGGGGTATGTCAACGCGTGACGCGATTCACGGCGTCCTTGACGCGAAGGGCTTGACGCCGGACAGCGCTCGAGAACTCAACCAGCTCGCTCGTGCGGCGTGCGCCGCCGACCCGTCCGTCCCAAACTTCGTGGCCAGCTCGCTCTTTCGGCTACTATCGGATCATTGGGACGACTCGCAGGCGGTTCCGAGCCATGAATTCCAGCAAGTGCAGACAATTCTCTTGCCGCGACTGCGCGTCTGGCTTCAGTCGGACCAGTCGTTCCGCGATGTGGACGAAATGGGCCGCGTCGTGGTTGCCGCGAACAATTGCGGCCTGCTTGGCTAGGCCGACTTGATCATTCTTGGCCGCGCGACTGCGGGCGCCTGGTCGCTCTCGCCGCCGCCATGCGGTCGTGGTCCTGCACGACCTCGGAAAACAACTCCCGCAGCTTCGACCGCGCGGCGGCCAGCAGCTTTCGACCGGCGGCCGTGATCTGGTAGTCCTTCCTCCGCTTGCCGGCCGCGATCCGGACGCGGCAAGTGAGGTAGCCGGACTCTTCGAGATGATGCAGGATGGGATACAAGGTGCCCGGGCTGAGGCGGTAGCCGTGGCGCGAAAGCTCCTCGATCATCTCGACGCCGCAGATCGGTTCGCGGGCGGCGTGGTAGAGGACATGCAGGCGCACGAAGCCGCCGAAGAAGTGACGCACCAGGTGGTTGCTTTGCGCTGCCATGTTATCGAGATACGATATTGACGCTCGACATCAGCGTGCTACGCTGATTTTCCGGGCCAGGGGCGCAGAAAGCAAGCCGTCCTGCACCGCCGTTCCGTGGAAAAGCCAGCGAGGAGCACAGCATGAGATTTCAGACCGTCGCCGTCGCCGTGGCCGCCTTCGCCGCCGGAGGCGTGTTGACCTCGTTGCTCGTCCCATCCGGCGGAAATGCGACGCGGGCCGCGGTGGCCCAGCAGGCCCAGGCGCCGCCCGATCTGGCTGCGCTGGCGGCCGAGGTCGAGCGATTGAAGAAGGTCGTTCCCGACCAGGCCCACGCCATGCAGGACGTCGACTACCACTTCACGAACCTGTGGTTCGCCGGCGAGGCGGAGAACTGGCCGCTGGCCGATTTCTACTGGAAGGAAACGCTGTTGCACATCAAATGGGCCGTGCGCATCATCCCGGTCCGCAAGGACAACTCCGGCAAGGAAGTGAAGCTCGAAGAGATCCTGCAATCGATCGAGCAGTCGCCCTTCATGCAGATGGGCGACGCCGTGAAGAAGCAGGACAAGGAACACTTCGAGAAGACCTACCGTTACCTGATGGTCGGCTGCTACTCCTGCCACAAGGCCTCCGACAAGCCCTACCTTGTGCCGCAGCTTCCCAAGCAGCCGGCGACCGAGATGATCAACTTCGACCCCAAGGCGCCCGTGCCGGAGACTCTCTTGCCGCGCGTGCCCGGCAGCCCCTCAAAGTAGGCGCTCCCCGGGAGATCGCCGGAAATTTTGATTGCCCGGTTGAACGAATCCCCTCCTGGCGTGTAGGCTAGGTATCAGCAAACTTGGATGCACCGCCTGGATTGCGCACCTGGGATTCCGTCGAAAGCGACTGCGAATGACCGAAAAGCCCCCCGCCCCCGCCCATGACCGGGACGTCCCCTTCTCCGTCCCGTTTGTCCATCGCTTGCGGTTCACCGACGACGTCTTCGGCCGCGACTGGAAGGTTCTGGCCGACCTCTTGGAGCCGTCGGGCGATCAGCCTCCGCGCGTGCAGTTCTGGCTGGACGAGTGCCTGGCCGAGGCCCGGCCGGACCTGAAGGCCCGGATCCGCTCCTTCGAGCGCTCGTGCGAGGGACGGGTGCAGCCGACGGGCAACGTGCAGGTCGTTCCCGGCGGCGAGGCCGTCAAGAACGACATCCTCATTTTCGAGCGGATGTTGAAGGTCTTTAACGCCGCCAACCTCGACCGGCGGAGCTACGTGGTGGTGATCGGCGGCGGGGCGGTGCTCGACGCGGTCGGCTTCGCCGCCTCCATCGCCCATCGCGGCCTGCGCCTGGTGCGGCTGCCGACGACCACGCTCGCGCAGGCCGACTCCGGCCTGGGCGTCAAGAGCGGCGTCAACCTCTTCGGCAAGAAGAACTGGCTGGGGACTTTTGGCGTTCCCTGGGCTGTCGTGAACGACGCGGAGCTGCTTTCGACGCTCTCCGACCGCGACTTTCGCTGCGGCTTTTCCGAGGCCGTGAAGGTCTCGCTCCTGAAGGCCCCCTCGCTCTTCGCCTCGCTCTGCGAGAACGCCCCGCGGATCGCGCGGCGCGAACCGGCCGTGGCGTCGCCGGCCATCCGCGCCTCCGCGCAACTGCACCTGGATCACATCACCCGCGGCGGCGACCCCTTCGAGTCCGACGAGGCCCGGCCGCTGGACTTTGGCCACTGGTCGGCCCACAAGCTGGAGGTGATGAGCGACTTTGCGCTGCGGCACGGCGAGGCGGTGGCCATCGGCGTGGCGATCGACACGGTCTACTCGTCGCTCGTACACGGCTTCCCGGCGGCCGACCAGAAGCGCGTCCTCGCCTGCCTGGCGGAACTGGGATTCTCGCTTTATCACCCGGCCTTGCGTGACGTGCAAACGCTCTTTGCCGGGATGGAAGAGTTCCGGCAGCACCTGGGCGGGCGCCTGACGCTGACGATGCTCCAGGGCGTCGGCCGGCCGATCGATGTCCACGAGATGGACCTCGACAAAATGCGCGAGGCGATCAAGCTCGTGTCGCGCTTCGCCAGAGGCGGCGCGGAGCGATCCGCGGTTGCTGGCGATTGAGTCTCTTGAGCACGCCCTTCAGCAGCGTCCTGCTGCCTCAGGGACGGGGCATGGGTGGCACGCCCTGAGCGCGACGGCGAATCGATCATCGCCAGCCCCGCACGTCGCTTTGCTGCGGCGATCACGCTCGAACCAGTCTGCGAAGGGCGTGCCCGGCGCGCGGCGCGGCCGCGACTCCGCGCACGCCCTTCGCACAAGGCGCCACGCAGCTCTATTTGGCCACGCGCGTCGCGCCGCGACAGTTACCCTGGTCGCAACCATGCTCAGGGACGTGCCACCCTATTGCTTGCCCGGATCATCCGGCCCAAAACGCCCGCGGAATTCCTCGGCCGGGTACTTCTTGGCGTTCTTGACCATCTTGTCGCGCACGATCGCCGAAATATCCAGGCCCAGCTCGTTGGCCAGGTCGAGCGAGTAGCAGAGCACGTCGGCCAACTCCTCGCCGATCGCCGCCAGCTTTGCTGGGTCGCGCTTCACGGCCCGCGACTGCTCCAGCGTCAGCCACTGGAAGTGCTCCATCAGCTCCGCCGCCTCGATCGCCAGCGCCATGGCGACGTTTTTGGGCGCATGGAACTTCTCCCAGTCGCGCTCGGCCACAAACTGCGCGACGAGGTCGCGCAATTCGCGGACGGTCGTCTTTTGATCGCCGGAGAGCGAAGGCGAGGGCATGGCGAAGGTCCCCGGAAGGGCCTCCGCCGCCTCAAAAGAGAACTACGCCGCCATTGCACACGGCTGCGCGTCGCCGACAAATCCCGGCAGCAGCATCTGCTGCGGCGGATGGCGACGCTCACGATACCGCCGGCGGAAGCTTTCGGCCAGATGCACGGTCAGCTCGAGTAAGAGCAGGTCCGCCCGCGTCATCACGTGCCGCGTGCTGCGGTTCCCCAGGCCGGCCACCAGTTCCTGTAAGACATCGAGGTGCATGGCCATCGCCTGCCGCCCTGAAACGCCGGCCGCCGCCAGCAGCTCGGCCAGGGCCGCCACGTCCCGCCCCAAGTTGCCCGAACCCATGATCACGTACGCCCGCAACAAATCGCCGTAGTGCGCGATGAGCTGGGGAGGGAGTTGCACGTCGTCGGGCGACGGAGGAAGCTGGGCGGCGTCGGCGGTGGGCGTCGCCGACGACGCCAGGTTGCAGACGGGATCGCCGGGCTGCGAGGCGACGCGCACGTCGCGCACGACGGAGCGCAGCTCCGCCAGCATCCGCCGAGACTCGCTGTGCTCCAAGCGCAGCCGGTGCCGGTCGGCCTGCGACAGCGCCCGGTGCTCGCGGACCAGCCGGTGGCGCTCGATGGCCCGGGCGGCGATCCAGGTCAGCGTGCGGGTGGTGATCGTGTTGACACAGACGTAGCCGTCGGCGGCGGCGTCGAAGCAGCGGGCCGACATTTGCTGCTCGCTCTCGTCGCCCAGAACGATCACCGGCTCCTCGTTGCCGCCCGCGCGCAGGGCCCGGAGGAACTCCAGGGCGTCCAGGTCGTCCGGGTCGTGGCGCAGGAGGACGAGGTCGTAGGCTTCTTCGCGCAGCCGGGCGAGGGCGTTCGTCGTGCCCACGGCGTCGTCGAGGCGGATTTCGGCGGCGGCCTCGGCGGCGAAAGCGTCGGCGACCCAGCCCCCCTTGCGGTGCGCGGTCGAGACGAACAGCACGCGCATCTGCGGCGGCAGGTCGTCGGGCGCCGCCGGATCGCTGTCCGCGGCGAGCTTCAGTGCGGTGGTCATCGGGGCCGTCCGCTCCTGCGCGGGGACCGGCGCAGGGGCGCCGGCCGGTTCTGAAAAATCGGGGCGGTACTCTAGCGGCGGCAGACCCAGGGGTCAATTGCGAGCACGGCCGCCGCTGGCAGCGCTAGCAGAGTCTTGCCCCGGCAGCCGCCGCATGAGGGCGGTCACCCATCCCACGCGCGAAGAAACTCGCCCGCGTCCACCGGCGACGTGCGGTACGTCAGCCGGTACGTGCGCCGCCCGGATTGCAGCGTGAAGAGATCGACTTTCGAGCCGTCCTCGCGGGCCGAAAGCAAAAGCTCGTTGAAGGGCGTCGGCACGCGCAGCTCGCCTGACGAAACGAGCGGCAGCGGCCGCACGATTAGGTAGCCCGGGTCGACGAGGTGCGGTCGTTCGCCGATCCAGACCTGCATCGCGCAGTGCGTGTCGGGCCCGTAGCGGCGGTCGGCCAGGACCGGCTCGGCACGAAAGCCCAGCCAGCGGACGACGTGCAAGAGCGCCGCCGTGAGCGAAAAGCACGTTCCGCCTGCGCCGAGCGCGACGTGATCGCAAAGCACTTCCTCCGGCCCGCGCCGCGCCGCCACTGCCGAGCCGAACTCGGCGAACTTGATGATCTTGGTGAGGTTTTCGTAAGGGATGCGCGTGAACGCGGCGGCCACCTGCTTTAGCACGTCGCGCGGGCCGGCCTTCACATCGAGCGCGAAATGCTCGACCATGGTTCGTCCCGCGGCCGAGTCTTTCGTCGGTTCGCAGAGCGGATGGTCGAGGGCGTGCATGACGGGCGAGGGGAAAAGACGGCCGCAACGCGGCCACGCGGGTAGGATGGGCGGAGCAAGCCGCGAACTGAAGCGGAGGTTGGTTAGCCCTTCACCCCCCCCCGACCCTCCCCCGCAACGGGGGGAGGGAGGCGGGCTACTGCTTTTCCAACTGCTTCCGCAGGCCGCCGATCAGCCAGTGGACCTGGGCCGTCTGCCGCACGACGAGGGCCTTCCACTGCCGGTAATAGACGATCGTGCCCGGCCCGCCGGCCACGTCCCAGGTTTCCGGGGCGACGGTCGTGCGGATCAATTCGACGAGGGCTTCGCCGTTGTCCTCCTCGGCGTTTCCGCCTCGGGCGCCGGCAGGCGCCGACGCTCCGGTAGCGCCCTTCGCGTCGTCGTGGCTCGCGGCGCCGCCTTTGGCGGGATCGTTCTTGGCCGTGTCGTCCGCCGCAGCCTTCCGTCGCTTGGCCTTCGCCTCTTCGCGCTCTCGCTTCGCGAGGTCCTTGTAATGTCGCTCGGCGACCTTATCGCCCAGGGCGATGAGCCGGCTGCGGACCTGAATGCGCAGCTCCTCGCGCTCGGTGGCGGAAAGCGAGCTGTCGGCGGAAAGCAGGTCGTGAGCGTCGCACAGCCCCTTGATCGGCAGTGCGTACGAAGCCTCTCCTTTTTCGTCGCGGACGTACGACTGCTTGAGCGCGTCCTTCACGACCGACTTCAGTTCCTTGCCGACGATTGGCGGCGGATCGGGGGCCTCGATCGGCGAATCCGGCGGCGACAACAGCGCCAGCGCAGCGATCCAAATGGCGGACATGACGGGTCTCCTCTGTTCACCCAGGACAGGAAAGGGTTGCCTCTACCGCGCGCAACTTATCAAATCGTCGGACGCCAGTCAACAAATCCATGAAAAACGAGCCGCCGCTTGGTCACCACGCGCTCGCCCGAGTGTCGAACGGAGCCGTCCGGTCACCACGCGGCTTGCCCGCGTGGGACCATGTTCGGGTCCCAGCACGCGCCCCACTTGGTTCTTTGGGGGATTCTAACTATGGATAGCTGGCGCCGCCGGCTGGCCCAAAAACACCCCTCCACGCGGGCAAGCCGCGTGGTGGGAAGAAATGGTGGGATGAGCGTCCGGTGCCGGGTTATACTCATTCTCATGCTCCGCCATTCCATTTCTCGCTTCATGGCCCTCGCGGCGATCCTTGCCGCCGGCGCTGCGCCGGCCGACGACAAGCCCGCGCCGAAAAACGACGACGCCCGGCCGAAAAAGCTTTTGCTCCTCGGCCAAAGCCCCGACGGCCACCCCAAGACCACGCATGAGTACGTCGCCGGCCTGAAAATCCTCTCCGCCCTGCTCGCCCACACCAAGGGGCTGGAAGTCGTCGAGGTCAACGCCGACGAGCCATGGCGCGAAGGGCCGGAGCAACTCCGCACGGCCGACGGCGCCGTCGTGTTTCTGGCCGAGGGCGCCAAGTGGGCCAGTGCCGAGCCGCGCCGCCTCGACGCCTTTGCCCAGCTCGCCCAACGCGGCGGCGGGCTCGTCGTCCTGCACTGGGGCATGGGCACGTGCGAGGCCAAGAACGTCGACCCCTTCGTCCGCCTCTTCGGCGCGTGCCACGGCGGACCCGACCGCAAGTACCAGGTCCTGGAGACCGACCTCAAGCCGGCGGAGCATCCGATCGCAACAGGCATCAAGCCCTTCCGCGCCAAGGACGAGTTCTACTACCGCCTGAAGCTTCCCCAGCCGGCCGACGCCGCGAATGTAAAACCCGTCCTCCAGGCCGAAATCGACGGCAACCCGGAGACCGTCTGTTGGGCCTACGAGCGCGACGGCGGCGGGCGGTCGTTCGGCTTCTCCGGGCTGCACTTCCACGACAACTGGAAGATCGAGTCCTACCGGCGGCTGGTGGCCCAGGGGGTCCTGTGGAGCCTGAAACTCCCGTTGCCCGAAGGCGGCCTCGACGTCACGATTGACGAGAAGCTTTTGATCCTGAAAGACGGCGATCAACCCTGAAGCGAGCGCGCCGTGACGCTTTCTGTGCCAGGCCGAACGATCGAACGCGCCGCGGCGCTGGTGTTATGCCTCGCCATCGGCTGGGCCTCGTCGCGAGATTGTTCCGCTGCGGAATGTCCCGCGAAAGGGAACATTGCGACAAACGACGAAACGGCCGTCGAGGTCCCCTCGTTCTACGTCCGCGCCGCGACCGGCCCGCGCCCCAACGAGGCCGTCTGCCTCGTCTGCCGCTACGGCGCCCGGCCCGTCGTGATGGTCTGCGTCCGCGAACTGGACGACGACGTGGCCGAGCTGATCGAGCGCATCGACCGCTCCGTCGACAAGCACCGGGCCGACGGCCTCCGCGGGATGGCGATTTTCCTGGACAAGGACGCCCGGCTCGCGCAGCCGCTCGTGGCCATGATGGCCTGGAAACGGCAACTGACGCTGCCGCTCGTGTTCCCGGTCGAGGCGGGCGGGCCCAAGGCGCTCGAGCTGTCGCCCGACGCCCAGCTCACGGTGCTGCTCTACAAGGAGCGGAAGGTGCAGGAGCGGATTGCCTTTTCCGCCGGCGAGCTGAAGGAAAAGGGGAGCGACGGCGTGCTGGCGGCGGTGGAGAAACTGATCGCGGCGCCGAAGTAGGCTCGCTGGGCAAGGCGGCGCGCCTGCCGTAGCGGTTCCACGGCTTGCGCTAAGGGACTCCTAAGGGACTCCCGCCCGGTGGTTTGCCCGTTGGGCCCGAAGTATACTGGGATGCGCCAACGTACTTTGGGCTTCGCCTCTTTGATTGGGAGACTGTGTACGATGAAACTGCGAGTGCCGTGCGTCATTGTCGTCGCTTTGGTTGCGGCTCGTGCGGCCGGGGCCCAGGAAGGCCTGATTCCGGACAAGAACCTGGAGGCGGCCCTGCGCCAGGAGGTGTTCGAGAAGCGCGGCAACGACCAGCCGCTCACGGAAGAGGACCTGAAGAAGATCAACATCCTGGACGCCAACGGCAAGAAAATCGCCAATCTCAAGGGGCTGGAAAAGTGCACGAAGCTGCTGGAAGCGAAGCTCTCCAAGAACGAGATCGCCGACCTGACGCCGCTCAAGAACCTTGCCGACCTGCAGTCGCTGTACCTGAACGACAACAAAATCGCCGACCTAGCGCCGCTGGCGGGGCTGACGAAGCTGCAGCTTGTCGAGGCGGCGAATAACCAGGTGACGGACGTCGCGCCCCTGGCCGGCCTGACCGCCCTGGCCACGCTCGACCTTTCCGGCAACAAGATTGCGAGCGTCGCACCGCTGGCCAAGCTGATGCGGCTCGCGACACTGGACCTGGCGGGCAATGCGATCGCCGACCTGGCGCCGCTGGCGGAAGTGAATCGGCTTTCGACGCTCGACCTGCGCGGCAACCAGGTGACGGACGTCGCGCCGCTGGCCAAGCAAACGCAAGTCCGGCTCTTGATGCTCGACCGCAACAAGATCGCCGACCTCGCGCCGCTCGTGGCGGCGTGCAAGGCCGACGCGGAGGGCGAGCGGCGGATGGCGCCGTTCCTCAACCTGTATTTGGAAGGCAATCCGCTATCGGACGCCGCCAAGACGCAGCAGCTCGAAGCGCTGAAGGGATTCGGCGTGCGATTGCACTTGGAGGCGACGAAGTAGTTGGAGTGTTGGAGTCCCGCCTTCAGGCGGTTGCTGGAGTCCCGCCTTTAGGCGGTTGCTGGAGTCCCGCCTTTAGGCGGTCTTGCCTCGGAAAGCGGCCGGCTAAAGCCGGTACTCCAACGGAGGGTGCCGTGGGCCGCCGCGCTCTTCGCAAAATCGATCCCGCGCTCGACCTGAGCCGGCGCCTCTTTGCGCTCGATGCGGTGCCGCGGCCGGTCGACGCCGCCTGGCTGGGCCGCCGGGCGCCGCTGGAGGTCGAGGCCGGCTCGGGCAAGGGGCTGTTTTTGTCGGCGGCAGCGATGCAGCGGCCGGAGCACGAGTTTCTGGGCATCGAAATTCGCCCGAAGTATGCCCGCTTTGCGGCCGCGCGGCTGGCCAAACAGCAGATCAAGAACGCCCGGATCGTGTGCGGCGACGCGCAGCGGCTCGTTCGCGAGCATCTTGCGGACAGTTCGGCCGCGGCGGTCCACGTTTATTTTCCCGACCCCTGGTGGAAGGCGCGGCACAAGAAGCGCCGGCTGCTGAACGAATTATTCTTGCGCGACGTGGAGCGGGTATTGCAGCCGGGCGGCTCGCTGCACTTCTGGACCGACGTCGAAGAGTATTTCCAGGCGACGCTGGCCTTGATCCGCGAGGTCACGAAGCTCGCAGGGCCGCTGAGCGTGGCGGAGTCCGCCCCGCAGCACGACCTGGACTATCGCACGCATTTTGAGCGCCGGACGCGCCTAGCGGGGGAGAGGGTGTACCGGGCGGAGTTTCGGAAGGGCGAGCCACGACAGGATTCGCCCGGTCGAGGCCGTATCGTTAGCCCCAGCTAGATGTGAATTCGTCCGACGCGGGCCATCAGTCGGTGATGCCCTCGTTGGCCAGACGCTCGTAGCCCCGAACGATGATCTGTTCGATGTCGAGCGGGGCAATCTCGCCCCGCGCAGCCTCGGCCCGCGAACGCGCGACTTCGTCGCGCAGTACTTCGTGTCGGGCCTCATTTCCCGGTACAGGACAAGCGCCCTGGCGACGAGCTCTTCCCGGCTGGCAATGGCGCCGCCGGCAAGCTCGGCTTGCACGAACGGCTCCAGTTCCGTTGGGATCACGACGGTCATGCTCATGTGTTGGCTCGGGACTCAGTCCGTTGTAGGCGGCGATCCCGAAGTGAATTGGCACCGCCAGGTCCGGCGAACTCGTTCGCGGGCGTAAGAGACCTCCACGCCTGGGACTTCGAGTTTCGTAAGCGTGACTGCGGAAGACGAGTCGCAATCATCCGTCACGATGCAATAACCCAAAACCCTTCCCTGGTTATCGGCGACGACGAGGAACAGCGGGCCGCCGCGCCTTTGCGAAATGGTCAGGCCACCAAACGCGCGTAGGCCTTCTTCGCACAGAAACAGGCGAACGGGAATCCGGTTCACCTCGATGGTGGCCGAAAACGTGACGCGTGACGCCAGCGAGAGCGCTTGAGGACTGTAGACTCCCAAATGCCCGAGAATCTCAGCATTCAGCGGCGTCGTTTCTGAGCCCAGCGCTGTATAGAGTTCCCTGGTCGGCCGATCGAGATGCGGGTGGATCGTAAGGGCACTGAGAAGTTCTGTGTTCGGCGGAGCACTCTTTGCGACGAGCGGCCTTTCCGGTACCTGTAGGATTGCGTCGAATTGAACTCGCTTGGGTTCGACGCGAAAGTACGGAGCGATTTCCGAATAGACGATTGCGCAGATAAATGCCAGCCCCGCTTGGAGCAGCATGAGTCCGCGCAAGCTGAATTGAAGTCGCATCTGCCAGCCAGGTGAAGGGACCTGCGCCGCTTACTACGTGATCTCGGCGCGAGATGTTCGAACTAAGCGTGCGCCGCGTCAACCGCCGACACGGTGGGCGATGCCCACCCTCCGGTCGACGGCGACAGCATCTTCTGCCACTGGACCCCCATCATCATCACGTTGATCCCCGAGCCGATCCCCAGGAACGCCACGCGGTCCGTCGGCTGGATGTGGCCGCGCTCGATGGCCAGGGCGGCCGTGACGGGAAGCGCAGCGCTGCCGGTGTTGCCCAGGAACTCCAGCGTCGTGAAGTCGAGCCGCTCGTCGAGGTCCAGGGCCTCCAGCATCGCCTTACGGTGCGCCCGGCCCACCTGGTGGCAGACGATCTTGTCGATCTCGCCGGCCGACCAGCCGACGTCGGCCAGGAATTGCGGGAAGGACTCGCGGGCGGCCGCGATGCCCTCGTTGAGCAGCCGCTCGGCGTCGGTTTGCATGAGGGGCTGCATGCCCTGAGCGACCGTTTCGTCGCGGCCGCTGTGGCACAGCTCCCAATGGCTGGTGAAGGCCCGGGCCGTGCCGCCCAAGACGCGGTTGCCGGTGCGGCTGAGCTTTTTGTCGACGACGACCGCCGCAACGCTGGCCGAGCCGATCGTGAGCGAGCCCATCGCCAGCTTCATGTCGCTGCGGGCGAGCGACGTGTCGGAGTTGAGCTTTTGGATCGTCGTCTCGACCAATTCGCGGCTGCCCTCGCTGCCGACGATCAGGGCGGCGCGGATTTGCCCCAGCTCGATCATGTTGGCAGCCTGCCACAGGGCGTTGAGGAACCCCAGGCAGGCGTTGGAGAGATCGAAGATCTGACAGGTTGTCGGCAATCGCAGCCGCTGGTGGACGGAGCAGGCCGTGGCCGGCTCGAGGTAGTCGCGGCAGACGGAAAAGTGGATCAGGGCGCCGATTTGGTCGCGGTCGATGCCCGCCGCGGCGATCGCCTTCTCGCCGCTGACCACGCTGAGCGAGCTGGGCAGCACGCCCGCCGGCCAGAACCGCCGCTCGCGGATGCCCGTCATCAATTCCAGCCGCCCCTCGGGCAGGTTCAATCGCCGATAGAGGGGCGCAAGCCGGCGCTCGATGTCCTCCGACGCGACGATCTCGTCGGGGAGCGTGTAGCCGAAGGCTTCGAGGCAGACGCTGCGATAGGGCATGGAGTCAGGATACTGGCGCCGGCGCGGAGCGTAAAGGACGGCGTTTTGCCTGTAGTAGGCACACTCCGTGTGCCGTCAGCCGCTGCGCCAGCAGCGGCGCAGGCGCAGCGCATGCGAGGGACTGCGCGAAAGAAACGCGGCGGTAAACCGTCTCGACGGCACACGGAGTGTGCCTGCTACGGAAACGTCAGCCGGCCAGGTAGCGGCGGCGGAAGAAGAACATCGCCAGGCCCGACGCCAGGAAAGAAAACACCCACAGCACCGCCAGCGCCGTCAGGATCGTGGGCGACGCCAGCGACTTCTGTTGCCAGAAAAGCTGCTGATAGGCCGTCATGGCCCAGTAGGTCGGCATGCTGTGCGTCGCGGCGTCGGCGTACCAGGGCAATTTGGCCGTTTGAATGGGGAACCAGCAGCCGCCCAGCGCCGCCATGACCAGGATCAGGATCGTCGACAGGCCCTCGGCCTGCTTGGCGGTCCGCGCCCAGGCGGCGATCAGCATGCCGAAGCTCGTGGCCGCCGCGACCCAACTGACCGAGATGACGGCCAGCGTCGGCAGGTCGCGGAAGGCCTCCAGCTTGAACAGGACGTTCCCGTACACGAGCAGCACCGTCAGTTGGATGACGCCCATCACGACGGCGAAGATGAACTTCCCCAGGACGATGCTGTTGCGGGGGATGGCGGCCGCCAAGAGGCGCTTCATTGTGCCCGACTCGCGCTCATAGAGCAGCATCGAGCTGCACGCCGTGAGGCCGAACATGAGCATCATCACGATCGTGCCGCAGACGCTCTGCGCCAGAAAGTAGGTGAGCATTTTGGGACGGGTCGGCGGCTGGATGTCCTCACTGGCGACGGGCGCCATTGCCTGGAAGAAATCGACGTTGGCGCCTTCGTCCGCCGCCTTGGCGCCGCCGGCCGCGCTGGGCGGATTTTGGTTCGCGCCCGGATTCGCACCACCGGCGCCGCCCTTGTCCTCGTCCTTCTTCTCCTCTTCCTCGAACAACCGCGACATGAGCCGCTGCATCACTCCGGCCGCGCCCATGATCTCTTGGACCTGCTTCTCGTCCATGCCCTGGTCGCGGAACATCTTGCCCATCGTGGCAGGCATGAGCTGGCCCTCGGTGCTGGCCAGGATCGCCTGCGTCAGGCCGATCCGCGCGATGCGGTCCTCCATCTCTCGGCCGGGATCGCGGACGAGCGTGAGATTCGGGAGCGTACCGGCCTTCACCGCGTCGCCGTAGCCCGGCTCGATGACGAGCGCATGATGGGCTTCGCCGTCGCGAATGCGCGTCCGCACTTCGGCCCCGGATTTGGGCGGCTCGTCGGCCGCGGGCTGGACGTCGAGCATTTCCATCTTGCGGAGCTGCTCGATCAGCTTGCGGCTCTCGTCGGTCTTGTCTTCGTCGGCCACCCACAGCTCGGCCTTCGGCATGCCGCCTGAGCCCTGGAAGGCGACGTTCATCACGAACCCGAACACGGTCACGAGCGCGATGGGGAGCAAAAACCCCAGCGCCATGCCGGTGCGGTCGCGGAAGTACGCGCGCAGGTCCTTGCCGGCGATCACCAAGGCGGCCCAAACGGTGTTCATTCGTCGCGCAGGCTCCTGCCGGTGAGCTTGAGAAAGACCTCTTCCAGATTGCCCGAGGCGACGCCCGCCTCGCCGGCCAGGTCCTGCGGCGAGCCGAGGGCGATAATGCGCCCCTCGTTCATGATCGCCACGCGGTCGCACAGCTTCTGGGCCTCTTCCATGTAGTGCGTCGTGTAGATGAGCGTGCGGCCGCCCTTGCGCAGCGCTTCCAGCGACTCGAACATGTGGTTCCGCGACTGCGGGTCGACGCCGACGGTCGGTTCGTCCAACAGCAGCAACTCCGGCTGGTGCAGGTCGCCGGCCGCGATGTTGAGCCTGCGCTTCATGCCGCCGGAATATTTGCTGACGCGGTCGCCGGCGCGATCGACCAGGCCGGAGACTTCCAGTCCGGATTTCACGGCGCGGGCCAGCGCATCGCCCGCGAGGCCCGCCAGCCGGCCGAAGAACATCAGGTTCTCGCGCCCCGAGAGCCCTTCGTAAATCGCCAGCTCCTGGGGGACAATTCCCAGGCGGCGGCGGTCTGCGGTGCGGCGGGCGGGGGTGAAGGGCGCGCCGCCGAAGCGCATCTCGCCCCGCCAATCGCCCAGCAGGCCGGCGATGCAGGCGATGGTGGTCGTCTTGCCGGCGCCGTTGGGACCCAAGAAGCCGAAGATCTCTCCCCGGCGGATGTCGAACGAAATGGCGTCCACGGCGACGCGCGAGCCATAGGCGTAACGTAGGCCGGCGACGGAGAGCAGGACGTTGTCGATCATCGTTGGAGTCCCGCCTTTAGGCGGTCGACGTTTGTGCGTGGAAGACCGCCTGAAGGCGGTACTCCAACTACGACGGGACCTCGCGCGACGGGCTGCTATTGGCCTGAATTGTATTCGATTCGCGGCTGCCATTATTGGCCGCCGGAACGTGCTTTACCAGCAGCGCTTCCAATCCAGCCTGCCCAGTCGTGATCGACAGGTCGATTTGCAATGCCCACAAAGTGGCATTGCCCAACCGGTCGGCGCGGATTTTGACGAAGTCCTTGCGCGTGCACACGGCCAGGTCGGCGGAGCATTCTCGTGCGGCTTGTGCCAGCGCGGCGATGTCCTCGCGCACGTAGGCGTGGTGGTCTGGAAACTCGCGGAACGCGGCCACCTCGGCCCCGAGCGATTGAAGCGTGCTGCGGAAGGCGCCGGGATTGCCGATCCCGCAGAAGGCCAATACGCGCTTTCCCCGCACGTCGGCCGGCGGGCGCGCCTCGCCGGCGGAATTCACAAGGGCCTCGGGCGCGTGACTAGCCTCGACCCACACGGCATTTGGAGCATAGCGCCGCACCCGCGCGCGGATTTCCTCACGCCGGGCCGGCTCGATTGCGTCGGCGCGCGACAAGACCACGACGTGCGCCCTCCGCAGCGACGAGACCGGCTCGCGCAACAGGCCGCGCGGCAACAAATGCCCGAAGCCAAACGGCTCGGTGGCATCCAGGAGCACGATATCCAGGTCGCGCCGCAATCGGCGGTGTTGGAAGCCGTCGTCGAGCAGGACCAATTGACACTGGAACTCCTCGATCGCGGCCTGTGCGCCGGCGACGCGATCGGGATTTTGCATTTGGGGCACGTCGGGCAGGCGCAGCTCCAGCTCCATCGCCTCGTCGTTCCGCTGGCCCTCTTCGGCGCCGTAGCCGCGGCTCACGACGGCCACGCGCACGCCGCGCCGCCGGTACCACCGCGCCAGCAAGGCGACCATCGGCGTCTTGCCGGTGCCGCCGACCGTCAGGTTGCCCACGGAAACGACGGGAACGGCGACTTTCTGCGATTTCGACGCGGAACGGTCGTGCCGCCAATTGCGCCACCCAACGACGACGCGATAGGGAAGCTCGCCCAGCGACAAAAGTCCCCGCAACAGCGCGGCGCGCAGTCCGCGACGCTGGCCGCTGAGCAGTTCGCACAGGTCCGAGGCGGGACGGCGCTTGAAAAGGACCATCCGTGATAGGTTATCGGGCGGAGCGGGCCTGGGAAGAGCACACTTCTAGCCGGCCTGCCGCGACGGCACGACGCAGGGTCCCTGGCCGTACTCGTTGAAGCGCAGGTACAGCACGTGGCGGTAGAGGTCGTTTTGCTGGACGAGGTCGGCGTGCGGTCCCTCGGCGCGGAGCGAGCCCTCGTGGAAGAAGAGGACGCGGTCGGCCGTGCGGAGCGTGGCCAGGCGCGTGGCCAGGATCAAGAGCGCCCGGTTCTCGCCGGCCGCGGCCAGCGCCTGATCGACCAGCGCCTCGGCGGCCGGGTCGATCTCCTCCCACGGCTCCTCGACGATCAACAGCGCCGGGTCGCGCAGCACCGCCCGCGCCAGCCCGATCCGCAGCGCCTCGCTGGGGTCGAGCCACAGGCCGTGACGGCCGACGGGCGTGGCCAGGCCCTGCGGCAGGCGCTGGATGAAATCGTATGCCTGCACGAGCCGGGCGGCGCGGATCACGTCGTCTTCCGTGTAGCGCGTTTCGCCGCAGGCGATGTTCTCCGCCACGGTGGCGGAAAAGAGCAGCCCCTTTTGCAGGACGAGCGCCGTCTGCCGGCGGAGCGAGGTGAACGTGGCGTCGCGCACGTCTTGCCCGTCCCACAGCACCCGGCCGGACGTGGGATCGGCGAACCGGGCGACCAGCGCCGCCAGGGCCGGCAGCGCGCGGTCGTCCGTCGACAGGACGGCCACGCGCCCGCGCAGCGGCAGCGCCAGGCTGACCTGATCAAGGAGGCGGTGGCTGGCCTTGTCGCGGAGCGTGACGTTTTCAAACTGCACTTGCCGCGCGAGGCGCGGCAGGTGGATGGCCGAGGGCGACTGGCCGACGTCGGGCACGCGGTCGAGGTAGCGGAAGACGGCGGCGGCCGCCGCTTCCCCGCGGTCCAACACCGCCTGCAGCGAGGCGATCTGCTGCAAAGGCAACCAGAGGGCGCATAGCGACGACGCAAAGAGCGCCGCCTCGAACATGCCGATCCGCTGCGACGCCACGTTGATCCCCAGAAGAGCAAGCAGGGCGACGGCCACCGCCAGCACGGCCAGTTGCAAGAAGAGGCGGCTTGCTGTCCCGGCTTGGCGCCATTCCGTCGCCTGCTGCGTGTGGCGCTGGGAGGTTTCCAGAAACGGCGCGCCCGGGGCGTCCTCCAGCAGGTAGCCGCTGATGACGTGCACGTGCGCCAGGCCGTCGAGCAGCGTGTCCATCTGCAAAGCGGCGCGGTCGCCCAGAATCGCCCGCTGCCGCCGGGCGCGGGCCGCCTGCGAAGCGGCCACGTACCACAACAGGCCGGCCGACAACAGCGCGGTCAGCGCCAGCCAGACGTGGCTTCCCAGGGCGGCGGCCACGAGCAAGGCCAGAAGCAGCGGCGCCTGGGGAAGGGTCTTCCAGCGGCGCGCCAGCGCGTAGCGCACCGATTCCGCGGCGCTGCCAAAAAGCTGCTCGGCGCCGGCGACACCGGGCGCCGCCAGATCCGAGCCTCCCAGCACGAACGCGTGACGATGGATGTCGCGGCGCAGCGTGGCCGCCACGCCCACCGCAAATCGCTTGGCGCAGCGATCGAGCGCAAAGAGCGACGCCACGCAGGTCGCGCCGACAGCGAACAACATCAGCGACAACAGCAACAGGCAGGCGTCGGTCTGCGCGAAGGCGGGCATCGCGGCGCAGGCCCGTTGCGCTAGCCAGCCGGTCGCCCCCTGGCTGTGGGCGGCCAGCGGGGCCAGGCCGCGAGCGAGATACAAGCCGAAGGACGGGGCGCCTTCGTCCGGAGCGCCGGCCCAGGGCTGGACGGAATCCAGCTCGGAGCGACGAACGAGGAAGTCGCCGCGAGTGGCCAGAACGTCGATCGTGACGGCCAGCAACACCAAAAACACCAGCAGCGCCGCGGCCGAAAGGACCGACCAGGACCAGACGGCGGCACGGCCGGGCGCGGGCAATCGCCCTGCGGCACGGGCCAGGGCGCCCCCGGCACTGGTTGAAAGCGACATCGGTCCCGAGGCGGTCGACGGCGACGAAGCGGCACTCATAGACCTCTCCCCCTGCCGGCGATTGGCGCCGCGGCCGGCGCCCACCGCTCGACGGGATGCCCCCACTGCAAACGACGGAGTGCAAAAGACAGGTTGCGCCCCCGGAAGACGCCCTGCCCGCGCTCCCTCCCCGACCGTTCAGCGTAATCCGGGCTTTCGCGTCGGGCCAGCTTTTTTGTCGGCGGCGGGAGACGGCTTGCCGAGCGCGTCGGCCGCGCCACGGCGAAAACAAAGCCCAACGCCGCCTACGCCAGGTCACGGTCCTCGAACAGCACCAGCGCCCCGAGCAGGGCAAAAGTGCTGTAGACGACGCAATACAGGAGCGACACCAGGAGATAGTCCAACGTCACGGGCCGGCCGCTCATGATGGCCGGGCTCATGTTGAAATGTTCCAGGACGGGCAGCACGGTGGCCAGAAGCTGGCCCACGAAGGAGACGGTTTCGAGCTGCTGCTGCTTGGCGGCCGACTCGACGATCACCGGCACGATGTGCCCGATCGCGTAGACGGCGAAGCAAATCATCAGGTTGGGGAGCATGGGGAGGCGCGTGGAGATGGTGACGCTGATGGCGATGAGGACGATGATCTGCATCATGGCCAGCGCCAGGCCGGGCGCGATCTGAATGACCTCCGCGCGGCAGTCCAGACTCCCCACGTCGAAGCGGCTGTTCTCGGCCGCGTCGTAGATGGTCTTGTAGGAGACCGTGCCCAGGAACACGAGGCCCAGCACGAACAAGAGCACGAGGATCGGGCCGATGACGCCCAGGAACTTGCCGAACACGAATTGCCGCCGGCCGACGGGCTTGGAGAGGAGGGTCAGGGCGGTGCGGCCTTCGATTTCGTCGGCCACGGAGACGCTCGACGTGAGCACGGCCAGCAGCATGGCGATGATCGTGATGATCGGCAGGCTCGTGTCCTTGAGCATCTTCACGTCTTCGCCGAAGGTGTTGAACGGCAGCCAGACGAAGATCAAGAGCAGGATGATCCCCACAACCAGCGCGAGCCAGAAAATCGGCTGCGCCAGGCACTCGCGCGTCGTGGCCATCGAAATGGCCGCCACCTTCGGGAAGCCGAAGTGGAGCACGAGGTAATAAACGAACAGGAGCAGGCACACGGCGGCCGAGGTGACGACGATGGTGCGGTCGATGGGATCGCTGCCGGAGACGTTCCAGACGAGTCCCAGCGCCGCTTTGCCCCAGGCCGTGAAGCCCGCGCGGCCGGGATTCAGCCCCCAGTAGGCCATGGCGATGCCGGCGACCGCCGGCAGGACGACGGCGTAGAACATCGGCTGCGCGACGCCGTCCAGGGCGACCTCGCTGAGCCGCCGGCCGCCCTTCGGCCAAGCCGCCGCCAGGATGCCGTACACCCCCAGCACCAGCAGCAACGCCAGGCTGATGCCCAGGCAGATCAACCAGACGGGCTGCAGCCAGTCGGGCAGCAGGGACACGCCGACCACGGGAACGCCGACAACCGCCTGACCGAACGACACAGATGGCTCCGTTTACGAGCGTCTGAAAAGATGCGCAAGGAAGGCCGCGGTCACTACGTTGGGAGCGGCCGTTGGGTTCGTTCGCCATTCGACTCAAGGGCAGGCGGGCCGCCTACCCTACGAGCCGAAATACCGCACATCGAATCCCTCAAACTCTCCCGTCGCCGGCAGCTTGAACTCGCTGGTCCCTTGAATGTACCGCCCCATGCGCCGGCGGACCGCGGCAAAAAACCCGTCCAGCTCGCCCGGTTCCCCTTCGGCGACGACCCGCACGCCCCCGTCGGGCAGATTGAGCACGTAGCCTGAGACCTTGAACCTGCCGGCCACGCTGCGGGTCGTGGCGCGGAAGCCGACGCCCTGCACGCAGCCGGTGTACTCGATTTGTCGCCGCTCAGCCAAGCAGCACGTCCTCCAGCCGCGAAACGGCCACGACCTCCTGGCGGCGAACCCAGATCCGCTTGCGATTGGGATGCACGCCGTGCATCCGGCTGTCCAGCACGTATTTTTCGCGCGTGGAGGTCGTGTCCCTCAGGTCGTGGGCGTCGGCCTCCTCCAGGACCAGCGCGTCGCCGGACACGCCCGACAGCCGCCCCAGCACGACGAACGGGCTGCTCATGTCCAGGACGATCATCTGGCCGACCAGTTCTTCCATGGGGTCGGTCGATCGGACGTCGTTGGCCTGGGACACGGGCGTTCTCCCCAAGCGCGTGCGGCGGATGGGTGGACCTTGCGCGTTGCGCGTTGGAAATGGCGGCGACCGTTTCAGCATAATCGTTCACCGGCGCGCGGACAAGAAACCCGATCTTGGGGGCTTGGTGCCTTGTTCATCGCGCGTTAGAATAGCGGTGGAAGGCCCCACGCTGGGCGGCCTTTCCCCGGCAATGCCTGCCTCGTGACTCCCAAGGCGCGGAAACTCGAAGACTTGGGCTTCGCCGTCACGGAGAAGGAGCATTTTGCAAACACGCCGGGGAGCTAAGCAATGGCAGAGTCAGGCATCCTGCCGGATCGCGTGCACGAACAGTCCAAGCGGCGCAGGGAACTCATCGCCCGGTTGCTGGAACTGGTCGACCGTCTGGGAAGGCACGAAAAGGAGCGGGAAGCAGTGCGCAAGGAACTGGACGCCATCATCGCCGAGCTGGCGATCCTGAATTCCCAATAGCACAACACCGTCGAAGCGCGGCTCGCATTGACCCGCACATGGGACCCACGTATCGTGAGCGTTGTCGCCACAATGACTCGCGCGCGGAGCCCCCCATGCCGTGTTTCCCGCGGTCTCTCGGTGCGTTTGCCGTTGCCGTGCCGGCCATGGTGTTCGTCGTCGTTGCGGTTCCGCAAGACTCGCCCGCCCCCTTGTGTGCCCAGGAGGTCGTCAAGGCTCTTCGTCCGAGCGTTCACGAAGAAACGCATCTTCGCCGGCCCGTTGCCGTCGCACTGGCCGACAGCGGACCGTTGCTTCTGACGGCCAATCGCGAATCGGGCACGATTTCGGTCGTGGATGTTCCGGCGGGAAAGGTCGTCAGCGAAACGCGCGTCGGCCGGCGGCTTTCGGACCTGGCGATCATGCCTGGCGGCGGGCACGTCATCGCCATCGACGAACTGGACCATGAGCTGATCGTCGTCCGCCGCCCAGGTCGATCTTGGCGGGGGCAGCGGCTCTCGATGTTCCCCGAGACGAGCATCCAGGTCGCGCCGTATCCCGTCCAAGTGCGGCTGAATGCCGCTGGGACGCGAGCGTACGTGACGTCGCTCTGGTCGCAGCAGCTTACCATCGTCAAGATCGAGCCCTCGCGCCCTGGCGAAGTGCCGAGAATCGATCTGGCGGTCGCCGCCAAGATCGACCTGCCCTTTTCTCCGCGGATGCAAATTCTCGTCCGCGACGACACGAAGCTCATCGTGGCCGACGCCTTCGGCGGAAAGCTCGCCGTCCTCGACGCCGCCTCCGGCAAGCTCTTGCACGTGCGCGAGCTGCCGGCGCACAACATCCGCGGCCTGGCCGTTTCGGCCAGCGGCCGGAAGCTGCTCGTCTCGCACCAGATCCTCAACGACCTGGCCGAGACGACGCAAAACGACGTCCACTGGGGCGTGTTGATGACGAACATGCTCCGCTGGGTGGAGTTGGACCGGGTGCTGTCGCCCGACGCCGAGCTGATCGACGACAACCTGCTCAAGGGGAGCCACGTTCACCTGGCGGGCGACACCAGCGACGCCGGCGGCGATCCGGCCGCCGTGGCCGTCGCCAAAAATGGCATGGCCGTCGTCGCCCTGGGCGGCGTGAACCAGGTCGGCCTGGGTTTGGAAAAGGACTATCGCCTCGACCGCTTTCGCACCGGCCGGAGGCCCACGGCGGTGGCGATCTCGTCCGACGGCAGCCGGGCCTACCTGGCCAACACGCTCTCCGACTCGATCACCGTCGTCGATCTCGAAAAACGCGCGCTGGCCGGCGAGATTTCGCTCGGCCCGCAGCCGGAGCTGTCGCTCGCCCAGCGCGGCGAGGTGCTCTTTTACAATGCCCGTCTGTCGCTCGACGGCTGGTTCAGTTGCCACAGTTGCCACACCGACGGCCACACGAACGGCCAGATGAACGACAACCTGGGCGACGAGTCGTTCGGGGCGGCCAAGAAGGTGCTGTCGCTTTTGGGCGTCTCCGAGACGGCCCCCTACGCCTGGACCGGCAAAATGCCGGACCTCAAATCGCAAATCAGAAAGTCGATCCGCACGACGATGCAGGGGCGCGAGCGGGCGGACGAGGAGGTCGAGGCGCTGGCGGCGTTCATGGAAACGCTGCGCCCGCCGCCGCCGCTGGACGTCGCGCGCGGCACGCTGGACGCGGCGACCGTCGAGCGCGGCAAGGCCCTGTTCGAGAAGCTCGACTGCGCGTCGTGCCACCGGGGGCCGACGTTCACCTCGGACGAGAGTTTCGACGTGGGCCTCGTGGATAAAAAGGGCAACCGCCAATTCAACCCGCCCTCGCTCCGCGGCGTGAGCCAGCGCGCGCCGTATTTTCACGACAACAGCGCGGCCACGCTGGAGGAGGTCTTTTCCAAGCACCGGCACATGTTGCCGGAGGGGAGGGTGGTGGAGGAGAAGGAGCTTTCGGACTTAGTCGGGTATTTGCGGAGCCTTTAGGTCCCCCATCGAGCGCCATTCGTCGGACGAAACGGCTGCCCCCAGGGCAGTTGCTTTGTTGAAGATGCCAGGAGTTTGACGAGCGCTGTTTTCGTCGTAAATCGTTGTCTGTCAAGAAACGACCGCGGATTTGGTCGCCGTCAAAGTCTACGCATTGTGAAAAAGTATTCGGCCCTGCGGCTGCCCCTTCCCTTCGGGCAGCGCCGCGAGCTTCTCTCCCAGCGCATCGAGCGTCGGAGCACTGGCGACGATCCGGCTTCCATCCCGGCTGAATGCAACCCGTCTGCCGCGTGTTTACACCGTCGGCCCGCGGTCGATCAAGCAGCGAAGCCCGACGCGCCGGCCGCCGCGCAAACGCCGCCGCGTGGTGCTGGCATGCCGCGGGTGCGAAGCGACGGCCGGCACCCCCTGTTAAACTTTTCCGTCCCGGCAAGCCTTACCGTCGCTGCCGAAAGGAGTTGTGGTGACGAATTGCTGGATTCTGACGATTCTGGCGACGATAACCCAACAAGAGAAGGCCCGCTACATAGCAGGCGCGGTCTCTCACAACCCGGAATGCACACATTCACAAGCGACCGCCTCGATGTCGTCCGTACTCGGGCGGCAACCCGACGGAGAAACAAACCCAGCAAGCGAATCTTGCGCAGAAAGGGAATTCTGACCATGAAACGCATCCTTTTGGCCGCCGCCGCGGCCCTGCTCGTTAGCGTAGGAACCGGGTGTGGCGTGATGACCAATGTGCCCTTCCCCGGCTGTGACACCACCGACGACAGTTTCGCCCGCTTCTGCGCCAGCCCGCTCCCCCTCAGTTGGGTTGCCGAAGAGTATCCCGTTGACGGCCAGTATCACTGGGGTCACGGGGCGCTGCCGGAAGGCTGCGATGACGAAAGCTGCAATTGCCGGTGTGTCTGCCACCACCCGCACGGCGTCGTGGACATCCCGGGCGTCAGCCCAGTGCCCTCCCCGGACGGCCTGGGCGGCGCCGTGGCCTACCCCTACTACACCACGCGCGGCCCGCGCGACTTCCTGCAGAGCAACCCGCCCAGCATCGGGCCGTAGCGCTCGTGACCTGAAATCCGCTCGCACACAAAGCCCACGGGTTGCGTCCCGCGGGTTTTTTCTTTGCGCATTCTGCGCCCCAAGAAATCGCCCCCGGCGCTTGAGTCCGCCCGCGGATTCCGTACCATCAAGCACGCAGCGCTCCGCACCGTCCCGCCTTCCTTCGCACCAGGGTGTCGCCATGCTTAACGCTCGCTTCCTGCCTGCCTTCTCCGCCGCGCTCGTCCTCGCCGCCGCCGTCGTCGTCGCCGCGCCGGCCGCCGCCGAAGGAGAATTCAAGCCGCTCTTCAACGGCAAAGACCTGTCCGGCTGGGTCAACGTGAACTGCGCGCCCGGCACCTTCACGGTCAAGGACGGGATCATCGTCTCGACCGGCGTTCCCACCGGCGTCATCCGTTCGGAAAAGCAATACGAGAACTTCGTCCTCGAGCTGGAATACCGCCACATGAAGGCCGGCGGCAACGCCGGCGTCTTCATCTGGAGCGACGGCCTGACCGCCGTCGGCACGCCCTTCTGCAAGGCCATCGAAGTGCAGGTCCTCGACGGCCGCGAAACCGAAAGCTACACCAGCCACGGCGACGTCTTCTCTATCCACGGCGCCCGCATGAAGCCCGACCGCCCGCACCCGGCCGGCTGGGAGCGCTGCCTGCCCAGCGAAAAGCGCGCCAAGCCCTCGCCCGAGTGGAACCACTACCGCGTCACCTGCCAGAACGGCGACCTGAAGTTGGCCGTCAACGGCAAGGTCGTCTCCGGCGCGAGCGCCTGCAACCCGCGCAAGGGCTACATCTGCCTGGAGTCCGAAGGCTCCGAGTGCCACTTCCGCAACATCCGCATCGCCGAGCTAGCTGGCACCAACCCCAAGCCCGACGAAATCGCCGCCACCGCCGAGGGCTTCTTGCCGCTCTACACGGGCGTGGACCTTGCCGGCTGGAAACATGACAGCGGCCACGAGGGCCACTGGAAGCCCAGCAACTGGACCCTAACCTACGACGGCAAGAGCGAGGCCCAGGACAAAAACCTCTGGACGGAGAAGTCGTACGGCAACTTCATCCTGGTTTGCGATTGGAAACTCTCGGCCGAGCCCAAGCCCATGAAGCGCCCCGTCATTCTCGCCAGCGGCGACGTGAAGACCGGCGACGACGGCAAGCCCGTCGAGGTCGAGGTGCAGGACGCCGGCGACAGCGGCATTTATCTGCGCGGCAACAGCAAAAGCCAGGTCAACATCTGGTGCTGGCCGATCGGTTCGGGCGAGGTCTACGGCTACCGCACCGACAAGGCCCAATCGCTGGAAGTCCGCGCGGGCGTGACGCCCAAGAAGCGTGCCGACAAGCCGCTGGGCCAGTGGAACCGGTTCGTGATCACGATGCAGGGCGACCAACTGACGGTCGTCCTCAACGGCCAGACGGTCCTGGAAAACGCGGTGCTCCCCGGCGTCCCGCCGTCCGGCCCGATTGCGCTCCAGCACCACGGCGACGCACTGCAGTTTGCGAATATTTTCATCAAGGAGCTGAAGGAGTAGCCGTAGGGTAGGCGGCCCGCCTGCCGTTCGTACTCCCATCGTTCGCGCACCCTTGTCGAAAACCGTGGACGACGACCATCTCTTCGGACGCTTCCAGCAGTTCCGCCCGCACGGGCAGGGCGTGGAAAAAGTCTTCGTCGGCGTGCCAAAGGCCGCTGAATACGTGTCGCGGTTATTGGCCGTCTGCAGCGCAACGAGCGACGCGGCCTGCGCGAACGACGCCTATTTCGTCGCTCGCAGATGGCGCTGATTGATTAGCGATGTCTTTTTGCCGCAGGCTCTTCGTCCTTTTGCCGTCGCGGCGCGCGGCGCGTTATAATTGCACCGTCGAAACCGAGCGCCTTCTGGGTGAAAACATGTTGCAGGTACGTCGCAGGCCGCCGCCCCCTCAAAGGCTCCCGCGCCTTCAGGCCGGCGATCATCTCGACCAGCCCACGTTCCATGCGCGCTACAAGCAGATGCCCGACTCGTTCCGCGCGGAACTGGTGGAAGGAGTGGTGTTTGTGCTGCCTCCGGTTTCTTCGGATCACGGCCTACCGCACGGTCTGGTCATGATGGGGGCTGCCGTCTATGCGGCCAGATCGCCTGGGACCTTCGCTCTCAACAACACCACGATTATCCTGGGCCCGGAGAGCGAGCCGCAACCCGATGTCGCATTACTCATCGATCCGGCGTGTGGCGGGCAAACCTTCGTCACCGACGACAGATATCATCAGGGACCGCCCGAGTTGGTCGTGGAAGTCGCCGCGAGCACCGAAGCATTTGATCTCTACGAGAAAGTGCGCGACTACGAGCGCGCCGGCGTCAAGGAATACCTCGTCGTCCTGGTCCGCGAGCAGGAAGTCCGCTGGTTCGAGCGGCGCGGTCGGCGATTCCGGTCGCTGCACAAGGGTCGCAAGGGCAGCTTCGAGTCGCGCGTTTTTCCGGGCCTGCGGCTCGACGTGGCGGCACTGTTTGCGTTCGACTCCGCAAAAGTCCTCGATGAACTGCAAAAGGGCCTCGATTCGCCCCAGCACGCGGACTTCGTCGCTTCTTTGCGAAAACGCCGCGGCGGCTGACGCAAGCCTGCCCGGTCCTCGGCGGTGGGCGGTGCCGGCGGTGCCCAGCCTATTCCTCGGCTACCCCTCCGGCACGACCTGGTCGTACGTCCCTCCGCAGGCCGGGCAGGCCTCCTGGTCTGGCCCGCTGAGCTGACCGCACGCCGGGCAGTACGTCGAGTCTTATCCCTCGCAGGTTCCCGAGTGCTTCACCTAGCGCCGTCCGGTCGGGCTTCGAACCGCACCGCTGTGCTAGCAACAAGCGGACGACGACCATCCTTTCGATTTGTTCCAACAGTTCCGCCCGCACCGGCAAGGTGTAGAGGGCGCCCGTGTTCGCGCTCGGGCCCTTCGGTCAAAATGCAATCGCGGGGGTCCGAGGGTCGCGGGTTCGAATCGCGACACCTCGACTTCGTGGCGAGCGTGGGACCAGGTCCACGTCGCGCTTCGAAGTGCGCCCAGGGCAGGCCGCGCCGGAGTGACGAAACCGTGCCTCAACTCCTGCCGTCGGTGCCCCACACGCCCGCCCCTGGGCGCGATTGACCGGTGTTGGGATCGAAGTACAATGCTGGAACCTCGGGGTGTGGCTCAGCCTGGTTAGAGCGCTTGGTTCGGGACCAAGAAGTCGGAGGTTCAAATCCTCTCACCCCGACTGGACGTAACTCACGCTCAAACTTGCTTTTAAGTTACCTGCCGGCGGTCGGCAGTGCAGCCTTTTCCCGTCGAGCCAAAACGGTAAATACCGTTTTGCGCCCCGCAATGGGAGGTCTGCACCATGCCCCGCCTCACGCAATCCCTTCCCAAACTCCGCCGGCACAAAGCTTCGGGCCGGGCCGACGACCGAGTCTACTGCATCAAGGCCGCTGTTCGCTGTCTGCTCGACGCCTACGGCCGCACGCCGGCCAGCGAATTCCGTTTCGGTCACAAGCGAGGCACGGGTCGGCATTGACTGGCGGAAGTATGCTCCTGCGTTCGTTGTCCGTAAGCACGGACACGGCGTCAGCACGGCCGGGGCGGCACGGGGCCGCCGCCAACCCTTCGAGTGACCGCCATGAAACGCTGACGCGCCTCACGCGTCCCGTGGAGAGCCCGCGCGCTGGAACGTCCGCGGCGCCGGTCCGGGCCGGACATGAACGTCAAGTTTGACAGGCCGGGCGCCTGCCGATCCTGCGGTGTCGAGCACGGCCTGCAAGGCAAGCTGCTTGACGTGATAGGTCGCGGCCGATCCACGGACGACGATCCGTCCGCCTGCAACTTCGACGTTGAGCCGCCGCACGCGGCCTCCCGTGCGGCTGCGGATACTCCGCTCGATGGAGCGGGCCAAATTCAGATGGGCCAACTGCGAATCGGGGAAATCCACATCGCCCGCGTCGGAATGGGCCGGATCAGCATGCCAAGGACGGGTGAGAACCTGCGCAAGCATCGTGAGCTCCTTCGTGGCGCGAAGATGGCTTGAGCGCGCGCTGACGGCGCGCGGAAATGCCGTTTGGATCGGCGGAACGCGGTCTGTTGCCTGGCGCTACGGCTGCGGCTCCAGCGATCCGTTCACGCCGGCCAGCACGGGCGAGCGCCGCGCGCGACGCTGGTGGATTTCCTTGCGGTCCACCCGCACGTCGGGCGGGGCCTCAATCCCCAGCCGCACGCGCCGGCCATGGACGGCCAGGACCACCACGCGCACCCCGCGGTCGATAATGATCTCCTCGCCGATACGTCGCGTCAGAGCCAGCATCGTCATCCCTCCACGTCAAGAAAATTCGCCGCGCACCCTGTGATGAAAAGCCCGCCTCAAACGTTCGCCCCCGCAGCGCAAGGTCGCGTCGCTTTGCGCCGCGAGGCGATACCGCGACAACTCGTCGCGCTCGTGGGTTCGCCCGATGCGCGCTGCACCGGGTGTGGCAGGCAGTGCCACGGAAGGGACGTGGTCCGGCAAGGACCGCTGTCAGCCGCCCGGCGCAGACTGACCGTCATGCTAACGGCCTTGCCCGTCGTGTCAAGCACGTCTTTCTCGTATTTCGGTCGGACCTTCGTGCTCTGGCGGTATATCCAGGGCTCGCAACACCTTGCGATGTTCATGTTAGCCGGCCTTTTTTGATTTGACGGCGAGCCCGCCGTCGCGGGGGTCTTGCGTCGTCGACGTAATGCGGTACATGTCGCTCGTGACCGTCGTCCTTGGCCCGCCGTTCGCGGTGCGCCGACAACGCCGTGCTCCGGCAGGCTGCCTTTTGCCTTTGACGCGACTTCATTTTTGGGATGCGCGGCGGTATCATCGGTTTTCGGCTGGGCGTCTCGCGACGGGAAGCACCGGCCCGGCTATGGAAGCCCAAACGACTTTTCCGATGGTCGGTGGGCTTTCTGGCTTTCGCCCGCCGACACATCACCGGATCCGTCTTTCTCAGCGGGCGGCACGCCGCGCGTTACGGCCGAGTTGCCAGTCCGAAGTTGGCCCATCCGGTCGAGCGACCTTCTTGCATCCGGCACCATGAAAGCGCCGACACAGCGTTATCTCGTTGAATTGGCGGTCCTGCTCGCCGTTTATTTGTCCGCGGCGATATTTGGACTGCAAATGCACGCTGTTGGGGGCATGGCATCGGCGGTTTGGCCGCCGACGGGAATCGCGCTGGTCGCGCTGACCATGCGCGGCTTTCGCCTTTGGCCCGCCATCGCCGCGGGTGCGTTCTTGGCTAACGCGACCGTAGCCCCGATCCTGGCGGCCTTCGGCATGGCGGTTGGAAACACCGGAGAAGCTCTGTTGGGCAGCTTTTTGCTCGTGCGCGTCATCAAGTTTCGTCCGTCGCTCGATCGCCTGTACGACGTGCTGGGCCTGGTGGTGCTGGCCGGCGGGCTAAGCACGATCGTCAGTGCCACCATCGGCGTCACGAGCGGCTGGCTGGGCAGCAAGATTCCCTCGGCCGATTTCGGCCGCGCGTGGTGGACGTGGTGGCTGGGGGACATGGCCGGCGATCTGGTGCTTGCGCCATTCTTGTTCGTTTGGACCTCGCGCCCGCGACTCCGCCTGCCGCCGAGACGGATCGCGGAGGCGGGTGCCCTCCTGGTGGGACTTCTCGTCATCGGTTGGATCGTCTTCGACACCGCATGGGTCTATAAGCCCCGGTTTGTATTGTTCCCGTTCCTGATTTGGGCGGCAGTCCGGTTCGATCAGCATGGGGCCGTTACAGCGACGCTCCTGGCGTCGGCCGTGGCGATCTGGCGAACGGTGCAGGGCACCGATTCCTCCGCGGTAGGTACACTGGCAGAAAGTCTGACCGTTCTGCAAATGTTCATGTGCGTGGCCGCGGTGGTGACTCTCGTCCTGGCCGCCGACGTGCGGCAGCGCAAAACCGCGGAGGCGGACCTGCTGAAATCGCACCGCGACTTGGAAACGAGGGTCCGCGAGCGAACGGCCGAGCTTTCGGCCACGAACCAGGCGCTGGCCGACGCCCAGCGAATCGCCCATATCGGAAGCTGGGAATGGGACATTCGCGCCAACGTCGTCGTTTGGTCGGACGAGCTGTACCGCATTTATGGCTTGCAGCGGAGCCAGTTCGCCGCCACCTACGACGGCTTCCTCGACCGCGTCCTGCCGCAAGACCGCGAGGCCGTCGATCGGATCATCAAACGGGCCTACCAGGACTGCCAACCTTTCGAGTTCGACCACCGCATCGTTCGTCCGGACGGCGCCGTGCGCACGCTCCACGCGCGGGGGCAGGTCGTCGTCGGCGACGACGGCAAGCCCCTGCGCATGTCGGGGACCGGCCAGGACATCACCGAGCACCGGCGCGCGGAGGAGAACTTCCGCAAGTTGCTGGAAGCCGCGCCCGAAGCGATGGTGATGGTCAACCAGGAAGGCGAGATGCTGCTGGTCAACTCGCAGGCGGAGCGCTTGTTCGGTTACGCCCGCGAAGAGCTGCTGGGGAAGCCGATCGAGATGCTCGTTCCTCCGCGGTTTTGCGAGCGCCATCCGGCGCACCGCGCGGCCTTCTTCGCCAATCCCCGCGCTCGCCCCATGGGGAGCGGAATGGACCTTTACGGACTGGGCAAAGACGGCCGGGAGTTCCCGGTCGAGATCAGCCTGAGCCCGCTGGAAACCGAGGAAGGCCGGCTCGTCTCCAGCGCCATTCGCGACATCACGTCGCGCAAGGAGACGGAGGACAAGCTGCGGCAGTCGGAACGGCTGGCGGCGATCGGTCAGATGGTGGCGGGGCTGGCGCACGAGAGCCGAAACGCGCTGCAGCGCAGCCAGGCCTGTCTGGAGATGCTGGCGCGCAAGACCAAGGACCAACCCGAGGCGCTCGACCTGGTGGCCCGCATTCAGGCCGCCCAGGACCACCTGCACCATTTGTATGAGGAAGTTCGCGGCTACGCGGCGCCCATCACGCTCCAGCGCGAAAGCTGCGACCTGGCGGAGATCATCGACGAGATGTGGAAGGAACTGTCGATGCTGCGCAAAGGGCGCAAAGCGCGGCTGATCTGCGACGCTCCCCCGTTGGACCCGCGTTGCGACGTCGATCGCGTCGGCATCGGCCAGGTCTTTCGAAACATCCTGGAGAATTCGCTGGACGCCTGCCCCGATCCAGTGGAAATTGACGTTCGCTGGTGCGAAGCTCGCCTGGGCAGCGAACCCGCCGTGCAGGTCTCGATCCGCGACAACGGCGTCGGCTTCACGCCGGACCAGAGAGTGAAGCTCTTCCAGCCCTTTTTCACGACGAAGACCCACGGCATGGGCCTGGGCATGGCCATCGCCAAACGCATCGTCGAAGCGCACGGCGGTTTGATCGCCGTCGGAAACGGCGACGCTCCCGGCGCCGAAATCCTTGTCACACTCCCCCGAGGCCCCCAATGAACGGTTCCCTGCGCGTGGCCGTCGCCGACGACGAAAAAGACATGCGGGATTATTTTCAGGACGTGTTGCCGGCCCTGGGGCATCAGGTCGTCGCGGTGGCCCGCACCGGACGCGAGCTCGTGGAGCTGTGCCGGGCCGCGCCTCCGGACCTGGTGATCACGGACATCAAGATGCCCGACATGGACGGCATCGACGCGGCGGCTCAAATCACGCAGGAGGGTCCCATCCCGGTGATCCTCGTCTCCGCGTTTCTCGACGAGGAGCTGCTGGCGCGGACCGCCTCGGACCATATCCTCGGCTACCTGATCAAGCCGATCAAAGAGCAGCACATTTCGGCGGCCATTGCCGTCGCCATGCGCCGCTTCGCGCAGTTCCAGGAGCTGCGCAAGGAAGCGGCCGACCTGCGGCAGGCCCTGGACGACCGGAAAGTGATCGAGCGGGCCAAGGGGATCATCATGAGGCGGGCCGGGCTCGACGAAGAACAGGCCTTCCGCCGCCTGCAAAAGCTGGCCAGCTCAAAGAACCGCAAGCTGGTGGACATCGCCCGCATTGTGCTGATTTCGGAGGAGGCCCTCGTGCCTTTTGACAACAGTTGACCCGACCGGATTGGCGGCGGCCACGGCGTTCGGATACGACCGACGTGAATCGGCGCCCGGACGAGCGGGCTTCCGAGTCAAGAACATTGAAGCGCGCGCAAGTCACCCCCGTCCCTCGAGCGCCCGCTTCGCCAGCCGGTTGATCTCCTCCGACGGCGCATCCTTGGCCAGGACCTCCAAGACCTCCTTGGACTCGGCCGTGCCAATCAACTCCAGCACGTGAATCAACCGCTTGATGCGGCGCACTTCTGCGGCCGGCAGGCCGGTGGCCGCCTGCGGACGCGCCAGGATGCGGCGAATCCGGAAACGAACCTCGGCCGATCCCGTCGTCTTCAGCTCCTTCAGCAACAAGTCCTTCGCCGTATCGCGGACCCCCAGAAGCTGCTCGCTGGCCCGTTCGCGGACCATGAACTCCGGGCTGTCCAGGTCCTTGATCCACTGCAAGATCTTTTCCCGTTGCGTCGGGCTGAAAAGCTCGGCCACGTGCGTCCTGGTGTAGGGGAGCGTGTGCTCCGGGTCGCCGGCGAGGGCCGCGACGGCGACAATCGCCTTCCGCGCGTCCACGCCCGTCAGGTCGGCGAAAAACTCCTTGAGCTTTTCGTCGGCGAGCGGCCCGGCGGCGGGCGTCTTGCCGAGGATCGCTTGCGAGACGTCCCAGACGAGGGCCGTGCGGTCGGTGCTGCCGGAGGCCAACAGGCGCCCGTCCGGCGAAAAGGCGACGGCGTTCACAAAGTTCGTGTGGCCGTCGAGGACCGCCACCTCCCGGCCGGAGAGCACCTCCCACAAGCGGATCGTCTTGTCCCAGCTTCCGGAGGCGAGAAAGCGGCCGTCCGGCGAAAAGGCCAGGGCGCCGACCGCTTTCTCGTGCCCTTGCAGCAGGGCGACCTCGATGCCGGTGTCCAGCTCCCAGATGCGGATTTCGTCGCGGCCGCCGCAGGCCAGCAGCCGGCCGTCGGCGGAAAAGGCGGCCGCCTTGGGGCTGTCGCGGCTGCCCGTCAGGGCCCGCACTAGCTCGCCTTTCGAGACGTCGTTCACCTGCACCAGGGTGTCGGACAGGTTGCGGGCGTAGGCCAGCAAGTGGCCGTCGGGGGAGAAGCCGTAAGCTTTGATGACGCGGAGGCTGTCGAGCTTGCGGACTTCGTCGCCCGTGGCCACGTCGTAGACGATCGGGACGCCCTGGTCGAGAACGAGCAGTTGCTTCCCTTCGCCTGCCAGCTTCGCCAGGATCAATTCCTTGCACGCGATCGACCGCAGCAGCGACCAATCCTGCGCGCTATGGATGTTGACGCGCTTGTCGTCGCCGACGACGAGGAACTGCCCGTCGCGCGTGAACTCCACCGGTCGCCCGCCCTTGAGCTTCACGATTTCCTTTCCGGAGGCGGCCTCCCAGACGCGGACGGAGAGGTCGCCGCCGCGCGTGGCCAACTGCCGGCCGTCGGGCGAAAACGCCAGGTCGTAAATCCCCAGCGAATGGCCGCGCTCGGTCCCGCCCTCCGCGGGCTTGATGCTGCCCAGCCGCACCAGCGCGCCGGCGGGGAGCGGGTCGCCGTAGAGGTCGACGCGGGCTTCCTGCGGGGCCGCAGGCGCCTGAGCCCGCGAAATCTGCGGCGCAAGCAGCGCCGTAACCAGCATAGCGCGGGCGAGGGCGGCGACGAAACGCCCGGCTGCACTGGGAGCGCGATGCCCTTTGGCGCAAATGGTTCCGGCAATCATGGCCTCGCTCCGACCCATGAGCTGCGGGCATTATAACAGCGAACCATGCGCCATGCGAAACCGCCGGGCGGCGGGACGCGGCCGCGGCCGAGCCGTCGTCTGGCGCCATTTTCTGGACTTGCTCCAACGTGACCTGCATGAGGAGCCGCTCCGTATCTCCCTCCCCCTTGCGCGGGAGGGTTGGGGTGGGGGGCGAGGGGCTATCCAAACCCCGATTCAGGTGGACATCAAATCACAACCACTCCGTCAACCGGCTTCATCGGCCCCGCGTATCTCGCCGCTTGCTCGACCGTTTACGACAGGATGGCCTGCACTACATTCCCGTGTACGTCGGTGAGGCGGAAATCGCGGCCCGCGTAGCGGTAGGTCAGCCGCATGTGGTCGATGCCCAGGAGGTGCAAGATCGTCGCGTGGTAGTCGTGGACGTGGACGGGATCTTTGATGGGCAGGATGCCGTATTCGTCGGTCTCGCCGTAAGCCAGGCCGCCCCTCACGCCCGCCCCGCACAGCAGGCAGGTAAACGCCTTGTGCCAGTGGTTGCGGCCCTGTCCGGGGTCCCAGGGCGAGCGGCCGAACTCCGTGGCGATGGCGATGAGCGTGTCTTCCAGCAGACCGCGACGCTTCAGGTCGCGGACGAGGCCCGCGATGGCCTGGTCCACGCGCGCCGCCTTGGGCCGGTGGTCCTGCATGTTGCCGTGCGAGTCCCAGTTGTTGCTGGTGCCGGTGTCGATCAGCTCGACGGTCCGCACGCCGCGCTCGACGAGGCGCCTCGCCACCAGGCATTGCCAGGCGAACGAGCGGTTGTCGCCCGACGCGACGCCGTAAAGGTCGAGCGTGTCGGCCATCTCCTGCGACAGGTCGAAGACCTCCGGGCCGACTTGCATCATGCCGCGGGCGGTGTCGAAGCTGCCGATCCGCGCGCGGAGGGCCAGGTCGTTGTTTCGTGCGGCGGCATGGGACTCGTTGACGTCCTTGAGCATGCGGAATTCCAGCTCGGCCAGCGTGACGTTGCTCGTGCGCGATTGCAGATTGGCGATCGGCCGGTCGCCGGGCAGAAGCCGCGTTCCCTGGTGCGCCGGCGGCAGGAAGCTGGCGTCCCAGACTTGTGCTCCTGCGTAGGGCAGGTGCTCGCAGAGCACGACGTAGGGCGGCAAGTTCGGGTTCGCCGTTCCCAGGCCATAGCTCAGCCACGCCCCGATGCTGGGCATGGGGACCGTGGCCGAGCCGGTGTGCATGGCCAGCACGGCCTGAAAGTGCTCCAGGATGTCCGTGTGCAGCGTGCGGATCACGCACAGCTCGTCGGCGACCCTGGCCAGGTGCGGAAACAGCTCGCTGATCCACAGGCCGGACTGGCCGTGCTGGGCGAACTTGAACGGCGAGGCCAAAAGCGGCTGCTCGGTGATGTCGCGCAGTGTTTCGGCGGTGACTTTCTTGCGGTCGTCCTGCTGAAGCTTGGGTTTGTAGTCGAACGTGTCGACGTGCGAGAAGCCGCCCGTGAGGTGAATGAAAACGAGGCTCCGCGCCTTGGCGGGGTGGTGCGCCGGCTGCGGCGCGAGGAGCCGGCCTTCGTTCATGCGGGCGGCGACGGCGAGCCGTGGATAGAGCAACCCGGCGGCCGCACCGGCTGCGGTGGATTGAAGGAAACGACGGCGGTCGAGCGGCATCGGATCCTCCGGCTCGTCAATCGACGTAAAAGAACTCGTTGGCCGAGAGCAGCAGGCGGCAGTAGCTTGCCCAGGCGGCGCGCTCGCCGTTGCCTTCGGCCGTTCGAGCCGCCTCGGCGGTGTATTCCGCAATATACCGGATTCCGGCGGGAAATTCCGCCTCCGTCGGCGGCCGGGCGTAGCACAGCCGATGCGCCAGTTCGATGCGGCGGGCCGGGTCGGTTTCGTTTGAAATCAGCCGCTCGGCCAGCGATGACGCGATAGCCGCCATCTCCGGGCTGTTCATCAGATACAGCGCCTGCGGCGGAACGGTCGCGCTTGTCCGTTTTTCAGTCGTCGTGTTCGTGTCCGGGCCGTCGAAGAGCGCCAAAAACGGGTGCCGCTGCAAGCGCTGCGTCATCAGGTACACGCTGCGGTGAGACGTGTCGTAGACGTCCTTGAACGGGTTGTGCTGCGTCCAGTGCCAATCGGAGATCGGCGGGAACGGGTGTCCCGTCGTCGGACGGCTGCGGTCGAGCCGGCCGCTGACGGAAAGCAGGGAATCGCGGATGGCTTCGGCATCGAGCCGCCGGCGGTCGTGCCGCCAGAGGAGTTCGTTGCCCGTGTCGATGGCCAGATTGTGGTCGTCGTCGGCGCTGGAAAGCTGCCACGTCCTGGACGACAGAATCAGCCGGTGCATGGCCTTGACGCTCCACCCGCTCTCGACGAACCGGGCGGCGAGGTAGTCGAGCAAATAGGGATGCGTCGGGGCGGCGCCGCGCGTGCCGAAGTTCGAGGGCGTGGCCACGATCCCGCGGCCGAAATGGTGCTGCCAGATGCGGTTGACCATCACGCGGGCCGTCAGCGGATGGTCGGGCCGCGTCAGCCACTGGGCCAACTGCTTGCGGCCGCTCTCGCCTGCGGGAATCTCAAGCGGCTGCGGGCAGAGGAACGAGATCGCCCTGCGCGGCACGGTGTTTCCCCGCTGGGCCGGGTCGCCGCGAAGTTGGATCGCGGCATCGTTTGGCTGGCCGTCGCGGACGGCGTAGGCCCCCGGCACGTCCGGCGGCAGCCCGCTGCGCTGCAATTGCACGTGTTCCGCACGAAGCTCGTGCACTTGCTTTTGGATGCCGGGCTTGTCGGCGTCGCCCGCGGCCGTAAGCTGTTTTTCCAATTCCGCCAGCTTCGCGGCCATCTGGTCCAATTGCTTGCGAAACGCTTCGGCCCGCCGGGCGGCATCGCTTTCGGACAGTAGCGGCGCGAAATGCTGCCGGTGGAACTTCTTGGACTCGAACTCCTCGCCGCCGGCCCAGGGGTATTGCGTGCTGGCGAAGATGCCGTAGAGGGCGTAGTAGTCGTCGCTGGAGATGGGGTCGAACTTGTGGTCGTGACAGCGGGCGCAACGGAGCGTGAGCCCCAGGAACGATTGGCCGACCGTGTCGATCGAGTCCTCGAGCGTCAGATGCCAGAACTCGTAGGGCGCGGTCGCATAGCGGCGGCTGAGGGCCAGAAAGCCCGTGGCGACGACCTGCTCGGCGTAGCGGTCCGGCGGACCTTCGCGGGCCAGAATGTCGCCCGCCAATTGCTCGCGGACGAACCGGTTGTAGGGCTTGTCGGCGTTGAAGGAATCGATGAGGTAGTCGCGGTAGAGGCGGGCCTCGGGGATGGGATAGTCGGCGTTGTCGCCGGCGGTGTCGGCGTAGCGGACGACGTCCATCCAGTGCCGCCCCCAGCGTTCGCCGTAATAGGGCGAAGCCAGCAGGCGATCGACCAGCCGCTCGAACGCGTCCGGCGAAGAGTCATTGAGAAACTGCGCGGCTTCTTCTGGCGTCGGCGGCAGGCCGATCAGGTCGAAATAGACGCGCCGCAGGAGCGACTGCCGGTCGGCGGCAGCGACAGGTCGCAATCCCTTTTTGCGCCACTTCGCTGAAACAAAGCGATCGATCGGATGGTCGGACCAGCCCGAGGGGTCAGAGGTCGGCGCGACTTTTTTCGCCGGCCGGAAGGCCCAGTGCGCCGCCGCGCGAAACGCCGGATCGCCCGAATCGGCGGAGTTCGTTGTGTACTTTGGCCACGGCGCGCCGGCCTTGATCCACCTGGCAAAATCGGCGACGGATTCCTCGCGCAGCTTGTCGTCCGGCGGCATCTGCACTTCGTCGTGCGTGCGGCGAATCGCGGCAATCAGGAGGCTCTTCTCCGGCTCGCCGGGCACAATCGCCGCCCCGCGGTCGCCGCCCTTGACGAGCGCCTCGCGCGAATGGACCTTCAGGCCATTGCTCGTCTTCTCGCCGCCGTGGCAGCGAAAGCATTTTTCGACGAGGACCGGCCGGATGCGGGCTTCAAACAGCGCCTCGCCGTCGTCCTGGGCCTTCGTGGGCACAGGCGAGGTTGCGACAAGCAGAGCGGCGATCGCAGGCCAGGCGAATCGCATGATCGGTTTCCGGGGTGACGCGCGACGAAGCTGATCTCCAGTGAGGCTGTCGGGACTCGAACCCGAGACCTACGGATTAAAAGTCCGTTGCTCTACCAACTGAGCTACAGCCCCAAAACGGCCCTCGACAACAGCATCTTCTCGGACCGTTCCCGCATTGTAAAGCGGGCGGCGTTGCTTGGGCCGCGCCGCGTGGTACAAATGGCCGCAACCCGTTGTTCATGGGGTTCGTAAAGGGTCACGGCGGTGCGGCCGACGCGCCGTATTTGATGGGAGAAAAATATATGGTCAGCCGCAGGTCGTTTCTGCAGGGCGTCGGGACGGGCGTCGTCGGCGCGGGCGTCATCGGGCCGTCGCTATTGAACGCCGGGGGAGTGCAGGAGAAACGCAAGAAGCTCGCCGTCGTCACCACGCTCTGGAACTACCGCTCGCACGCCTGGCACATGGCCGAGCGGTTTCTCGTCGGCTATCCGCGCGAAGGCAAGTGGCACCGGCCGGAGCTTCAGGTCGTGTCGGCTTACGTCGATCAAACGCCCGAGGGCGACCTGAGCCGCGGCCGGGCCAAGGAATTCGGCTTTCGCATTTTTCCGACGGTGGCCGAGGCGCTGCGCGCCGGCGGCGACAAGCTGGCCGTGGACGCGGTGCTGCTCATCGGTGAGCACGGCAACTACCCGGTGAACGAAATTGGCCAGAAACAATACCCGCGCTATGAGCTGTTCCGACAGATCGTGGACGTGTTCAAAAAGGACGGGCGCACGACGCCGGTCTACAACGACAAACACCTGTCGTGGCGGTTCGAGTGGGCCAAGGAGATGGTCGAGACGGCCCGTGCGATGAAGTTCCCGCTCCTGGCCGGTTCGTCGCTGCCGGTAACGTGGCGGATGCCGGCGATCGACATGCCGCTTGGGGCGGAAGTCGAGGAGGCCCTGTGCGTGGCGTTCGGGCCGGTCGATATCTACGACTTCCACGCGCTGGAGACGATCCAGTGCATGGTCGAGCGGCGGAAGGGGGGCGAGACGGGCGTCGTGGCGATGCAGGCCCAGCGCGGCGACGCGGTCTGGCAAGCGATGGAATCGGGGGCATGGTCGGGCGGAGGCTGGGACGCGCGCTTGTTCGAGGCCTGCCTGTCGCGGAGCCACACGCTGGCCCAGCCGGACACCTGTAGCCACCGTTACCCGACGGCCGAGCAGATGCGTCAGTTCGTCAAGCAGCCGGTGGCGTATCGGTTCGAATACGCCGACGGCCTGAAGGCGACGATGCTGCTCTTGAACGGGCTCGTTGAGGATTTCACGTTTGCGGCGCGGCTGAAAGGCCAGCGCGAGCCGATTTCGACCTTGTTTCACCTGCCGCCGAACCCCAACGTCGTCTATTCGGCGGCCTTGATGTCGAAGGCCGAGGAAATGTTCACGACCGGCCGGGCGCCTTACCCGGCGGAGCGGACGCTGCTCACAAGCGGCCTCGTGGCGGCGGGCCTGAAGTCGTTGGCGACGGGCCAGAAGCGGATCGAGACGCCGCAGCTTGCCGTGCGGTACGAGGCGCCGCGGGAGTCGCAGTTTTGGCGGAGTTGAGACGTTGGTCGATGCGCTGACTGCGAGGCGACAAGGGAAAGTTACAACAACTCGATGGTCGGGGTAGCCGACAATTCCTCCCACCGAATCTCAGCACTTCGCCGCTCGACAAAGCGAACGAAATCGCAATAATCTCCGGCATGATGGATCGCCTACTTCAGAAGTTGACGGACCTCCCCTCGCGGCCCGACGAGACCTGGCAGGGCGGGCTCTTCAGAGTGCCCGTCTGGGTCGACAACGAAGACGGGGACGTCTTTCGCCCGTACCTGCCTCTTTGGCTGGCGGTTCGCGCGGACAAGGTGCACATGGGGCGCATGGTGAAGCCGGATGAATGCAGCCCGAACGTGGCGCTGGAAGCGGCCGTCGACTTCGGCTGCCGCAGCCGATACGGCGGTTATCGTCCGGGCAAAGTGGAAGTCAACGACCCGGCGCTGGCGGAATATCTTTCCGGGCCGTTAGGCGCGGCGGGGATCGAGGTCCGCGTGGTCG
>JACOUI010000045.1 GCA_016177915.1 Planctomycetia bacterium
CCCCCCCTTCGGAAGGGGGGGACGGAGGTGGTGGGCGGCATGCACCCTACCATTGGGACAGAAATGGTGGGCGGTGCCCACCCTACGATCGCTCATCACGCGGAGCGTGATGGCTACACCCCGCGGAAGCCGCTCGCCCGGCTCGATGAAATCTCGTCGCCCTATCTGGCCGGCATCCTCGACGCCGCCGAGGAGCGGATGCTGCTTTTGGAGACGCTCCGCGGCTGCGTGTTCAAGTGCAAGTTCTGCTACTACCCCAAAAGCTACGACGACCTCTATTTCCTCGGCCGCGAGAAGATCGAGGCCAACCTGCGGCACGCCCGCGAGCGCGGGGCGGACGAGGTCGTGCTGCTGGACCCCACGCTCAATCAGCGGCGGGACTTTCCCGAGTTTCTGAAGTTACTCGCCGATTGCAACCCCACCGTGCCCTCAAAGAACCCCCCCGGCCCCCCCCTTCGGAAGGGGGGGACGGAGAAGGGAGCCGCGCGGAACGGCGACGATCGGGCGTTCACGTACTTCGGCGAGCTGCGGGCCGAGGGGATTACCGACGAAACCGCCCGGCTGCTCCGCGAGGCGAATTTCACGGAGGTCGAGGTCGGCCTGCAGTCGATCGATCCCCGCGTGCAGGAATTGATGGACCGCAAGAACAACCTGCGGGCGTTCGAGCGGGGCGTGCGGGCGATGACGGAGCAGGGGATCCGCGTGAAGGTGGACCTGATCATCGGCCTGCCGGGCGACACCGTCGAGTCGGTCCGCCGCGGCATCGCCTACGTCCGCGACAACGGCCTCTACACGCAGGTGCAGGTCTTCAACCTGGCCGTGCTGCCGGGCACGGCGTTCCGGCAGGAGGCGGCGGCGCTGGGCCTTGAGTTTCAGCCGATCCCGCCCTACTACGTGCTTCGCACGCCGACGCTCGCGCTTCCGGACCTGCACGATCTGATGCGCGAGGCGCAGGAAGCGTTCGACACGGAGTTCGACCCGCTGCCGCCGCCGCAGATTCACTTTCCTGCCAACGGGAACGGCGACGGCACGCCGCATGGTCGGCCGGTGCGCGAGTGGTTCGTCGATCTGGACGTGCCGCCGTCGTCGCGCGCTCGCCGGCCGGCAGCCGCCGATCGCGCTGGAGCGTTCTCGCTCTGGCTGCGGTCAGACGATTTCTCGCGCACGGCGAGCGACGCCGCGGCGATCATTGTCGAGCTGCTCCGCGACAATCCCCATTCGACGCTGCAAATCGTCCTGGAGTCGACGGCCTCGCCGCACGCCATTACGCCGCGCGTGCTAGAGACTCTGCGGGCCGCGTGCTACGAGTCCACGTCCTATCTCGATCGCTTCTACTCGATCTCACCCGGCCGGCCGAAAGGGGCGAAGCGGCTCATCGTTCTTTTGCCCTATTCTTCGCGCCGCACGCTCGGCGACGCTTGGATCGACGCCATTTGCGACTACGCCGAGATTGTCTGGCGCGGCGGCCCGGCAACCTCCGCCGACGACCTGGCGGAGCATGAATATTGCCTGGCTGCCGCAAGTGCCGTCGCGTATTGACTCGGCCCCGTCTCGAATCATCGTGGGCATGGCACTGCCACTGTGCTTGCCGCGGTACGCGCGCGAGTGGTGGAATTCGCGCTCCCCGTCAATTACACCTGTAGCATTGGACGGACACTCTGCGAAAAAGGGGTCTGCATGACGTCTTCCTCGATGCTGGGACCTTGTGCCATTGCAGCCGCGATTGGCGTCTGCGCGTTTGCTGGCCCCGCATGCGCCGAAGATTACGACCTCCTCCTCCGGGGCGGCCGCGTCGTCGATGGCGCCGGCGCGCCGTGGTATCGGGCGGATGTCGCCGTCCGCGACGGGAAGATCGCCAAGATCGGCCGCATCGACCCGGCCCAGGCGCGGCGCACGATCGACGCGACGGACCTCTACGTCGCCCCCGGCTTCATCGACATGATGGGCCAGACGGCCGCGCCGTTCCTCGAAGACCCCCAGGCCGGCTTCAACTTGCTCTCTCAAGGAATCACGACGATCAACGCCGGCGAGGGGCATTCGGCCGCCCCGCTCGACGACGAGGACGCCAAACGCCTCGGCTGGCGCACGATGCGCGAGTATTTCGACCGGCTCGACAAGGCCGGCATGCCCATGAACGTCGTGCAGACGGTCGGCCACACACAGGTACGCAGGATCGTTCTGGGCGACGTCGCCCGCCGCCCCTCGTCCGAGGAGCTGCAAAAAATGCAAGCCCTCGTCGACGAGGCGATGCAGGCCGGAGCGATGGGCGTTTCGACGGCGCTCATCTATCCGCCGGCTGTCTACGCCACGACCGACGAGATCGCCGCCCTGGCCGAGGTCGCCGGCCGGCACGGCGGCCGCTACTACACCCACATGCGGAACGAAGGCGACAAGCTGCTGGAGGCGATCGACGAGGCCCTGGAAATCGGCCAAAAGGCCGGCACGCCCGTCCACATCTTCCACCTCAAGACCGCCGGCCGCGCCAACTGGCCCAAGATGAGCCAGGCCCTCGCCCGCATCCAGGCCGCCCGCGGCGCAGGACAGGAAGTGACGGCCGACATCTACCCCTACGTCAACAACGGCCTCGGAATTACGGCCCTTCTGCATCCGCGCCATTCGGAACAAGGCGCGGCCGGCCTGGCGAAACGGCTCGAAGACCCCGCCATCCGCGCCCAGATGCGCCGCGAGATGGAAAAAGAAACCGGCTGGGAAAACTGGTATCGCCACGCCGGCGCGAACTGGGACAACGTCGTGCTGTCGGCCATTCGCGTGCCGGCGCTGGCCGAGCACAACGGCAAGTCGCTGGCCGAAATCGCCAAGGCCGCCGGCCAGGACCCGTGGGAGTTATTCTTCGAAATCTGCCAGGCCAGGGCGTTCGCCATGCCGCAGACGATGTCGGAAGCCAACAAGTGCCTGGCCATGCGGCAGGAGTTCGTCTCGTTCTGCACCGACGTCGGCCCGCTCGCCCCGGCCCGCTCGGCCGACCACCCGCGCGGTTACGGCGCGTTCCCGCGAATCCTCTCGCGCTACGTCCGCGAGCTGGGCGTCGTGTCGCTGGAGCAGGCGATCTCGCAGATGACCGCTTCGGCCGCCAATGCCGTCCTCGTGCGCGACCGCGGGCGGATCGCCGAGGGCCTGGCCGCCGACCTTGTCGTCTTCGATCTTGCGAAAGTGTCCGACCGGGCCACGTTCGCCCAGCCGAACCTGCCCTCCGAAGGCATCCTCTACGTGGTCGTGAACGGCCAGGTCGTTTTGGACGGCGGCAAGATGACCACGGCCCGCCCCGGCCGCGTCTTGCGCGGGCCGGGCTACAAATCAGGCGGCACGCCCTGAGTTTGGGTGGCACGCCCTGAGCCTGGTGGCGCCACGCGCCGACGCTTGCGCCGCGCCGTGCGCCGGCTCATCCAGCGCTGCCCAACGTCGGCGGCGAAGGGGGTGCGCCGGGCGCTCTCTCTCGGCGTGGCACCCAAGCACGCCCTTCGCGCCGGGCGCCCACGACGATTCGACTGGCAGCTTCGTTTGAGACGCGATCTGTGGGCGACCTGGGGTGACGCTCAGGGCGTGCCACCCAATTTACTCTTCCGCCGCCAGCCCCGGCACCAGCGTCGCCGTCGGACCGCGTGGCGCTGTGTCGTGTACGAGCAGCTTGCCATGGCCGACGAAATACGTGTTGAAATCGGCCACGACCAGGTTGAACGTCTCCTCGTTCCGGTCGCGCTCGACGGCAGCGACGCGAACCGCGCCCGTCACGGCGTGCAGGAAGTCGTTTTCCCTCAGCTTCCGGGCGTGGACCCAGCCCAGGCCCGCCACCCAGAACGGATGCCCGCCCGTGCAGCGGATCGCGTCGGTCTCGGTGGTCAGCTTGACCAGCTCGACCGGCGGCCGGCGCGTGGTTTTCACGACCGCCTTGTAGGCCACTTCGCCCGTGACGGGGTCCTGCGACAGGACGAGGTCGCCGACGCGGATTTTCTGGATCGGGCGCGGGCCGTCGATCGTCCAGACGGTCGTGCCGGCGACGAAACACGACGTCGGCGGCGTGATGACGCTGACCGCGGTGTAACAGTCATATTCCCACCACCACACGACGCGCTTTTCGGACGGCAACGTTTCGTTGTATTTGTTCCACCAATCCCACCAGACCTTCGCGTCGGTCTGAAGGCGCTGCCCGCTGACTTGGGACAAAACGCTCGCCAGCCGCTCGTTCAGCCACTGCATGCGGGCGTTCTCGTTGGCGGCGGCTTGCGCGGCGATGCGCGTCAAGAAAGCTTCAATGGCCGGAACGTTTGGGATCGTCGGCACTGCAATATCCCGCGCCGCAAAGTACAGGTAGGCGGATACGGCAAGCTGGTCGACCGCCACTTCCACGGTTGACTGCGCTTCACGGACGTAGATCGTCCGAAACATCGCAAAACCGCCCCGGGTGAGTTCCGATTGCACCTTGGTGCGAGTCGGCGTGCGCATCGAAGCGAGCAGCGCCGGGACGAACGCCTCCCACGGTCGCGTTTTCAATTGCTCGGCCGCCGCCTGCCGCACAGGCTCCCACTGCGAGAGCACGGCCTGTCGTGCGAGCGCCGCCGTCGCTTCCTGCCCCTTGATTCCCGAGAGCACCTTGACCAGCCGCAGCGCCGAGTCCTGCGACCGTGACGAGAGCACGATCTCCAGCGCCGGGATGGCCGCCGGATCGTCGATCTCAAAGAGTTCCTTTTCCGCGATTTGCAGCGACGCCTCGTTGCGCTCCAGGCGACGCGCGAGGGCCTCGATCTTGGGCTTCCACTTCGCCAGTCCCGCCTGGAACTCGCGGATCGACGCCCGCAGCTCCGCCAGCTCCTCCTGCGTGATCCAGCCTCCTCCCACGCGCTGATACCCGAGCCGCGCCCGGGCCGCCTCGTTGTCCGGATCCACGTCCAGCACGCACAGCAAGTGCGCGCGGGCTTCGTCTTTTAGGCCGCGGCTCGCACAAAAATCGGCCAGCGTGAGGTGGTTTTTCGCGGTCCCCAAAAGCGTGTCGCGCAGGCGGCAGTATTCCTGCCGCGATTTGTTCGCCTGAGCGACGGCGGGCAGGTCGTCGATCTTGACCCACTTGTCGCCCACGCGCACGTGCCCCGTGTGCCATCGGACCGGCGCGTAGCTCGCGTCGCGGCGCCTGGCCTCGACGAGCATGGCCTCCCGCTTTTGTGTCTGCCCGCCGATCTCCGCCCGCAGCGCCCACTGCACGAGGTCTTTGGCGCCCATGGCGCCGTCGTCGTGCCCTCCGCCGTCGCGCGCCTTGTCGGCGGCGGGCGCTCCGGAAATCGTCGCCAGCGCCAGAACCAAAAACGCCGCCAGCAGCCACCGACCATGAAACCAGCGCATGGCCCAGCCTCCTCGAATGTGGTTGCGCCGGCAAGGGAGAGGGGAGAGAGCCTTGCCAGCAATAGCGCGTATTGTGGCGCTTACGTCGGGATTTGGCAAGTTTTTTCGGGTGGCACGCCCTGAGCCTGGTTGCGCGACGCGCCGACGCATGCGCCGGCGAGTGTGCCAGGTCACCGCGCGCTGACCAACATCGGCGGCGAAGGGCGTGCTCAGGGGCGCGCCCTCCGCGTGGCCTCCAGGCACGCCCTTCGCAATGGGCACCAACGATGACTCGAGTGGCTGATTCGTTTGAAGCGCGATGTGCGCGCGATCTGGGGCGACGCTCAGGGCGTGCCACACGAAAGTTGGCCATCACTTCACTCGATTGATCTCCTCCAGCATCTCCGCGCGCGGAAACTGCTTGGCCACCTCCGGCGCGTGCGTCACCAGCACGAGCGCCACGCTCTCCTCCTGGCACGTCGCCCGGATCAGGTCGATCACCGCCTGTTGGTTTTTGGGGTCGACGTTCGCCGTCGGCTCGTCGGCCAAGAGCAGCTTCGGCTTGTTCGCCAGGGCCCGGGCGACGGAAACCCGCTGCTGCTCCCCAACCGAGAGCATCGACGGCTTGTGCGTCAGCCGGTGTTTCAGCCCGACGCGCTCCAGCAGGTGCAGCGCCCTCTCGCGGCTGGGCCTTCCCGTGGCGAACGTCATTCCCAGGAGCACGTTTTCCAGCGCCGTGAACGCCGGCAGCAGGTTGAACGTCTGAAACACGTAGCCGATCTTGTCGGCCCGGAAGCGGTCGCGGCCGGCCTCGGGCAGCCGCACGATGTCGTAGCCGTCGATGACGATCTTTCCGGAGTCGGGCCGCGTGATGCCGGCGATGGCGTGCAAAAACGTCGTCTTGCCCGACCCGCTCTTGCCCATCAGCACGAGCTGTTCGGCCGGGCCGACGGCGAACCGCGCGATATCGAGGATTTTGAGCCAGTCGCCGTCCGGCTGGCGAAAGGCCTTTTTCAAGTCTTCAACCAGCAGCATCGGCGGCGGGGTCACGGGGGAATCAAGAGGCAGGGGGCACGCGGCAGGAGTCAGAGGAGCTGAGACTCAGCAACTTCAAAAGCCCACCGGCTGCGTCCGGTGGGACAGGAGGCAGTTTAGATAGCAGGAAGCAGTCGGCAGTCGTCAGACCATGTTTGTCCGCAACTACTACGTAGTTGTCAACGGCGCGGGTTCGCCCAATTCGTGACGCAAGCCGACTTGCCGAGCAACTTTGCCCACTAGCCACTAGCCGCCAACCACTATCCACTCCCCGTCAGTGCAGCACCGGACACACGTCCAGCCACTCCCTTCCGTCCTGCGCCATCCACGCTCCGCACTCCGCCGGGCCCCAGGTGCCGCGCTCGTAGATGTGAAGCGGCGGGACGCCCTGCTCCTCCCAGGCCCGCGCGATCGGGTCGATGATCCGCCACGACAGCTCCACTTCGTCGGCCCGCGCAAACAGGCTCGCGTCGCCCGACAGCACGTCCAGGAGCAGCCGCTCGTAGGCCTCCGGCAGCCGGCGCTCGCAGAAGCGGAAATCCAATTCCGTCGTCCGCACCTTCATGCCTGCGTCGGGCACTTTGCTTTGAAGCTGCAAGTAAATCCCCTCCGCGGGCTGGATTTGAATGACGAGGCGGTTGGGTTGGATGGCCGATTCTTGCCGCGAGGCAAACAGCAGATGCGGAGGCTGGCGGAACTGGATCATGATCTGCGTCGAGCGGCAGTCCATCGCCTTGCCGCTCCGCAGATAAAACGGCACGCCCTGCCAGCGCCAGTTGTCGACGCCCAAGCGCACGGCCGCGAACGTGGCCGTTTGGCTGTCGTTCGCGACGCGCTCGTGTTTTCGATAGCCCTCGTACTGAGCGCGGAACGTGAACCGCGCCGCCTCCTCGGGCGTGAAGGGCCGGATCGTATCCAGGACCTTCACCTTTTCGTTGCGGACGGCGCCAGCCTCGAAGCGGCTGGGCGGCTCCATGGCGGTCACGCACAGAAGCTGCATCAGGTGGTTCTGGAACATGTCGCGGAGCACGCCGGCCGCGTCGTAATACGCCCCGCGGCGGCCGACGTCGCCCTCCTCGGCCGCGGTGATCTGCACGTGGTCGATGTACCGCCGGTTCCAGATCGGCTCGAAGATCGCGTTGGCAAACCGCAGCACCAGGATGTTCTGCACCGTCTCCTTTCCCAGGTAATGGTCGATGCGAAACACCTGCCGCTCGTGGAAAAACTCGTGGACGACGGCGTTGAGGCGCTGGGCGGAAGCGAGGTCCGAGCCGAAGGGCTTTTCGATCACAATCCGCGGCGCGGCCGTCTCGCCGCCGGCTTGGCCCACCCCGTTCAAACCGGCGCCGCCCAGGCCGCCAGTCGCCTTCTCAAAGAACTCCGGCCCCGTCGCCAGGTAAAAAACACGCGTCGCCATCTGGCCCGCTTCGAGCTTCTCAACGTGCGATTTGAGGGCGGCGAAATCCTCCGCTCGCTCGATGTCGCCGGCATGGTAGTGGACGTTTTTGGCGAACTCGCGCCAGACCTCCTGCGAAAAGTCGCCGCCGAGTTGCTCCTTCGCCGCGGTAGATAGCCTCGCCCGCCAGGCCTCGTCGTCCATCGCCGTCCGCGAAAAACCCAGGACGCGCGTCCCCTCCGGCAGCCGGCCCTTGCGGTGCAACCGGTATAGCGCGGGGACCAGCTTGCGGCCGGTCAGGTCGCCCGAGGCGCCAAAGATGACGATCGTCGAGGGCATGGCTGCGAGTGCATGGCGTTGATGGAGGCGCCCAACGTCTTTCGCACGATTCAGGCCGTGCGGCCCAGACTATCTGGCGCAAGCTGCTGTCGCCGCCAGAAGAGGTTCGCCACGTCATCCAGGTACGAATAGACCACCGGCACGGCCAGCAAGGTCAAAAGCAGGGAGAGCGTCTGCCCGCCCACGGCCAGCACAGCGATCGAGCGGCGCTCTTCCGCCCCCGGTCCCGTGCCCACCAAGAGCGGCAGCATGCCGGCCACGAAGGCGATCGTGGTCATCAGGATCGGCCGCAGCCGGTCGCGGTTGCCTTGCATGATGGCCGTCGTGCGGTCGAGCCCCTTGGCCCGAAGCTGGTTCGTGTGGTCGATCTGCAAAATGGAGGCCTTCTTCACGACGCCGAACAGCACCAGGATGCCCAGCGCGGAAAAGAGGTTCAGCGTCTCGCCGCCCAACAGCAGGCTGAAGAGCCCAAACGGCACGGCCAGCGGCAGCGACACAAGGATCGTGATTGGGTGGACGAGGTGCTCGTACTGGGCCGCCAGCACGATGTACATGAAAACGAACGAGATCAGGAACGTCCAGCGGAAGTCGGCGAAGGTGCGGTCCAGCTCGCGGCCGCGGCCGGAGACCCGCGTCGAAAACCCGGGCGGGATGCCGAGGTCCCGCGCCGCCTGCTTCATGGCCTCGAGCCGGTCGGCCAGGGCGTAGCCGGGCGCCAGGTTGGCCCTCACCGACGCCATCCGCTGGCGGTCGACGCGGTCGATGCGGGCCGGGCTGACGCCGAACTCGAAATCGACGACGTTGTCGAGCCGCACGAGGGCCGTGCCGTCGCCCGACCCGCTGGGTCCCGAGGGAAAGCTCACCTCGCGGGCGGTGACGCCGTTGCCGGCGGACGCTTCGGCGCGCTGGGGCCGGGCGCGGACGTAGAGCTGCGCAATCGAGTCGGGGCTGGCGCGATCGACGCCCACCAGGCGCAGCTCGACGTCGTACGAGTCGTCCAGCTTGCCGTCGCGGTAGCGCGAGACGCGGTCGTCGCCGCCGACGGCCACGCGCAGCGTTTCGGCGATCTCCTGCACGTCGATCCCCAGCGCCGCCGCTCGCTTTCGGTCGATGCGCACGAGCAGCTCGGGCTTTTCGAGCTTAAGCGTGGTGTCGGCGTCGACGATGCCGGGGACCTTGGCTTCGGCTGCGCCGGCGGGCTTTGCGTCGCCGAGCGTGGTGTCGGCGGTCGTTTTGTCGGCCGCGCCCGTGTCGGGCGTAACCTTGTCGGGCGTGACCTTGTCGCGCAGGCGGGCGCTGAATTCGGCCAGCTCCGTCAGCCGCGGGCCGGTGATGACGAAGTCGATGTCGCCCGGCGGGCCGGTCCGCAGCGACGTCAGGTTGCGGATCGAGATCTGCACGTCGCCGAACTTGCGCAGCCGCTGGCGGATTTCCTGCTTCTTCTGGTCCTGGCTGAAGTTGCCCTGGAAGGCCTCGAGCGGACGGAGCCGAAGCGTCGACCGCGCGAGCCGCGACAGCGAGAACGTCCGCAGCGAGGCGTCCTTGAGGCGGACGTAAACGTCGGCGTTGTTGACGCGGGCCAGGCCGCGCGAGCCGACCGTCGTGAGGGCGCTTTCGACGCCGGACACGCTGCGAATTTCGGCCTCGATTTGTTTCGTCGTCGCGTCCATGGCGGCGATCGACGTGCCGTCCTTGGCCGTCACCGACACCTCGAACTCCGATTCATCGACGTTGGTGGGGACGTAGTCCTGGCGGATCATCTTGTAGAGCGGCCAATTGACGAACACGGCCCCCACCGAAAGCGCCAAAACGACCGGCCGCCAGCGGAGCGACCACTTCAGGCTGAACAGGTAGCCGACTTCGATCCAATGATAAAATCCGCGGCGCGAGCGGGGGACGTCGGCGGGGGGGGCCTGACCTGGCCCCTTTTGCCTGCCGTTCGTCCGCAGCATCCGCGCGCACATCGTGGGCGTGAGCGTGAAGCTGATCAGCATCGACACCAGGATGGCCACCGTCGCCGTCATGCCGAACTGATACAGCATCCGCCCGGTGACGCTGGAGAGGAACGAGACGGGCAAAAAGACGATGACGAGCGAGAGCGTCGTAGCCAGGACGGCCGGACCGATCTCGCGCGTCCCCAGGATCGCCGCCTCGCGCGGCGTGATGCCCTTTTCCTCGATCAGGCGGAACACGTTTTCGAGCACGACGATCGCGTCGTCGATCACCACGCCCACCATCAACACCAGCGCCAGCATCGTCACGTTGTTGAGCGTGAAATCCAAGAGCCACATGACGGAGAACGTGGAGACGATCGAAGCGGGGATGGCCACGGCCGCGATGATCGTCGATCGCCACGAGCGCATGAAAAGCAGGACCACGATCGTGGCCAGCATGCTGCCGGCCAGCAGGTGCCACTGGACCTCGTGCATCGCCGCCAGGATGTAGCGCGACTGGTCCTGGATCACGCGCACGGAGACGTCGCCCTTAAGCTGCTCGCGGGAAGTCCCCAGGCGCTCCTTGACGGCCTCGATCACCTCGACGGTGTTCGCGCCCGATTGCCGCTGCACCTGCAAGACGACGGCCGGCGTGCCGTCGAGCCGGGCCAGGTTGCGGCGCTCCTTCTGGCCGTCCACCACGTCGCCCAGGTCGCGGAGGCGCACGCTCGTGCCGTTGACGGTGGCCACGACGAGCTCCTCGAAATCGCGCGGGCTGGAATAGCGGCCGAGCGTGCGGAGGACGACCTCGCGGTGGCCGGCGTCGACGCGCCCCCCCGGGACTTCGGCGTTCTGGCGGGCGAGCGCTTCGCGGACCTGGAGGATGGAGATGCCGTAGGCGGCCAGGCGGCTGGCGTCGATATTGACCTGGACGGCGCGCTCGTCGGCGCCGGCGATCTGCACCTGCCCCACGCCCCGCGCCGACTCGATCACGTTCTTCACGTGCCGTTCGGCGAGGATATAGAGCTCGCGCGGGTCGCGCGGGCCGGAGACGGCCAGCGTGAGGATCGGCGAGGCGTCGACGTCCTGCTTGCGGATGACGGGGTCGTCGACGTCGCGCGGCAGGCGGCTGCGGACGCCGCGCACGGCCTCGTCCACGTCCTGCACCGCCACGTCGATGTCGCGGTTGATGTTGAACGTGAGGATCACCAGCGACGAGCTTTCGGAGCTGATCGAGCGCAGCTCGTCGATGCCGGCCACAGTGGCCACGGCGTCTTCCAGCACCTGCGTCACTTCCGACTCCACCTCGTCCGGCGCCGCCCCGCGGTAGGCCGTGCGCACGTAGACCGTGGGCATGTCCATCTGCGGAAAACGGTCGACGCGCAGGTCGAGGAACGCCACCACGCCGGCCACGACCATCGCCATCACCAGCATCGTGGCGAAGACGGGGCGCTTGATGCAGAATTCGGCCAGCCAGTACACGGGGGCTTTCGGCGGTGGGGGGTTTCCGGCGGTGCTTGGCAGCAGGCAGGACGGTGGGTCAGGTACATCTTGAGCGTAATCGACCGGCGCGGCCACTCCAATCCCCGCCGAACTCCACGGCCGGCTTGCACGGCGTCTCGTTCCAGGGGAAGATGGCACAATCGAAGTAGCGTAAAAGGCACACGCCGGGTGCCGTTCCGGTCTACCGCCGAGTACCCACAGGGCATTCCCCGGAGAATGAACTCATGCGATACGTCATCGTCGGCCTGGTTGCCCTGGTTTTCAGCGTCGTTGCCGCCCACGCGCAGCAAGGCGCGAAGAAGGACCCGCCGGCCAAGGCAACGGTCCAAAAGGAGCCGGACAAGGCCGGGACGCTGGGCGAGCAGGTCCGCAAGGTGCTCCAGGAGATCAACCAGGCGCAGGTCAAGCTGGTCGAGAAATACCAGGCGACTGAAGACGAGGCGGAGCAAAAGAAGATCGAGAAGGAATTCGAGGCGCTGGCCCACTCGTTCTACGCGAAGTCGCTGGAGCTGGCCAGGAAGGCGCCGACCGACCCCGACGCCTTCACCGTTCTCGTATCCGCGATCGAGGGCGACGCGAAAACCGCCGCAGGCGCCATCGACCTTTTGATCGAACACCACGCGGACAACAAGCAGATCGGCGATGTCTGCCTGTCGCTGGCCGAAAGGGAGTCGCCGGCCGTGGAGAAGCTCTTCCGCTCCGTGGCCGAAAAGGCAAAAGAGCCGCGCGACAAGGGCTGCGCGAGCTTGGCGCTGGGACAGTTCCACAAGAACCGCGCGGCCGCCGTCGAAAGCACCAAGCCCGACGAAGCCGCAAAACTCTTCGCCCAGGCGGAAAAGGTCCTGGAGGACGTCGTCAAGGCCTATGCCGAAGTCAAAGTCTATCCGGGCGACTTCCACAGGCAAGAATCTTTTGGCGACGAGGCCAAGGCCGAGCTGTTCGAAATCCGCAATCTCACGATCGGCAAGGTCGCGCCGGACATCCAGGGCACGGACAGCGCCGGCAAGGAATTCAAGCTCAGCGAGTTTCGCGGGAAGGTCGTGGTGCTCGATTTCTGGGCCACGTGGTGCGGCCCGTGCATGGCCATGGTGCCGCACGAGCGAGAGATGGTGAAGCGGCTGGAAGGCAAGCGGTTCGCGCTGTTGGGGATCAACGTCGACGACAGCCGCGAAACGCTGGCGGCGGCCGAGAAAGAGAACCAGATCACCTGGCGGAGCTGGTCGGACCCGGACGCGAAGGTGATCGGCGAGGCCTGGAACGTCAAGTTCTTTCCCACGATCTACGTGCTGGACGCCAAGGGCGTCGTGCGGTTCAAGCACGTCCGCGGCGAGGAGCTGGAGAAGGCGGTTGACAAGCTGCTGGCGGAAATGAAGCCGGACGAGACGCCGAAGAAGTAAGTGCGACGGCAATCGCACTTGTAGGACGACCCTTCCGGGCCGTCGCGAACGAGACGGCCTGGAATGCCGTCCGACGATCGTACCCGTCACGCGCCCGCCCCTGTGACCCGTCCCGTCATCGCACTGGCGACACGCCCGTGGCAACAAAAAAGTGGCCCGCTCGTGCCGCCAGCCGCGACGAACCTAGCCCGACTGTATGGCCGTCCTCTAGCCGCGGCCGGTGCTTTACCGGCGGACCCAACACTTGGGCATTGTCTCCTTGAGCTTCTTCACGCCGTTCTCCGTCACGCGCGTTCCTTGAAGGTCGATGGCCAACACGTGCTTGAGGCCGTGCAGGTCCTCCAGCATCTTGTCGGTAACGCGCGTCCCGGAGAGGTTGATCATCAATGTGAAACCGTGGTCGTCCTCCCATCGGAATCCTCGAGCGCGATCCCACCAGTAAATCAATCCGGTCCCCTTGCTGTCCACGGGACTTCGACGCAGGTCGACGTGACTTCCGAAAATGGTGTACGACGGAACCGCGTCCCAAAGCTCGAAAAACCCGGAATCCGAGAGCGATGTGCCCGCTACGTCGAGCGTATGTAAACTCAACATCGCGCGCAGATGCGGAACGGCGGAGTCATCGATGCGCGTATTCTCGAGCAGTAAGTATTGGAGGCGCGTCAAGCACGACAGCGTCGCCACGCCCGGCGAACCGATGCGCGTCCCACTCACGTCGAGGTAACCAAGCCAATAAAGGCACGAGACGTGTTCCATCGCGTCGTCGCCGACGGCCGTGTTGCGCAGATCGAGTTTCGTGAGGCCGGTCATGGCGCGAACGTGCTTGAGGCCGGCGCCAGTGGCCTTCGATCCTGAAAGGTCGAGGAATCGTAGCTGTTCGAGTTGGCCGAGGTGCGAGACTCCGGCGTCCGTCACGTTCGACGAACGAACGATCAGCACTTCCAAGCGATAGAGCCGCCCGATGAGCCGCAAGTCCTCGTCGCTTGCGTTGCAGCCGTCGAGGTCGACGTGGGCGACCTGTTGTATCGGCTCACGGCCGGTCAAGATCTCGAGCCAGTTCCGACCCGGGGGGCGATCGTAGCGGTACTTGCCTCCCAACGCGATAATGCGCGCGACGGCCGCGCGCTCATCCATCGCCAGCTTGCCAAGATAGCCGACCCGAATCACGCCGGCGCCAAACAACAACAGCAGGGCCCAGAGTCCGATCCGAGCGAATCGGCGCCATTTGTGGGTGATCGCCATGGCCGTCTCCGCGAGGAGCACGCGCCCTCGCCTCATCGCCAAGCAGCGCTGGGGCCGAGCGCGGAGCCCAGCCACGCAAACAGGGCTGGGGGCGGAGTACCGACCCCAGCCTGTCGCCGCGCTTGGTGGTGACGTAGAACTTGCCGTCGGCCAGGACCAGCGACGCCCACAGGCCGCCCTGGGCGTTCAATCGCTGCTCCGGCCACTTGTCTTTGCCGGTCATCACGTCGATGCATTGCACCGACCCGTTCTCGTTGGCCATGAAGAGGTCGCCGCCGACGATCACGCCCGAGCCGATCCGCTGCGGGATGCGGTCGGCCAGCCGCCAGAGACGGTTCGACTCGGTGACGTTGCCCGATCCGCCGAGCTTGAAGCCGATGGCCGGGCCGTGGAAGCCGCCCATGGCCACGCCGACGCCGTCGCCGACCAAGGCCGTCGTGTAGACGAGGTCGCCCAGGCCGTCGCACTGCCAGAGCACCTCGCCGGTGCGGGGATCGTAGGCCTTGACGTGGTGCGGGTAGCTGACGACGACTTGGTCCTTCTCGCCCACCTTGGCCAGGACGGGCGTGCTCCAGGAGCCGATCCACTTGCGTCCCTGGCCTTGCTGCTCGCCTTCGCCGCTGTGGCCGCCCGGCTCGTCGGTCTGCCAGACTTTTTCGCCGGTGTATTTATTGAGGGCCACGACGAAGGTGCGCTCGCCCGGCCCGCAGTTGTTGATGACGAGGTCCTCGAAGATGATGGGCGAGGCGCCGTAGCCCCAGATGTGCAGGAACGGGCCCAGGTCGGCCTTCCACAGCTCTTTGCCGTCGTAGTCGTAGCAGACCATGCCGGCCGACGAGTGCCAGACCACGACGCGGCTGCCGTCGCAGGCCGGCGTCGAGGGGCAGAAGCAGCTTGTGCCGTGCCTGATTTCGCGGCCGGCGAACTCGGCCGACTTCTCCCAGAGCAGCTTGCCGCCGTCGCGGTCGTACGAGCGCAGGCCGCGGCTCGTGCCGTCCTCGGAAGAGACGGTGACGAAGACGCGGTCCTTGCTGACGACGGGGCTGGAATTGCCCGGCGAGGGCAGATCGACCCGCCACAGAACGTTCTCGTCCTTGCTCCACTTCGTGGGGACGTTCTTTTCGGCGGAGACGCCGTTGCCGCGCGCGCCCCGGAACTGGGGCCAGTCCTCGGCGAGGGCGGTTTGCGCTGGCGCGCCGCCGATCGCCGCCAGACCCAAGACCAGCAGGACTCGTCGCAATTCAAATCGCATGTCCGCTCCTCGTCGCAAGGGGTGAGACGCTCCGGGGAACTCTGCTCGTTTGGCCCGGTCCTTTTATACACGACCGGCAGGCGGGATTTCAAAGCGCGGGGGTGGGACGGACGGCAGGCGGGCCGGCTGCCGCAGGGCCTACAGCGGGGCCGATCAACGGCGCGGAGGCGTCCGGCGCGCCGGCGGCTGTTCGCCGCGCGTCGCAGCGCGTGGACTTCGCAACCTTGCGTCGCCGCGTGACGGCGGAGCAGGTGCTGCGTCATCTGGGGGTGCTGGGCCCGATGCGTGTTTGGACCCGCAAGTGGAACGCGGGCCGAGCGTTGCCGCCGCGGCGCGCCGGACCTGAAAGCGACCTTCAACTTATGAGTTAGTGAACCGAGAAGAGGGACCGGTCAGCGCGGCGTCGTCACGCCGGACGCCCCTTGAAAACCGTCGTTACACCTGCGCCTACGCCCGCTTCCCCACCGGGTCGGTCACGCCCGGCACCGCCACCTGCGGCACCGGCGGCGTCGTCTGCCAGGTGAAGCCGTCGTCGGCCGGGCCGAGCTTGATCGGCGAGGCCAGGGCGTCCTTCATCTCGATCACCTTGCCGGAATAGGTCGCCATCCGGCCCAGGATCGACGTCATGCTGCTCATGGCGCCGTACTCGCCCTCGTTGTAGGGCGCGCCGTTGCGGATGGCGGCAAACAGGTCGACGTGCTCCTGGTCGTAGGGATCAGGGCGGTCAGGGCGGAACTTCCACACGTCCTGTCCGTCGGCGGCAATGGTCGCCCCGCTGATGTCGGCCTTGCCCTTGCTCCCCTGCACGTGCTCGGAGACTTGGACCCAGCAGTGCGGAATGTGGCGGCAGAAGCTGAACATCCGCGAGCCGTCCTCGTACTCGAACTCCACGGCGTGATGGTCGTAAATCTCGCCGTAGTCGTCGCCCTTGCGGAATTCGCGGCCGCCCATCCCCTGGGCCTTGATCGGGTAACCCTTCTTGAGCCAGTTGATCACGTCCAGGTTGTGGATGTGCTGCTCGCAGATGTGGTCGCCCGAGAGCCAGTTGAAGTAGTACCAGTTGTTCACCTGGTACTGCATCTCGGTCTTCACTTCGGCGGGCGCGTCCTTCCTCCCGCGGACCCACACGCCGTCGCCGTTCCAGTAGACGCGGGCCGTGTGGATATGCCCAATGGCGCCGTCCTGCAAGCGGCGGATCGTCTCGATGTAGGCCGCGTGATGGTGCCGCTGCAGGCCGACCCCCACGCCCAGGTTCTTTTCCTTCGCCTTGCGCGTCGTCTCCAGGACGCTGCGGACGCCGGGGCCGTCGACCGCCACCGGCTTTTCCATGAAGACGTGCTTCCCCTTTTCGACGGCGTATTTGAAGTGCATCGGCCGGAAGCCGGGCGGCGTCGTCAGGATCACCAGGTCCACGCCGCTGTCGATCACTTTCTTGTACGCATCGAGACCTACGAACTGCCGCTCGGCGGGGACCTCGATCTTGTCGCCGAACGCGCGCTGGAGCGACTTGAGGCTGGCATCGAGCTTGTATTGGAAGGCGTCGCCGACGGCCGTGAGCTTGACGGCGCCCGGCACCTTGAGGGCGTTGCGGACGGCGTCGCTGCCGCGGCCGCCACAGCCGATCAGGCCGACCTTGATCAGGTCGTCGCCCGCCGCATGGACGCTGCGGGGCACGGCCAGGCCCGCCAACAGCGAGCCGCCCACGACGGCCACCGATGAAGTCTTGAGAAACTCACGACGCGAGGGATCGTTGCTTTCCAGTTTCCTGTTTTCGCTCATCGCAGCACTCCATCAAACGGGGCGGGCAGCGGGGCGACAGGGCCATTGCCGCCTGCCGGAACGACCAAGAGACGACGGGACGACGACACACGGTGCGGCCAAAGAAGAATTTACCTGCCCCGACGTTATGAATGAACCCCCTTAGGGAAAAAACGCTCGTTTTTTCTTTCCTGGGCGCCATCTTGCCGAACGTCCCATCTTGCGGAACGTCCTTGCGCCGGCGTAGCTTTGCAGTAACCACTTGGCGAGCGGAGGGCTGCCCACCGGTTCCTCCGCGATTTGATCCACGTTCGCGCGATCCACCCATGACAACCTGGCTGACCCTCCTCGCGGCGGCGGCGATCTTCGCTCCACCGCCCTGCGCCGCGCCTCCGGACTGCGGCGCGACGGCAGCGGCGCTCCAGCGCTTCGAGTTCTCCCAAGTCGAAATGGGAATGCCCTTTACGCTGATACTCTACGCCCCGGACGAAGCCGCCGCAAACGCCGCCTCCAGCGCCGCCTTCGACCGCCTCAAAGAGCTCAACGCCGTCTTTAGCGATTTTTCCGACGACAGCGAGCTGGCGAAACTCTCGGCCACGGCCGGCTCGGGCAAGGCCGTCAAAGTCAGCCGGTCCCTATGGGACGTGCTGATCAAAGCGCAAAGCGTGTCCGAGCAAAGCGAAGGGGCTTTCGACGCGACAGTCGGCCCGCTTGTGACCCTCTGGCGCCGGTCGCGCCGCGAGAAAAAGCTCCCCAGCGAAGAAGCGTTGCAAAAGGCCAAGGCCGCCGTCGGCCACCAGAACCTCGTGCTCGATCCAAAAGACCGCACGGCCACGCTCAAAAGGGAGGGCATGCGCCTGGACCTGGGGGGGATCGCCGTCGGCTACGCCCTCGACGACGTCCTGGCCCTGCTCAAGAAGCGCGGCATCACGCGGGCAATCATCGACGGCAGCGGCGACGTCCTGGCCGGCGACCCGCCGCCGGGCAAGGAGGGCTGGCGCGTCGGAATCGCTCCGCTCGACGCCAAGGCCCCGCCCAGCCGGTTCGTGGTCCTGAAAAACGCGGCGCTCTCCACCTCCGGCGACGCCTTTCAGCACGTCGTCATCGACGGCCGCCGCTACGCGCATATCGTGGATCCCAAAACCGGCGTCGGCCTGCCCGAGCGGTTCAGCGTCACCGTGGCCGCGCCCGACGCTGTCACGGCCGACAGCCTGGCCACGGCCGTTTGCGTCCTGGGACCGGAAAAGGGAATCGAGCTGATCGAAAAAACGGCCGGCTGTGCGGTCTTTATCGTCCGCAACGTGGATGGCACAATCGAGACCCATCACTCGCGCCGCTGGACAGAACTGACCATCGAAGAGGCGAAGCCGGCGGCGCGAGAGTGAGATTCGGCCGGGCGGCGACTTTTTTCTCCGCCGACTCACCGCCCTTACTGCCAAGGACACCGTGGCCAAGACCGCCCCGCCGCCGAGCAGCGCCGTTGTGCGGATCACCGACCAGGCCCAACTGGCCGACGCGGTCCGCGATGCGCACGCCTCGGAAACCGCACTTTTCCCCTGCGGCGGAAATACGCAGCCGAACTTCGGCCTGCGGCCGACGCGATCCGGCAAGACCCTTGATCTGGCCGGTCTGTCGCGGCCCGTCGATTACCCGGCGCGCGACATGACGATTACCGCCGAGGCCGGCATGACGCTCGCCGCGCTGGCGGAGACACTCGCCCAGGCAGGCCAGCGCCTGCCGGTCGATGTTCCCCGCGCTGCCCAGGCGACGCTCGGCGGGGCGATCGCCACGAACGCCAGCGGCCCGCGGCGGTACGGCAACGGGACCTTGCGCGACTACGTGATCGGCATCAGCGCCGTCGACGGCCGGGGCGTGGCCTTCAAGGCCGGCGGCCGCGTCGTCAAAAACGTCGCCGGCTACGACCTCTGCAAGCTCCTGATCGGCTCGCTGGGCACGCTGGCCGTCGTCAGCCAGGTCACGCTCAAGGTGAAGCCGACGCCCGAGGCATCGGCCTTCGTCGCTTGCGACCTCACGGATTTCGCCGCGGCGGAAGCGCGCCTTGCGGCTCTCGTCACGTCGCGCACGACGTCCGCGGCGATCGAGCTTCTCGCGGGACCCGCGTGGCAAAACGATCTCGCGCTCGGCGAAATCGCCGGGGGCGCGGTGGCGCGGCTCGTCGTCGGCCTGGAGGGGACGCGCGAGGAAATCGCCTGGATGGCGCCGCAGCTTCTGCGCGAGTGGGAGGGCAAGCCCTCGCCGCGGGCCGTCGCCGACGCCGAGGTCGCCGCGCTCTGGGCCCGGCTCGTCGAATTCTCCAATCCTCGCGACGCGGCATCCGCCAGTGGCCCGATCATCCTCAAGGCGGGAGTCCTTCCGGGCCAGACGACGCGCTTCGTTTCCGCACTACGCGAGTCCGTCCCGGACGCTTCCATCCAGGCCCACGCCGGCAACGGAATCGTCGTCGCCCGTTGGCCGGTGAAGCCCGATCGGGACGTGGCCAAGCTGATCATCCAGCGTTTGCAACCGCTGGCCCAGTCCTGCGGCGGCCAGGTCGTCGTCCTCTCCTATCCCGGCGGCCTGGACCTGACGCGCCAGGCCGTCTGGGGCGGCGCGAGCGAATCGCTCGCCATGATGCGATCGGTGAAGAACCAATTCGATCCCAAGGGCATTCTCAACCCCGGCCGGTTCGTCTATTAGCCTTTCGCGTGAAGTCTCTGACCTGCCGCACGTTCGCCATGCCGTTCGACACGTTTCACTTGAACGGCCGATAGATGACACACGTCCCCTCGGCCACTTTCTGGTTGACGTTCTCGAGCTTTTCCTGTCGGGCCTTCTCAGCCTTGGCGGCGAGCTCGACCTTGTCATCGGCCGGCACGGCGGCGGCAGAAGCCAGGACGGCCAGGAATGGCGCGATCGGAGCAGTCAGACGCCGCATCCGTGTTCTTCGCGCAATCGCTTGGAAAACCCAATTCAACCACGTACTATCTATTTCTCTGCACCGCCAGACGCAACGACGCGCGAAACGACGGCGAGGCTCGCTAGTCAGACAAGCTGGCGCCGAGCGCCACTGCCGCCGCGAACTCAACTCACGAATCGCAACTTCGAGGAGGTTCCCGTGAACCGTTTCACAATCAACGCCATTTCCTCACTCTTGTTCTTGTTCAGCACAGGCGCCCTCGCCGACGACAAGGACTTCGTCGCCCTCTTCCCCAAGAACGGCGCCCCCGAGGGCTTCGTCGTCGGCCGCTGGAACGACGTCAGCCAGAAGCCTGAGCAGGAAGTCAAGTGGGAGGTGAAAGACGGCGTCCTCCAGGGCGGCCTGCCGCGCGGGAGCTGGCTGATGAGCGAGAAGGAATATACCGACTTCGAGTTGAAGTACGAGTTCAAGCTCGGCCCGCGCGGCAACGGCGGGCTGGCCCTGCGCTCGCCGATGAAAGGCGACCCCGCCTTCGACGGCATGGAGCTGCAAATGGCCGACCTGCGCTACAACGAAAGCGCCAAGGACTCGGAGCTGACGGGCGGCATCTACCGGGCGATCGCCCCGAAGAAGCAGGTCTACAAGCCGGAGGAGTGGAACTCCGTGGAGGTCTCGCTCCGCGGCAACAAGCTGAAGGCCGTCCTCAACGGCGAGCTGATCCACGACCTGAACCTCGACGACTTCAAAGACACCGTCAAACGGCACGACGGCAGCGCCGCCCCGGCGATCAAGGACCGCCCGCGCAAGGGCCACATCGGCTTTCAGGAGCTGAGCCGCGACGGCAGCCACGTGATGATCCGCGGGGCGAAGATTCGGGAATTGCCGGCGGATGGGAAGTAACGTCGGCGGATGAAATGCGCGTTAACACCCGGAGGCTTACGCCTTTGGCCCGCCGCAAGTTGCGCGTTTTCCGCGAAATGGGGTTTCCTTTTCACAACTTCCTGAGTCTAATAGAGATACCTCGGGGCCCACTGGTTGAACCGGCCTGGGCTGCCCTGCCGAAGTCTGCGCCGGGATGGCGCACGGCGGCGGGGGCGGTCCGGGAGCCTGCCTGGCCAGAGGCGGCGAACCTCCTCGCCGCCGGTCAGTCCTAGACTGCAAGAGGAGGCTGCGCTGCCCCCTAAGGCGACGCGCCCCCCGAGGGATCGACTCGTTTGCTTGAGACCTGACATGGACCTGAAACGACTGAGAAACATCGGCATCTCCGCCCACATCGACTCGGGCAAGACCACGCTCTCGGAGCGCGTCTTGTTCTACGCCGGCCGCATTCACCGCGTGAAGGAGGTCAAGGGCGAAGGGGCCACCATGGACTACATGGACCTGGAGCGCGAGCGCGGGATCACGATCACCAGCGCCGCCACCACGGTCCAGTGGCAGGACCACACGATCAACCTCATCGACACGCCGGGGCACGTCGATTTCACCGTCGAGGTGGAACGCAGCCTGCGCGTTCTGGACGGGGCGATCCTCGTTCTCTGCGCGGTGGGCGGCGTGCAGGCCCAGTCGCTCACGATCGACCGCCAGATGCGGCGCTACGGCGTCCCGCGCCTGGCCTTCATCAACAAGATGGACCGCACCGGCGCCGACGCGGACAAGGTCGTCCGCCAGTTGCGCGAGAAGCTCGGCTGCGACGCCGTCTTGATGCAGCTCCCCATCGGCCGCGAGGCGAATTTCGAGGGCGTCGTCGATCTCCTTTCGCTCAAGGCCTATTACTTCGACGGCGAAAACGGCGAGAACGTGCGAGTGGAAGACCCGCCCGCCGCGATGGCGCGGGAAATCCGCGACGCCCGGCAGCACATGCTCGAGTCCGTCGCCATGTACAGCGACGAGCTGATGGAGCAGCTTCTGTCGGAGTCGCCCGTTTCGATCGACCTGGTCCACAAGGTCGTCCGCACGGCCGTCATCGCGTTGCAGCTTACGCCGGTGTTCCTCGGCAGCGCTTACAAGAACAAGGGCGTGCAGCCGCTGCTCGACGCCGTCGTGCGCTATCTCCCCGCGCCGGATGAGTGCGAAATCAAGGCCCGCGCCTGCGACGACCCCAACAAGGAAGTGCCGCTTTCGCCCGATCCGGCGAAGCCCTTCGTGGGCATGGCGTTCAAGATCGTCGAGGACCCCTACGGTGCCTTGACGTTCGTCCGCCTCTACCAGGGCACGATCGACAAGGGCGAGATGTACTACAACCAGCGCACCAGCCAGAAGGAGCGCTTCAGCCGCATCTTCAAGATGCACGCCGACCAGCGCGAGGAGATCGATAGCGCCTCGGCCGGCGACATCGTGGCGGTCCTCGGCCTGGACTGCGCCAGCGGCGACACCTACGCCCAAAAACCCGGCTACTGCACGCTGCAGAGCATGTTCGTGCCGGAGCCGGTCATCAAGATGGCCATCGAGTCCCGCGAGCGCGACGGCACGGACAAGCTGGCCAAGGCCCTGCAGCGCTTCCGCCGCGAGGACCCGACCTTCCGCGTCACCACCGACGAGGAAACCGGCCAGACGCTGATCGCCGGCATGGGCGAATTGCACCTGGACATTTACGTCGAGCGCATCCGCCGCGAGTTCAAGGTGGAGGTCGAGGTCGGCGCGCCGCGCGTCAACTACCGCGAGGCCCCCACGCAGCCCGCGAAGTTCAACACCCGCCATCGCAAGCAGACCGGCGGCGCGGGCCAGTACGCGCACATCATCGGCCGCTTCGAGCTGCTGCCTTCCGACTCGCCCGACACGTTCGTGTTCGAGGACGACGTGGTCGGCGGCCGCGTGCCACGCGAGTTCATTCCCTCCGTCGAAAAGGGTTTTCGAGAGGCGATCCACAAGGGCCCGATCGCGGGCTTCCCGATCGTCGGGCTACACGTGATTTTGGAGGACGGCTCGTACCACGAGGTGGACAGCTCGGACCTGGCGTTCCAGATCTGCGCCCGGACCTGCCTGCGCGAGAATTTCCCGAACACGCGGCCGGCGCTGTTGGAGCCGGTGATGAAGATCGAGATCGAGTGCCCGTCGCAGTTCCAGGGGAACGTGGTGGGGGACCTGATCAGCCGGCGGGGGATGATCGCGGCGACGGAGACGGACGAGATCAACTGCAAGATCGAGGGGGAGGTGCCGCTGGCGGAGACGTTCGGCTACTCGACGGACCTGCGGAGCCTGACGCAGGGCCAGGGCATCTTCACGCTGGAGTTCGCCCGCTACAAGGCGGTGCCGGCGGCGATCGAGAAGGAAGTGATCGCGGAGCGGAAGAAGCTGGCGCTGGCGGGCGCGACGTAGCTTGACCCGCAGAAACAACTATGTGCGCGAGCGTCTTTGCCCCCTCCCCCCTTGCGGGGGAGGGTTGGGGTGGGGGGTTGGGGGCGAGCGAGCACCCCCAATGAGCTTCTGCCGGTGTGCTGGCGGCCTTCAATTCTGGATTTTGGATTGCGAATTGGCGCGTTGTCGCCCCGTTTTTCTTTCTTGCGTCGGAGATTGAAGGGCGAGCACGTCGCCGCCAAGGTCACAGAAGCACTGCGACGACGACGGCACACATAGCGACAAGTAGCACGAGCGGCGCGCAACCAATCGCCCGTGCCAGCTTGCGCCGCTGTCCGGAGGCGCTCGTGGGGATGCCGGTCGCACGTGCGAATCTCTGTTTGGCCCGTGTGATTCCCAACGCTCGTTTAAGCGATGGCCTCGGGAAGAGTGATCGTCGTCTGCCCATGTGGGGCGCTCCGCGGAGGTTCGAGGCGGGAACGGCAACAAGTCTAGGGGCACGGCGCTACCGGGTCAAACAGGGCGGGGAAAAAGGGAAAAGGGCCCGACAAAGAAGCCGCCACTAGAGATTGTGGAATAGCAAATCGCGGCGCGATATGCTCTGTGACAAGCGTTGAAATCGTGGAGGAGGTCGCATATGGCACCCTTGAGACGGCGTGAGCGTGAACAGCAACTCCAACACCTCCTGCGCTGCGACCACTCGCTGAACGGCGGCATCCTCTTTGGCCTGGACGGGCACGTCATCGAGATCCAGGCTCGGGCGATGGAGGTGCTCCCGAAACCGACTCCGTTCCGGTATGCCACGCGCATCAGCGGAATGGCGAACGCAGTCGTCGAGGAGGCACTCGACCGCATCTCAGGGGCCTTGGCCAAGCTCGGGACCACGGAGACGGACGTCGAGGTTCTTATCAACCTTGCGCCAGCCGACTTGCTCAAAGAGGGAACGTGGTTGGACCTGCCCCTGGCGATCATCATGCTCCAGGCCGCCGGCATCTTGCCTGACCTGCCGGAGTCCCTTGAAGGTGATTACATCCTCATGGGAGAGGTAGGACTCCACGGCGAGATTCGGCGCGTCCCAGGGGCGCTCTGCTTGGCGTACATCGCCAAGCCCGGCCAGAAGCTGATTGTCCCTTCGGGCAACGAGAAGGAATGTGCCCTGATCTTGGCAAAGCCCGGACACGAGGGCTGCGGTGTGTTCCCGGTATCAACGCTCGAAGAAGTTATCGACTTCTTCTCGCGCCGCCGCACGCTGGATAACGCGCTACGGCAGGACATCCAATTCGACAACGCCATTCAGAAGGCCGTCGACTTTGGCCGAATCAAGGGCCAGGACCGCGCCAAGCAGGCGGCGGTCATCGCGGCCGCGGGCGGGCACAATCTCCTGCTGATCGGCCCACCAGGGGAAGGGAAATCCCTGCTGGCCAGTGCATTGCCGGGAATCCTGCCCCGGCTCAACAGCCACGAGAAAGTCGAACTGACTCGCATCTACTCGGCCTGCGGAGAACTGCCCCACGACGGCATGGCGGTGACCCGCCGGCCGATGCGGTCCGTTCACCATTCGGCGAGCAAGCAGTCGCTCGTGGGTGGAGGGAGCGGCATCCCGCGGCCGGGCGAGATCACGCTGGCGCACCTCGGCGTGTTGTTCCTGGACGAGATTGCCGAGTTCAGCCCGGCCACGCTCGAAAGCCTGCGCCAGCCAATCGAATCAGGCGAGGTCCACATTTCACGTGTCGGCGCGAGCCTCACGTTCCCGAGCCGGTTCACGCTGGTAGCCGCGATGAACCCCTGCCCGTGCGGCTTCTTCGGCACCGACAAGTGCCGGTGCTCGGCGAAGGACGTCCGACGCTACCAGAAGCGGATCAGCGGGCCAATCCTCGACCGCATCGACCTCCAGGTGGAGATGGTGGCACTCTCATCCGACGAACGCTTCGCGGAAGCACAGCAGGATGTTTCGCCCCAGCTACGCGCCAAGGTGCAGGCGGCGCGCGAGCGGCAGACAAAACGGTTCGACGGCAAAGAGATTCCATACAACGCCGCGATCCCAGGCGGCCACGTCAAGGAGTTTTGCAACTTCTCAACGGACGGATTCAGCCACTACCGCAACCTGATCGACTCGCGCCAACTCACGACCCGCTCGATGGACCGGGTCGCCAAGGTCGCGCGGACAGTTGCGGACTTGGCAGGGTCGGACTTCGTCGAGCCTCCGCATGTTGAAGAGGCAGGTAGTTTCGTGATTGGCGGGATGTTGAGGGAGGCGTTTTGAGCGCGTCCCCTGGGGCCTGGGGTCAAACGAACACGTTGGATTTTGGACGTGCTTTGTCCAAGCTCTCTGCTATCATGATGGCCGACGCGCTCGGCAGTCCAGGAGAGCGCCAGTTAGGAAGCACCTCTGACTTGATTGTCTGGATTTTGCATTCTTGATTTTGTATTGGGCAGCGCGCGCCGCCCCGGCTTGTTTCTTGCGGTCCGCACTCAAATGTTGTCGCTCTTGGCCAGATTGCAGCGTCGACACAGCAACTGCACGTTGGCGTCCGAATTGCTGCCGCCGCGCGAGACCGGAACGACGTGGTCGAATTCCAGGTACTGATCAGAGCCGCACTCGGCGCACCGTCCGCCATACCGCTGCCACACGCGCTGCCGCACGTCGCGCGGGATGTTCCGCGAGATTCCCTCGACCTGCCGTTCCACGATGCGTTGATTCGCGCGACCAATCGCGGTTGAGTAAATGGCGGCAGCCAGTCTCTTGTTTTCCGGGAAATAGTAGAAGCCGGCACTCTTTCCGCCGGAGCGGATCTCGACACAGTCACGGTACTCGATGATTCCGAGGACCTTGGAGTGGCTCAAGGCAAATGCCGTCGTCGGTGACGAGTACATCATCCGGTTGTCGGTCACGACAAGCATGCCGTTGTGTACGTCGACTCGGCGACCACGTTGCGATTGTCGGACGCGGTGGTACTCGGCATGCGCGACCAAGTGGACAATTTCACCGGCTCGAAACTCGAAGCCGGTCGGGTACCCCCAAGTGGGCAAACGCCCCTGAGCAATGTCGGTGAAGAGCTGTAATTGGTCGATTTCGCTTCGAACGTAAGCGATTGTGTGCGCAGGCAGAGAGAACTCCGAAAGAAGCCACTCCAGATTTGCCCTCTCCTCGGTTGTCAGGATGCCGTCTGCCTTCGCGTCGGCCAGCGTGTGCTCGACAAGTACGACCGCCTGCGGTTGGAGGACTGTGACGAGTTCCAATCCACCCACGTCGTAAAAACCTGCTAGCGATACAAGCTGCCGCCAGGAATCAGGGGTCAGCTTCTCGTATTGCGTCATCGACGCAAACAGCGACCGCACCCATTGCAGCACCTGTGGGCGGAGGATCAGCAGCAACTGGTCACCCGAAACTCCCAGGCGGCTGGCGGACGCCTTGAGCGACTCCCAATTCTCGGGATTGTAATTCCCACAAGAGGTAAGCGATCCAAACTCCGCGCGAAGAAACTGCTCAACGGCGGGGCGCAGGGCATCCTGCGATAACCCGCCGAGCGGCTCGCGAAGGCAAGCGGCGAGGCGCAGCAGGCGCTCTCCCTCGGATTCGTCGATGTGGCTGTCGAGCATTGCTGACGAAAAGGTCGCGGTCACGTCGGCGCGCGCAGTCTCCCATTCAAGCCGACGCGTCGTTTCGTCGTCGAGTCCGAGTTTCTGCGCGACGGCGCCCAGGAGTTGCCGCTGCGAAAGTTGAAGTGGACTTCTGGCGTAGTCGGATCCCTTCCACGCTTTCCAAGTCTTGGTGAAGACGCTTCGGTATACCTTCTCCGTGACAACAGGCAGATCGTACGCATCGATATTCAACTGCGCCACGGCTGCGTGCAGGTCGAACATTTGCGGCTTCAGCCGAGCCAGTTCAGTTTGCAGCGCAAATGCCAGCGCGTCGGTGCGCTGTGCGCGGTCGGGGTCGTCGATTCTCTCTACGACGCGCTTCGCCCACTCGATCCACTTCGCCATGGCAAGGCTCCCCCATGAAGTCGACTTGAGCCACACCGGGGTGTGGCGTTGTCAGCGAAGCGCATTTTAAGTTCGGCAACTATGGATCGTCCATTGCTTGAGACGCGCGCCGGACCTTTTCTGAGACTCCGGACGGCACCCGCCGCCCGTTTTCTTTCTCGGGCAGATAATGCACAATGCTGGGTTGTTGCCCTCCTTCTTTCCTCAACTGCACTTTCCGCAAAAACGCTATCACTTCACGCCGCAAGGCACATCTGATCTTGCAGCAAAAAGGCTCTCCCTCCCAGAGTGTTGGTTCTTCACACCGCACTCAGGAAAGGAGAGCCAAGGATGGCTACGTTTCAGCTTC
>JACOUI010000144.1 GCA_016177915.1 Planctomycetia bacterium
AGCTCCTCGTCGGCCGTCAGGTAGTCGCGGGTCGTCCCGGCCTGCGGCGAGACGATCGCCGCCTCGCGGCCCGCTAGCGCGTTGAAGAGCGAGCTTTTCCCCACGTTGGGCCAGCCCGCCAGCACGATCCGCACCCGCTCAACGGCGATGCTGCGTTTGGCCATCTGCGCGGCGGCCTTTTCCACCGTCGCCTGGGCCGCCGCAAGCTGCCCGGTCAGCTCCTCGCGCGTGATGAAGGCAATGTCCTCCTCGACGAAATCCAGCCCCGCTTCCAGATGCGCGAGGAGGTCCAGAAGCTGCTCCCGAAGCTGCACCAGCGCCCCCGTCACGCCCCCCGCAAGCTGATCGAGCGCCACGCGCAGCTCCTCTGCGTCCTCGGCCTCGATCACGCCGAGCACGGCCTCGGCCTGCGCCAGGTCGATCCGCCCGGACAAAAACGCCCGCAGCGTGAACTCGCCCGGCTCGGCCGTCCGCGCGCCCCGCCGGCAGACGGCGCGGAGCAGCATCGCGAGCAGCGGCTGCGAGCCGATCGTGTGAACCTCCGCCAGCGGCTGCCGCGTGTAGCTGCGCTCGTTCGGCCAGAGATAAACCTCCGCCGGCAGCGGCGAATGCAGACCGGGCAACCGAAAATGCCCCGCCACGGCCGTTGCAACCTTCGCACTCTCCAGTGTGCGCCCGTCATCCGCCGAAAAATCCGCCAGGCACGCCACCGTGCCCGGCCCGCTGACGCGCACAATCCCCCGCGCGCCCGGCCCGGGCGCTGTGGCAATCGCGGCGATGGTGTCGTCGAGGTGGTACACGATTTTCGATTTTGGATTTTGGTACTGGTGACATTGCGCTGCTGGATTACTTTCTGCGTGCCAAAACGATGACAAAAAGCACGACACCCAGGAGCACACCGAGGGCAGCCCACGCAAGCACGCAAAGAGCCGCCGCAAGCACTACAAGGGCAGGGCTGGCAAAGAAACTCTTAAGAAGGTCCACGGCGGGTTCGTCCATTGAGCGCCAGAACGTTCAGCAGCTCACGCAACATCGAGGGGTGATCCGACAGGCCGGCCGCGACCGTCGGCGCCGTCTTGAGTCCTACGCCGGCGCCTGGATTTTGACTTGCGAAACCGCCCGCCCCCGAGTGCAAAATCCAAAATCGAAAATCGAAAATCCAAAATCACTTCCTCGTCTTCCTCCCGTAGGCCAGCTCCGCCCCGCCCGACAGAATGTGGTCCACGCCCGTCGTGAACGTCGCCTCCGCCGCCAGGTACAGGCACAACAGGCCCGCCTCTTCCGCGGTCCCCATCCGCCCCAAAAGCTGCGCCGCGTCGCCCTCCGCGCGGCATTTCCGCGGATCGGGCGCGGCGTCGATCGCCTCCTGCCACAGCGGCGTGTAGATGTTCCCCGGCGAAATCGAGTTCACCCGCACGTCGTGCGCCGCCTCGTCGACGGCCAGCGCCTTGGTGAAGGCCGTCACGGCCCCCTTCGTGGCCACGTAGGTCGTGGCGTGAAGCTGGCCCATTTTCCCCACCAGGCTCGACACGTTGATGATGTTGCCCCTGGTCTTGCGCAGATACGGCAGGGCGAACCGGCAGGCGGCGAACATGCTCACCACGTTCAGCTCCCAAAGCGACCGGAACTCCTCGACGCTGAACTCGTCGATCGGCTTGTGGGGCGGGTGCCAGCCGGCGTTGTTGATCAGGCAGTCGATCCGGCCAAACTTCTTGACCGTCTCCTCGATCAACTGCTTCACGTCCTGGACCTTGCTGACGTCGGCCTCCATGAACGTGGCCGTCCCCGGACCGGCCTGATTCAATTCCGCCGCCAGCTTCCGCCCGTCGGCCGCGTGCCGCGCGCAAAACACAACTTGCGATCCCTCGCGCACAAAAACGCGCACGCACCCCTCCCCAATGCCCTTCGTCCCGCCGGTGACGACGGTGACTTTGCCCGCGTATCGCATGTTCGCGTCAACTCTTCTTCTTCGTCCTCGTCTTCGTCTTCGTACTCGAAAAATCCGATTACGAGTACGAGTACGATGAATACCGGTTACTTCCTCTGCTGATAAATAGCCAAGAGCACCTCCTGCACGTCCTTGAACTTCGTCTTCGTCGCCGCCACCGACTCGATCAGCCGCCGCGCGTCGGACTCGCTGTGGCCCAGGCCCCGCAGCACGCCAAAGGCCTCGGCCACGAGGTCGGGCTTGATGTCGGCCAGGCCCGGCTCGTCGCGGGCCACCATCAAAGCGAACTTCGCCATCGCCCGCCGCAGCTTGGCGATGATCCGCTCGGCCAGCGCCGGCCCCACGCCCGGCAGCGTCGACAGCGCCGCGGCGTCCTGCTCTTCGATGGCTACGGCGATTTCCCGCACCGGCCGCTCCATCGCCCGCAGGGCCTTCTTCACGCCGACGCCGTCCACCGAGCAGAACAGCTCGAAGAACTCGCGCTCGGCCTCGCTCAAGAAGCCGACGATCCGCGGCGTCATGCGTCCGTGGGCGGGGTTGCCCTCCAGATAATCGACGGTGAAGAGCGATACGTCCTGCTGCAAAAGCGCCTGCAATTGCCGGCGGGTGTGCTCCGGCACGAGGACTTCGTAATGGAACGAGTCGACGGCCAGCGTGGCGGCCTCGCCCCTCAGCGCCAGCAGCTTTCCGCTAATCCTGGTAATCACAACGCGTGCCGTGTCTTTTGTCCCCCCCTTACGAAGGGGGGGTAGGGGGGGTTTGAACCGCGAAACAGCTCACCATTGGCAGCAATCGCAAATCGCCGTTGACCGCCAGCCTTCAGGCGCCCTCCCGCAGGGCGGACCTTCAGCCCCGTCTATCCTAGGAAAAACCCGCCGCTCCGCCATCCCGTGCCGCCCGTTTGACTTGCCGTGCCGCCCGGTTGAAAATGATCGGCTGACCAATTCCCGAGTTGCGTTATGGCCATCCTGCGCATCGTCAAAGGCAACGAGGCCGGCCGCGCGTACGAGCTCAAGCGCGGCACGAGCATCATCGGCCGCAATCCCGACAGCGACATCGTGCTGGACCACGACGCGGTCAGCCGGCCGCACGCCCAGCTCGACTTCGACGGCCACGATTACTTCCTGGAGGACCTGGGCAGCCTCAACGGCACGAGCGTCAACCAGCGGCCGGTGGTCAGCGGGGCCAAAGGGCGCGTCCGCCTGCGGACGGGCGACTGCATCAAGGTCTGCGGCTTTCAGTTCGTCTTCGACAGCCAGGACCCCAACGACACCTCGCTGGTGCGGCTGGTCGATTCGCGGGTCCTTCCCAAAGTCGCGGCCTCGGTCGATCTGTCTTCCAGCAGCCTGGACGTCCAGCTCGACGTCAACGCCGCCGCAACGCTCCGCGCCATGCTGGGCATCACCGAGCAGCTCGCCCGCCAGCTCGACATCGAAAGCGTCGCCCCGCGAGTGCTCGAGAGTCTCTTCTCGATTTTCGCGCAGGCGGAGCGCGGGCTGGTGGTGCTGCGCGACCCGGAGACGGGGAAGCTCAGCCCGGCGGCGTACAAGGTGAGGCACGAGCGGCACGAGCCGGTGCGCGTCTCCAGCGCGATCATCGAGGAGGTGCTGCGCAGCAAGACCGCGCTATTGACGCAAGACGCCTCGCAGGACGAGCGCCTCGCCGGCAGCGACAGCGTGTCGGACCTGGGGCTGCACTCGCTGATGTGCGTGCCGCTGTTGGGGACGGACGGCCAGGCCTTCGGCGTGATCGAGCTGGACGTCCTCAACCGCAAGGCGCGCTTCCGCGACGAAGACCTCGACCTTCTGGCCTGCGTCGCCCGCCAGCTTGGCACCTTCATCGAGATCGCCCGGCTCCACGAAGTCGCCCTCCGTGAACAGAAGGCCCAGGAGGAGCTGCGGCGGATCGAGCACGAGCTGGACGTGGCGCGGCGGATCCAGCGCGGGCTCTTGCCCAGCCGGCCGCCCGTCATCGCCGGCTACCAGTTTTGCGACGTCTACCATCCGGCCGAGCAGGTCGGCGGCGACTACTACGATTACATCTACCTGCCCGGCGACCGGCTGGCGGTCGTCGTGGCGGACGTCTCCGGCAAGGGGGTTTCGGCGGCGCTCTTGATGGCGCGGTTCGCCAACGAGACACGGCAGATGTTCGTGCACGAGCCGGACCCCGTCGCCGCCATCGGCCGGCTCAACGAGAGCGTCCTGGCCGTCAGCCAGGAAGGAAAACACATCACGCTCCTGGCGGCCCTCCTGGACCCCAAAACGCACGAGCTAAGGATCGTGAGCGCGGGCCATCCCGAGCCGCTCCTCCGCCGCGCCGACGGGTCCGTCGAGACGGTGGCCGTGCCCGGCTCGGGGTTTCCGCTGGGCTTTTTCACCGAGGCGGCGTATTTCGACCAGGCCCTGCGGCTCGCGCCGGGCGAGTGCTTGCTGCTCTTCACCGACGGCGTTCACGAGGCCAAAAACTCCGACGAAGAACCCTACGGCGTCGATCGGCTGCGGGCGAAGCTCGCCGGCGCCCCCCGCGACGACGTCCGCGAAGTCCTCAAGGCCGTCCTCGACGATGTGCATGCCTTCGTCGGCCAGCACCGCCAGTCCGACGACCTCTGCCTGATCGGCCTCCGCCGCGTGGTGTAGGGGTGCGGCGTGACGTGTGAGGCTTGAGGAACACGCGCTTGCGCGTTACCAAAGACCCTTTCCCCCTGCCTCTTGCCTCCTGTTCCCTGTCCTTCCCATCTCCCTACCAGCCACCAGCCACTAACAACCAGCCACTCACTCCAAAAATGCCCCTCAACAAATACAGCTCCCGGATCACGCAGCCCAAGTCGCAAGGCGCCTCCCAGGCCATGCTCTATGGCACCGGCCTGTCCGAGGAGGACATGCAAAAGCCGCAGGTCGGCGTCGCCAGCGTCTGGTACGAGGGCAACACCTGCAACATGCACCTCTTGGAGCTGGGCGGCGTCGTGAAGGAAGGAGTCCACGAGGCCGGCCTGGTCGGCATGCGCTTCAACACGATCGGCGTCTCCGACGGCATCTCGATGGGCACCGAGGGGATGAGCTACTCGCTCCCCTCGCGCGACCTGATCGCCGATTCGATCGAAACGGTCATGGGCGCGCAGTGGTACGACGCGCTCGTCGCCATTCCCGGCTGCGACAAGAACATGCCCGGCTGTCTTTTGGCCATGGGCCGCCTCAACCGCCCCGCGCTGATGGTCTACGGCGGCACGATCCGCGCCGGGCGCCTCAACGGCGAGAAGCTGGACATCGTTTCGGCGTTCCAGTGCTACGGACAGTCGTTGGCGGGGTCGATCACGGAGGAGAAGCGGCGGCAGATCGTGCGGAAGGCCTGCCCCGGCGCCGGCGCCTGCGGCGGCATGTACACCGCCAACACCATGGCCAGCGCCATCGAGGCCCTCGGCATGTCGCTGCCCTATAGCTCGTCCATCCCGGCCACCGATCCGGCGAAGCGCGAAGAATGCCGCCGCGCCGGGGCGGCCGTGCGCGTGCTCCTCGAGCGCGATATCAAGCCGCGCGACATCATGACCCGCTCGGCGTTTGAGAACGCGATGACGGTGGTGATGGCCCTGGGCGGCTCGACGAACGCCGTCTTGCACTTGATCGCCATGGCCCGTTCGGTGAACGTGCCGCTCACGATCGACGATTTTCAAAAGGTCAGCGACCGCGTCCCCTACCTGGCCGACCTCAAGCCCAGCGGCAAGTACGTCGAGGAGGACCTGCACGCCGTCGGCGGCACGCCCGCCGTCATGAAATACCTCCTCGAAAAAGGGCTCCTCGACGGCCGCCCGCTCACCGTCACCGGCCGCACCGTCGCGGAAAACCTGCGCGACCTGCCCGGCCTCGCCGCCGGCCAGGAGATCGTCCGCCCGCTGGAACACCCGATCAACAAGACCGGCCACATCCGCATCCTCCGCGGCAACCTCGCGCCCGAAGGCGCCGTCGCCAAAATCACCGGCAAGGAGGGCACGCAATTCACCGGGCCGGCCAAGGTCTACGACTCGGAAGAGGAGATGCTGCATGCGCTGGAGGGGAAGCAGATTGTCAAGGGTGACGTGGTGGTGATTCGATATGAAGGTCCGCAGGGCGGGCCGGGGATGCCGGAGATGCTCACGCCGACCTCCGCCATCATGGGGGCGGGGCTGGGTTCGGACGTGGCGCTGATTACGGACGGGCGCTTCTCCGGCGGCTCGCATGGGTTCATCGTGGGGCACGTGACGCCGGAGGCGCAGGTGGGCGGGCCGATCGCGCTTGTAAAAGACGGCGACACGATCACGATCGACGCCCAGCGGAGCGCGCTGGAGGTGGGTCTGGAGGCTGCGGAGCTGACGCGGCGGCGGAAGGCCTGGACGGCCCCGCCCTACAAGGCGACGCGGGGCGTCTTGGCGCGATACATTCGCAGCGTGAGCTCGGCGTCGGAGGGGTGCGTGACGGATGAATGAGCGCAAGCGATTCGAACGAGCGAGTTTTGGTGCGATTCCAGATGGGGAGCGCCGCCGCTTGGCCCGGGGAGGGTGACTTGCACACCCACAATTTAGTTTATTTTTAGTTTCGCATTGACGAAACGCCGCCGCTGCTGTGTAATGGAAGATGCCCGCGAGTTGACATCCGTACACATGCGGCGAATACTTCATGGGGTCGATTGCGACGTGCCGGCCAGCCTGACTCCACCAAAGCCAGGTGGAACCACGATGCCAAGCCTGAAGCAAAAGCAGAAAGCCAAACGCGTCATCGTGGAGATTGTGCGCTCCTCGGGTGGCACATTCGAAAACAAGACCAACCTCTTTAAGGCGTTCTATTACGCTCACCTCGAGTTTGCGCGAAAGCACAGCGGTTGCCTGACGACTTGGCCCATTGTCCGAATGCCTTACGGACCGGGAATCGATGATGCCGACACCCTCCTGGGTGAACTCGTGGCAGAGCACATTCTCCATCTTGGGACGGTCCAAAAGGGAGACTGCGTCGCGCTTCGCTGCGAATTGACGCCGAAAGCTTCCGAGCTGTCGCCCCTGGCGCCGGATGAAGTCGACGCGATTCGCGCTGCTGTTGAGAAAGTTTCCGGCCAGACGGCCAAGCGCGTTAGCGACCAGAGCCACGTCGACTCGCGATCGTGGAATGACGCCAAAGACGGCGAAGAGTTGAACATCTACGCCGATCTGCTGTCGCCGGATGAATACGAGCGACTCCACGCCGACGCTGCGAAGCTGGGCGAGAAGACAAAGCTCTTCTTTGCAAACCAGTCCTAGGGGTACCAACTCCGGGCCCAGGCGAGTGCCGCCGCTTGAGATGCCCCGGATTTCACGAGTTGGACCAGGTCCTTCAGGCGCTGAAGTGCGACGTCTCCTGCGGGGTTCCCGACGTTGCGGTCGAGGAACAGAACGACGCCAAGACAGATGCACTCGTCAACCCACGTCGTGGGTGTGTGCGTGAGGCGGCCAATCGCCTTGGCGCAGATCTCGCGGGGTCCGTCGTCAGAATCGTCCAGCGACGCCAGAAATTCATCGATCCCACGTTCGTCCAAGAGGACGCTGGGACGGTAACGTAGCTTGATCGCCGCCGTCGTCAAACAGACGCGCAGGCCTTGCACTGTCATTTCGGCGTCCTCCATGACTGCGGTTCATTCTGAATCCAGATGGCGAGTACCCACTCGACAATATACCAGGCTGGCCGACGAACATCGCGCCAGTTGGATCGCCATCTTGCATTCCGCACTTCGAACTTCCCGCTCCACGCTCAATAGAACCACACCGTCCCCCCGCCCTGGAGCTTTCCCGCCGGCTGGGGGCGCGTGCGCTCGCGGCCAAATATCGTCCGCCGCTCCGGCGCGAGCCAGCGCAGGTAAAGCCAGCGCCGCAGCGAAGGGCCCGCGCTCGGCGCGGCCTCGTCCGACCACAACGACAGCAGCGCCCCCCAAGCGCTGCGCCACTTGCGCAGCTTGATGTGAATCGGGTCCAGGCCGTACCACTCGGCCCGCGGCTCGGGCGTGGGCAAGCTGCGCTCTGCGCCCAGTCGCCGCAGCCCGGCGTCGAGCGTGGCCGCCCGGCGGACCATCTCCTCATAAGGAATCCGGCAGGAGGGGAAAAAGACCGTGCGGAAAAAGTAGTACCGCGCCTTCGACAGGCCCACGAGATTGCACGTCGGCGGCAGCGTGAGGACCGTCCGCGCGTTGTGCCCGGCCAGCCGGTCGAGGCACTCGGCCACCCACTCGATCGTCCGTTCCGGCGGCACGCCGTAGAGCAGGTCGTTCCCGACGTCCGTCACCAGGGCGAACGTCCTGGCCGCCGGCCTCTCATCGAGCGCTTTCCACAACCCGGATTGCAGAATTCCCGGCAGCCCGCGCACCAGCAGCCGGCTCGTAAGGCCGAACGAGCGGCCGTGACCCAAGGCGGCGAAGATTTCGAGGCGCCGGCCAAGCGTCGCCTGCGACAAGGCCGCCACGGTCGAGATGCCGCGCGTCAAGTTGCTGGCGCCCAGGAGCACGACGCGGGCGGTGCAGGCCGTGTCGTCGCCGCCGAGCGATCGCGCGGACGTGGGAGCGGCTTCGACGGCGGGCGAGGGATGCGCGTTCACTTCTTCCACCAATCGTCGTCGTCGGCCTCCGGTCCGTAGTAGCCCGCCCCGCCGGCCCCCATCGCGCGAACCTGCGTCAAGGCGCGGTAGCTGGCAATCGCCAGCAGGCCGAACATCAAGGCCGGCAGGATCCCCTCCGGGAATCCCAGTTGCGTCAGCACGAGCACGGCCACGACCGCGCCCGTCACCGTCGACAGGAGCAGCGACTTTTCCAGGCCGGCGCGGGGATTGCCGAGCGAGAACAGCTCGCGGGCGACTTGCCCGCCGTCGAGCGGATAGACCGGCAGGAGATTCATCGCGCCCCAGAAGATGTTGATGAACAAGAGATCGAAAACGAGGTAGGCCAACGCAGCATTCTTGTCCCACAGCGATCCGAGGACGGGAATGATCCCGATCGGCCGGCCCCACTGGATCTCGAAGCCGAACCGGCAGGCATAGAGCGCGCCGATCAAGCCGCCGGCGAGAAGGAACCCCGCCGCCGGACCGGCCAGGGCGATGAAGATCTTCGCCCGCGGCCGTAGCTCGCTTTCGCTTTCCACCGGGAGAAACGACTCCGGCTCCTCGATCGTCGCCAGGCCGCCCA
>JACOUI010000145.1 GCA_016177915.1 Planctomycetia bacterium
CGAGACGTAGGCCGTCAACATCTGAGTGATTCGTCTGTCGGCCAAAGCGCGTCGCCTCGTGCGAGAGTCTCGTCAAATCGTCAAGCGATGGTACGAGGGATTCGTCACGAGGCGATGCGTGTTTTTGCACCTCCTCTACCACCTTCCGCGGCTGCCGCCAAGCAGTCGACTTTCGCGCGCATGTCCCAGCCGCAAGCGGCCGCTGCCCTTGGCGCGCGCAGGGCCCGGCAGCAGCCGCTTGCTGGGACCTGAGGGGAACGGAGAGACTGCCATAGGGCGTGGAAGCTGGCAAAGAACGGCGAAGAGATCGACGTTTTCCTGGACACGATTCCCGACGACGAGTACGAAGAGCGGCGCCGGCGACTGGACGCGCTTGGCAAGACGCTCGACAAAGCCCTTCGCGGCAGAGCTGCTACGGGAACCAGGCATTAGCCCAAAGCCGGTACGGGTCGTCGCTGGCCGGGTACATGGTTGCAAGGGCCAACAGCGCGCCGTGGCGATAGCCCACCGGCGATCGCACGCTTGTGCCAGACAATCCAGGGAATTCGCACTAACACGGCTTGCCGTTCGTAGTGAGTGTTGTACAATAAATACAACAGCCTTGAGTCTTACGACGCTTCCCGTGGTGACGAAATGGGCGCACACGCTTTCGGGGAACTGCTCAAGAAACACCGCAGGGCACTGGACAAGACCCTGCGGGAGTTTTGCTTGGAGAACGGCTTTGACCCGGGAAACTACAGCCGCCTTGAACGGGGGATGCTCAACCCTCCCCAGCGGGGCGACCTGCTGGAAAAATACGCGGTCGCCCTGAAACTGAAGCGCGATTCCGAAGACTGGCTGGAATTGTTCGATCTGGCGGCCGCAGCGCATGGTCAATTGCCAAAGGACCTCCTGTCCGATGAGGAACTGCTGGGAAAGCTCCCCTTGCTTTTCAGGACTCTGAGGGGTTCGGCGGTTTCGCCTGCGAAGTTGGATGAACTGATCGAGAAGATACGGAGATCGTAGCCGTGCCGATCAAAGCTCCGTGGCTCCCCTTGGACAAACTAAGGGGTATCGCAGGAAAGTTCCTGGCTGATTACCACGTGACTGGGGCGCTGCCTGTGCCAATCGACAGGATTGCCGACAAAGGCTTCGGCATGAACATCGTGCCGATTCCAGGTATGCAGGGCGCATTTGAGATCGAATCGGCGATCAGCAGCGACTTGTCCGAGATTTACGTCGATGAGTGGGTCTTTCGCAAGCGGTACTTCAGGTATCGGTTTAGCGTTGCCCATGAGCTTTCCCATCGGATCGTTCACGGCGACATCTTCCAGCAACTCGAGTTCACGAACCTCGCCGAGTGGAAGAATGTGGTGGCGTCGATTCCGCTGGACCAGTACACGCTCATTGAGCGACAGGCGTACTGGCTCGCGGGCTTGATTCTCGTGCCGGAGGAACCCTTGACGAGAGCTTATTTGGAGGCTGAGAAGAGCGCGGCGGCGGCGGGGATCTCTTTGCGTGACACCGACGCGGATTGGATGAGGCCGATTTGCGCCAACATTGGGAAGAACGTATTCCACGTCTCGGCCGACGTAATCCTGCGGCGACTGAAAGAGGATCGCCTCTGGCCGTAATTCTCCATCCTTTACCCCTCCAGCTCCCTCCAGTCCTCCTCCTCCAGTCGCTCCGGAACGTAAACCTCCGTCACATAGCTGATGTCCTTGCTGATCAGCGCCTCCACCTCCAGCTTGAAGTCGTTCTTCTTCATCAGCGCGATCTCCCGCTGCCAACCCTTCTTGCTCGTGAACCACGGGTAGCCGGCGATCTGGTCGGCGCGCTTCTTGTCCTGGTCGTTCAGCTTGATCTGCACGCTCTCCGACAAACCGCACCGCACAAAATCCTTGCTCCGCAGGCCCACGAACCGCGCCTCGGGCACGGCCATGCGCTTCGACTCGAACGCCAGGTTGATCGAACCCTGCTTGATCACGCTGTAGATGTAGTACCCCCAGGGGTCATTATCCAAGAGGCAGTAAATCGGCAGCTTCAGCTCGTTGTGCAGCCGGTGCAAGAGCCGCCGCACGCCGCGCGGGGGCTGGCCGCCGCCGTGCGTCAAAATGCAGTTGTGCTTCCGCCAGAACTTGTCTTCGTTGAACCGCTGCCAGACGGTGTCCTTTTCGACGTGCAGGATGAACTTGGCCTTGCAATTCTTGAACTGCACGAACTGTTCTTCCACGATCGAGGGGATGCCGTAGCCGCCCGAGCCCATCCGCGAGCAGTCGATCTCGTCGCCGCGGTCGACGATGACGATGTCGCCCACCAGGTCGCCCGCCTTCTTGGCATAGAGGTGCAGCTCCTCGCGGAGCGATTCCAAAAGCACCTCGACGTCCTCGATGATCGGGTCGCACTCGTCCTGGTCGGCGAACGTTTCCTCCTTTGTGCCGGAGATCGTGTGCTTGAGGAGGTAGAAGAGACCGCGGATGCTGGTCGTCTTGGCCTGGTCGATGAGCCGCTTGCAGCCGCTGGTGACGAGCACCGTCTGCATGTAGCTCTTGGCCTGCGACAGGTTGAACAGGCCCCGCTCGCTCTTGGCGCTGCCCATCTCGATGATCCGCTTGATGCGGTTGTACTTCACGTTCGAGAGGGAGCGCAGGGGGACAGCGACGGCCGGCTCGCGCTTCTTTTTGGCGGCCGCGATCACGCTCTCGGCCACGGAGAGCAGCTTGCCGCGGGTGGCTTTGTCGCGCGGCGTGAGCTTAACGGGTGCTTTCGAGGCGCCGTTGGAGGAGGAGAGTTTTCGCAGTTTCTTGGCCATAAAAGCGGCATTTCCCAGGGGAGAAGGGGGACTCTACGTGCGTTTTATTCCGCCTGGCGGATACGGTCAATTGCGGTTTGGAGCGCGAAAATGAGCCGCGCCCCGCGCGTCGCTCGGCCGGCCCCGATCACATTTGGCACAACGGGCACCCCGCCGCCAGTTCCGGCGGCAGAAGCCAAACCATCATCCCCCGCGCGATCGCCAGCACGCCCGTCAGCACCACGCACCAGGCGGCGGCATGAAACACTCGCCGCCGCGTCGCCAGCGACAGGAGCGACCCACCGCATCCCACGGCCGACAAGAGCGGCACCGTCCCGGCGCCGAAGGCCGCCATCAGCGCCGCGCCCTTCCACAGGCTGCCCGAGCTTCCCGCCAGCGCGAGGAAGGCGTACACGAGGCCGCAGGGCAAAAAGCCCGTCAACACGCCCGCAAGAAACGCGCTCGCCCAGCCGGGCGCGGTGAGGAAGGGTCGCAGGAAACCGCCGGCCAGGCAGGGCGAGGTCGAGCCGGCCACGCGCCGCCAGGGCAGCACGCCCGCAGACGCCAGGCCCATTGTCACCAGCACCAGCCCTGCCACGACGCCCAGCACCGTCTGCACGTGCGTCACGGGCAGCGCCTGCACGAGGCGCGTGCCGCCGTAGCCGATGGCCGCCCCGGCGGCGGAATACGTGAAAACTCTCCCGAGGCTGAACACCAACTGCCTGGCAAGATTGTGGCGCCACGATTTGGCGCGCGCGCCGACCGACAGCGCGAACGATCCGCACATCGCCACGCAGTGCGACGAGCCCAGCGCGCCTCCGGCAAACGTGAGCACCAGTTCAAGCAGCATGGCCCGCCTCCACCGCCGGCACGGCCCGGCGCGGCACGGATTTCTCTGCCGTCTCGTCCGTCGGCGCAACGATCGCCGCCGTCTGCCGGACCCCCTCGTCCCGCGTCAGCCGTAGCGAGTTGGCGACCACCAAAAAGCTGCTCACCAGCATCGCCAGCCCGGCCCAGATCGGATTGAGCAAGCCAGCCGCCGCCAGGGCGATTCCCAACAAGTTGTAGAAGAACGCCCAGAAAAGGTTCTGCCGGATCGTGCGCACGGTGCGCCGCGCCAGGCCGACCGTCCAGGCGATCCGCGAGAGATCGTTGCCTGTCAGACAGACGTCGGCCGACTGCCGCGACACATCGGCCCCGCACCCGAGCGCAACTCCCACGTCCGCCCCGGCCAGCGCGGGCGCGTCGTTCACCCCGTCGCCCACCATCAGCACCGCTCCCCGCGCGCCGCGCAGCTCCCGCAGCGCTGCCAGCTTGTCGTCGGGCAGCAGCTCGCCCGTCACCGGCACGCGTAGTTGCCGGCCGAGGGCGGCGGCCCGCGCCGCGTGATCGCCCGTCAGCACGGCCACGTGCAGCCCGAGTTCGCCGCAGGCGGCAACGCAATCCTGCGCCGCTGGCCGCAATTCTTCCGTCAATCCGAACACGCCGCGCACCGCGCCGCCCCAGCCGACGCATACCACCGGCATCAGGCGCTCGTGGAGCTTCTCCGTTGCCGTGCGCAGCACTGGCGGCATACGGCAGCCCGACTCCTCCATCAGCCGCGGCGAACCCAAAAGCGTCGCCCGCCCCGCGATCGTCCCAATCATCCCGCGCCCAGCCAAACTGCGAACGCCCTCCGCAACTGGAGTCGCCGACCGGTCAGCCTCTCGAGCAATCGCCGCCGCCAGCGGGTGCGTCGACGCCCGCGCCAGCACCCCGGCCCGAGCCAACGCCTCCGCACGAGTCGCACCATTGGCGACGATCATCTCCGCCAGTTGCGGTGTGCCGGTCGTCAGCGTCCCCGTCTTGTCGAAACAAACGGCCCGCACGCCGGCCAGCCGCTCCAGCGCGTCGCCGGACTGGATGAGCACACCCGAGCGAGCTGCTGTTCCCATCGCCGCCCAGACGGCCAGCGGCGTCGCCAGCCCCAAAGCACACGGGCAGGCGATGAGCACGACCGCCAGCCCGGCCAGCGACCCTCGCTCCCAGCCGTGACGCACTCCGTGCCAGGCGAAGACGGCCAGGGCGATCGCCGTCACGACCGGGATGAACCACCGCGCGATGAGGTCGGCCAGTCGCTGATAGGCGCCTTTCGTCGCGCGGGCGCGCTCGACGGCCTCCACCAACCGCCGCAGCATTCCCTCCCCCGCGCCCGTCGTGGCCCGAATCAGCAGGTCGCCGTCCAGGTTCAGCGTTCCGCCATAGACCGTCTGCCCGCGCTCCTTGAAGTTCGGCTGGCTTTCGCCGGTGATAATCTGCTCATCGAACTCCGCCGCGCCGCGCTCGATGACGCCGTCGACCGGCAGGCGCTGGCCCGGCAGCACGCGCAGCACGTCGCCGGCCGCCACTTCCCCAATCGGAACCGACTGCTCCGCGCCGTCGCGAACGACGACCACCCGATCGGGCAGGAGCTTTGTCAGCGCATCGAGCGCCGCCGCGGCCTTCGACCGCCCGGCCGCCTCCAGCCAGCGCCCCAGCGTCACCATCACCAGGACGCCGCAGGCCACTTCGAAATA
>JACOUI010000146.1 GCA_016177915.1 Planctomycetia bacterium
CGCAAGCCGCGGCGACCCCGGCCCCCCCCGGGGGGGGCCGGGGTTAGTTGGAGATCCATACCAAATACCGGGGCATTTTTGGTCCAACAAAGTGGGTCCACCTGAGCGGAGTGCGAATCGACCCCGACTTCGTGAGGAAGTCTCGCGTCATCGCGTTGGATTAAAGGACCGCCGCGTCACTTCTTTTCCGGGCTGGCGAACGTCCAAGCCTTGAGCGTGTTGCCATCCTTGTCCTTGGGTCGAACAACCTCAATGCGGATTTCGCCAGGAGCGTTCGCCGGGTCGAGTCGCAGCCTCGTCAGCGCACGGACCCTTCCGCGAGGCGCTTGAGATTCGGCGCGTCGTGGAGCGTGCTGCCGTACGGCGCGATTTCCGCCCAGCCGAGATCGTCGGCCAGGATGAAGACGACGCTTAGCGGCGCGCGTGTGTCTGCCGCGTGGCACCGGCGCGTGAGGCCCACGACCACCAGTGCCGCCAAATAAACGGCTCGCCTGGCTCATGGGCGAGTTGGCGAGGGCCGGGACCTAGCTGGCGGACGGGTGGCCACGATATGATCAAAAGCGGCCGACTTCAACAGCAGCGTTGAACTTAACGTCGAACTTGAACAGGGGAAAGACCGATGAATGTGCCGGCTCGCGCAAGCCGCCCTGAGCGTCATGTTCGCCGTTCATCACTCGATGATCGACCTTCGACCTTCTCCCGGCCTCGAGCCGCGACCATCGTACGCCCAACCTCCGTTGCCGAAGGCGCAGCCATTCAACGTTCGACGTTCATCGTTGATCGGTCAACGTTCCTTCGCTTGGCCTTGTTGCTTCTTTGGCCCGCAGCCGCGCCCGCTGGCGCCGCGGAGGTTGACTTCGTACGCGACGTGCGGCCGATCCTGGCGGAGCATTGTTTTAAGTGTCATGGCGCCGCGGTGCGTGAGAACGGCCTGCGGCTGGACGCGCGCGAGGCGGCGGTCGAAAAGCTGGAATCCGGGGCGACGGCGATCGTGCCGGGCAAGCCCGAGGCGAGCGAATTGGTGAGGCGGACCTCGTCGCATGATCCCGACGTCGTCATGCCGCCGCCGAGCGCGAAAAAGCCGCTTACCCCTCAGCGAATCAAGACCCTCGAGCGCTGGATCGCCGAGGGAGCGCCCTATGCCGTCCATTGGGCCTTTGTTCCGCCGCTCCCGCCTGCCGTGCCGAAGGTGAGCGTTGCAGGGACCGAGATCAAAAGCCCTATCGACGCCTTCGTGGCCGAGAGGCTCAATCGCGAAGGGCTGTCGATGTCGCCGCCCGCGCCGCCGGACGTGCTCTGTCGCCGAATCTACCTGGACGTGATCGGCCTGCCTCCGTCGCCGCGCGAGGTCGATGAGTTCGTCGCGGCCGCAAAGCGCGACCGCCCGGCGGCCATCGAGGCGCTCCTCGATCGCCTGCTTAGCAGCCCGCATTACGGGGAGAAGTGGGCCAGGCACTGGCTGGACGCCGCCCGGTATGCCGACAGCAACGGCTACGAAAAGGACCTGCCGCGCGAGCAATGGGCCTGGCGCGATTGGGTGATTGACGCCTTCAACCGCGACCTGCCGTACGACCAGTTCATCATTCAGCAGGTGGCGGGGGACTTGTTGGAGAACGTGGAAGGTTCAACGCTGCTCGTTCCGGGAACGGCGTCTCCGCCCGTCGTCGCCACTGGGTTCCTCGCCAACGGGATGATCAACGAGGAAGGGGCCATCATTCCCGAAGAGTTTCGCATGGAGGCGATGTTCGACCGCATGGACTGCCTCGGCAAAGCCGTGCTCGGCTTGTCGGTGCAATGCGCTCAGTGTCACACGCACAAGTTCGATCCCATCGCGCAAACCGAGTACTACGGGATGTTCGCGTTTCTGAACAACACCTACGAGGCCCAGTCCTGGGTGTACTCGCAGCCGCAGCTCGACAAGATCGCCGCGGTTCGAGCGGGACTCGCCCGGAACGACGCCCGCGTGCGAGAGCAAATCCCGGATTGGCAACAGAGGCTTGCGCCGTGGGAAGCCGGCGAGTTGGGGCGGCACGACGCCTTCCACTGGCAAGTCGTCGAAGCCGTCGATCTGCACTCGTCGACGGAGCTGAATCACCCCGTATCGTTGGCCGACAACTCCATCCTGACTCTCGGGCACAAGACGATCGTCGGCGACGTCTACATGATCGCCGAGCCGAAGCGGACCGGCGCCACCGCCCTTCGCCTGGAAATCCTGCGGCACGGCGACCTGCCGTTCGAAGGTCCGGGCCGGAGTTTCAAGGGCACGTGGGCATTGACCGAACTCGTCGTCGAGAGCCAGCGGCCGGGCGACATGAAATGGGAACGGCTCAAGCTGGCGAGCGCGACGGCGGACTTCGCCGAGCCCGAGCACAAGCTGGAGCCCGAATGGGAGAACAAGTCGAAGGACAAGGACACCAAGCGCACGTGCGGGCCAGCCGCGTTCCTGGTCGACGGCAGCGACGACACAGCGTGGCGAGCGGACCGCGGCCCGGGGCGCCGAAACACGGATTCCGTCGCAGTCGCTCAATTCGAGCGGCCGCTCGATCTGCCCGAGGGGACGAAGCTCAAGATCTCGCTGCGCACGAATCACGGCGGCGATGACAACGGCGTCAAGAACGTGATGGTCGGCCGCTTCCGCGTGTCGCTCACGACGTCTCCCGACGCGAAGGTCGACGGGACGCCTTACGCCGCGATCCTGGCCATGCGGACGCCGCCGGAAAAACGCACGCCGCGGCAACAAACCGAGATCTTCGCGGCGTGGCGCGCGAGCGTCCCGGAGCTGGCGGCGCTGAATGCCGAGGCCGAATCGCTCTGGAGCCAGTATCCCGAGGCGATGACTTCGGTGCTGCACCTCGCAGAGCGCCGCGACGAGTACGTCCGGCCGACGCATCGGCTGGAACGCGGCGCGTGGAACCGGCCGCAGGAACACATCGCGCCGCACGTGCCGGCGGTCTTCCACCCGCTGACGGCGGCCCAAGCGGCCGCTCCCGCCTCGCCTTCAACCGAGGGTGCCGTCGGTCGATCCCCGTCACCGAACTCGGTGCCCGCCTCCACGCGCCTGGATTTCGCTCGCTGGCTGGCGGATCGACGTTCGCCCCTTGCGGCGCGTGTCGCCGTGAATCGCGTTTGGCAGGCGATGTTCGGCATGGGACTGGTCGAGACGCCCGAAGACTTCGGCACGCGGGCCCCCTTGCCCGAGCATCCTGCCCTGCTCGATTGGCTGGCCGTCGAGTTCATGGATCGGGGCTGGAGCCACAAGCAACTCATCCGCACGATCGTCGCGAGCGCGACCTACCAGCAGCGCTCGTCCCTGAACCCGCAGCTCCTGGATCGCGATCCGCGCAACCTCCTCTTGGCGCGGGGGCCCCGCTTCCGGGTCGAAGCGGAAGTGGTGCGCGACGTCGCGCTTGGCGTCTCCGGCCTTTTGCATCCAAAGGTCGGCGGCCCGAGCATCTTCCCGCCCGTGCCGCAAACCGTGCTCGATTACAACTTCTTTAAACCGACCTACTGGGTCCCCGCCACCGGACCGGAGCGCTATCGCCGGGCCTTGTACGTCTTCCGCAAGCGTTCGATGCCCGACCCCGTGCTGATGAGCTTCGACGCTCCCAACGCCGACTTTTCCTGCGCAAGGCGCCCGCGCTCGAATACGCCCCTCGCCGCGCTGGTCTCGCTCAATGAGCCGATCTTCGTCGAGGCCTCGCGGGCGCTCGCCTTGCGAATTCTCAAGGAGGGCGGCCCGACCGACGCCGAGCGAGTGGACTATGCCTACCGCCTCTGCACCAGTCGCCTGCCGAAACCCGCGGAAAAAGAGGCCGTGCTGGAGATGCTCGCTGCCCACAGGCGGCGCATCGCCGACGGCTGGCTTTCGCCGCGGGAAATCACGACCGGCGACGCATCCAAGCTGCCCGAGCTGCCGCCGAACACGACGCCGCAGGACGCGGCCGCCTGGATGCTCGTGGCCCGTGTGCTGCTCAACCTCGACGAGACGCTGTCGAAGAACTAAAGGCACGTCGAACGGGAGCGATTTATGAACGTCCTCACCCGGCGCTGGTTCCTTCGCGACTGCGGCATTGGCCTGGGCGCGATCGCGCTCTCATCGCTTTTGGCGAAGGACGCGGCGGCCGCGCGCACCGGCCCCCTTTCTCCTAAGACGCCGCATTTCCCCGCCAAAGCCAGACGGGTCGTGTCCCTGTTTCACGCCGGAGCGCCAAGCCACTTGGAGCTGTACGATTACAAGCCGGAATTGGCCAGGCGGAACGGCCAGCTTCCCCCGGCCGAGCTGCTCAAGGACTACCGCGCGGCGTTCATCAAGCCCAACTCGGCGCTGCTGGGGCCGAAGTTTTCGTTCGCCAGGCACGGCCGGTGCGGGATGGAGCTCAGCGAGCTGCTCCCACATACCGCCAGCGTCGCCGACGAGATCTGCCTGGTCCGGTCGATGCAGACGGATGCGGTCAACCATGCCCCAGCCCAGATTCTGATGAACACCGGCTCGCAGCAGTTCGGCCGGCCCAGCTTCGGGGCCTGGTCGGTGTATGGACTGGGCAGCCAGAGCGAGGACTTGCCGGGCTACGTCGTGCTCACTAGCGCGAAGGGGACGAGCGGCGGGGCGAGCAACTACGGGGCGGGCTTCTTGCCGACCGCCTACAGCGGCGTGCCGCTGCGATCCAGCGGCGATCCGGTGCTGTATCTCTCCAATCCGCCGGGGATCGACGCCGCGGCGCAGCGGCAGTCGCTCGACGGGCTGCGGCGGCTCAACGAGATCGCGCTGGCCGACGTCGGCGACCCGGAAGTCGCGGCCCGGATTCAAAGCTACGAAATGGCGTACCGGCTGCAGACCAGCGCCCCTGAATTGATGGACCTCTCCGGCGAACCCGAGAGCGTGCTGGACCTCTACGGCGTCAAGGACGTGAAGGAATCGAGCTACGCGAGGAACTGCCTCTTGGCCCGGCGGCTGCTGGAGCGCGGCGTGCGCTTCGTGCAGCTCTTCCACGAGGCCTGGGACCAGCACTCCGACTTGACGAAGCAAATCCAGAAAAACGCCGAAGACACCGATCGGGCCAGCGCCGCCTTGGTGACGGACCTCCAGCGGCTGGGCCTGCTCGACGACACGATCGTGATTTGGGGCGGCGAGTTCGGCCGCACGCCCATGGTCCAGGGCGGCGGCAACGACGGGCGAGACCATCACAACCGCTGCTTCTCGATCTGGCTGGCCGGCGCGGGCGTGAAGGGCGGCCACGTCCACGGCGAGTCAGATGATCTGGGCTTCAACGTCGCTCGCGACCCGGTCCACGTTCATGACCTCAATGCGACGCTGCTGCACTTGCTAGGCTTCGATCACGAGCGCCTGACCTTCCGCTTCCAAGGCCGCGACTATCGCCTGACGGACGTGCATGGCCGCGTCGTCAACGAAGTGCTGACGTAAGGAACCCAAAGGTCAAACATTCACCGTTCCGTCTGGACTTTGAAACCCAGTTCATACAGCGCAATCCCTGCCGCCGCCGCCACGTTCAATGAATCCATGCCCTCCCGCATCGGGATCGTCACGCGGCGGTTGCAAATCGCGAGCCAACGCGGGTCCAGGCCGTGGCCTTCGCTGCCGAACAGGACGGCCAGCCGGTCGGGGCGTTTTGCGCTGCGCAGCGGCTCGCCGGCCGGGTCGGCGACCGTGGCCCAGAGCGAGACGCCGTGCCGGTCGCGGAGTTCAGCTAGGATCGCGTCCAGGTTTTCCGGAGCCAGCGTCGGCACGGTCAGCGACGCCCCCATCGACGTCCGCAGCACGCGCCGCGAAAGCCAGTCGGGGCACCGCGGCCCGAGGATGACCCCCTCGACGCCAAACGCCGCCGCCAGCCGAAAGATGCCGCCCAGGTTTTCCGGGTCTTGCACGTCCGGGCAGACGACGATCGTCGTCCGCGGCCGGTCGCGTGGCACGAGGCTTTCCAGCGGCGGCTCGGGGAGGCGCCGCGCGCAGGTCAGAACGCCGTAGTGGAACCTGAAGCCGGCCAGCGTGTCGATAAGCTCCGGCGGCGCGACGTAAACGGGCGTCTCCGACGGCGCGATCGCCTCGACCGCCGCCGTGTATTTCTTGCTCGTCAAGAACGAGACGACCGGGAAACGACTGGCGACGACGCGCTCGGCCAGCTTCAGCCCCTCGGCCACGAAAAGCCCGCTCCACCGCGTCTCGTTGTGCCTCTTGAGGTGCCGGAACGGCGCCAGGCGGGGGTCGTCGGGGGAATCGACGGAGATGAGGGGCATGGGAACTGATGCGAGCGGGAGTTGGGACATGGATGACGCGGATGGGACAGATAAACACGGATGGAAGGCGAGCGTACTCGATTGCTACGGCAGCGTGTACGCCGTCCGGTCGTTCCGGCCGGCAAAGAAGCCGAGAACGCGCGGGTCAGTGGTGATCTTCACCTGCCGGACGGCCGCGTCGCCCGCCGCGAACAGTACGACGCCCTTTGGGTGCCAGCTTCCGAACGTCCAATACCAGTTCGGCGCGTCGTGATAGTTGTGGACGGAGATGATGAGGCCGCGAAGGTTGTTCAGGCAATGCGTGCGGGCATATCCGTCGTCGTAACTCCTTTGCACGGCAACCACAGCGATTGCGAGCAGGATGCAAACGACCGCTACCGATGCCATCAATTGGGCCAGCGTGAACTGCCGGCGGCGAGGGAAGGCGTCGGACATGGCGAGTCCCCTGAGGACATGTTGGGTCAGGGAGACTCGATTCAGTGTATCAGAAAGATCGTGTCGCGGGGCGCTGGAGGATGGGACACGGATGACGCGGATTTGACGGAAGGACGCGGATCGAAGACGGGAGGTTACGACGCGCGACACGCGCCGGCCGATGCGGCGGGGAAGAAGAGACGCTTCACGTGCGGCTTCAAGAGCACGACGAGCGTCCAGATGCTCAGTGCCGTCCCAAGCGGCACGTACGTCGCATTGAAGACCGAGAAAAGCACGCAGAGCACGAACCGCCTGCGCCGCGCGATGCAGCGGCCGACGTAGAACAGCAAGACCGCGTGCGCCACGGAAAGCGTGATCTCCACGCCCGTGATGGCGACCAGCCAGGCGGCCTTGAGCGGCGCGTCCTGACTGGCGGGGAACCAGCGATCGGTGAAATGGTGGGCGTCGAGGGCCCATTGCGACAGCGGCTGGTCTTCGTTGTGCAGAACTTCCCAACCGCCGAAGAAGAGCGGCACCGTCGGCAGCGCGAGCAGGGCCGTGACCATTGCCAGCACGTAGTGCAGCCGGACCAGCCGTCGGAGAGTGTTTTCCGATACGGCCGGGGCCGATGTCGCCGATTGGGCGTCGTCCGTTGTCGCGGTGCCGGTCACGGTTTTCCTTTGGCGCTCGGTGCTAGCGTCGGCGATTTTGTCGGTCGCTGGGTATCTAGCACTTCGGCCACGGCAAAGCAATTCGATTACGCTGCCGTGCACGGCGGAAGCGATTGCGCCGCCGCGAATTCGGAGAGTTGCACGGAGGTTACGCAAGAAAATCGCGGTACACCGGGAACCTTTGGGCGGTCTCGTGCGTCTACTATTTCGGAACCGACCGACGAGGCGCTTGCAGAAGAAGCTGGTTATGGGACTTTTGGCCACCATCACGCTGTTGGACCGCGAGCGGAAGCAGGTCATCGAGCTACCGGTCCTGATTCCCGCCGCGTCGCTGGACCCGCTCCGCGACGCGATCGCGGAAGCCGCGCGCCGGCATCCCAGCGGCGAGCTGAAGCACATCGAGTTCTCGCTGCCCAAGCGGGAGGCGGCTAGCGCCCCCGCGGCGGCGGCGTGAGGCGAATAATCGGTCTGCAAGCGAGCTTTGCGAGTCTTGGGCCTACACGGCGATTTCGGGGACCTCCTTCCCCGGCCGTACGGAGCTTGCAGCCACGGGGAGTTCTTTCTCCGCGCCCACGCCGCCGCCTCTTTCTTTGCAGACGGTCGCTCCTGGGTTAGAATTACTGTACGAGCCGTTCTCGCAGACAATGCCCTCAGCGCATCGTAAGGTGGAGAGCGCCGATGATGAAGAGAGAAACCTCGGCCGGGGCGTCGGAATCCACTGACGATTCCCAACTGCTGCCGGACGCCTACGGAGTCGTCATGAGTCGGCGCAGCGACGCGGAAATCATCCGCGAAATGCAGGAACACGGTGGGCAGCTCGTCGCGCGAAGTCTCGACGGCCGCACGGCGCACGTCTACGCGAATTCTCCGGAGGATCTCGATCGCGCGATCATCGCCATGGGGCTGCGGTACACCCAGGTTGTCATCGACTCTGTTCCGAGGCCCGATGAAGGCGAGCAGTTGTAGCCTCGCGGCAGACCGACTCACGGGTTCTGCACCCGAGTGGTCACGCGCCGGACCGTCAGGGCACATTGGAATTGTCCGGGAAAGCCGGACTTCGGCTCAAGCTCAAAGTAGCCGGCGCGCTGCCCATAGTCGAAGAACTCAAGAAACCCAACGTGACCAATCAAGCGGTCGGCGATCCCTTCGCAAAATGCAATCTGCCCTCGCCATTCGGCCCAGCCGCCAAGGTGATCGTTGAGCGCGAAGGTTACAGGGAGCAACCAGGCCGAGTAGGAGTGCGCCGTCGCCGAACGAAAGGAGAGCCGCCTGCCTTGAGCTCGAATGGTCGCCCCGTCCAATCCAATTCTCGTTCCGAAGACCAATGGGATTTGCGTGTAATCGGCCCCCGTGTCAACGCGAAACGCCGTGAGCGCGTACTGGGCAGGATCACCGCACCAAAACCGAACCTCGACGAACGGGACGTGAATTCGGCCGCCGGCCGTTCCAAGCAGCTTGACTCGGGTTCTGCAGCGCAACATCGCTGTTGGGAAAAAACGAGTGGAGAATACCGTCCGACCTTAGCGGCAGGGACGATAGAATTGCAACCCTACTTCTTCGGATTCTTAGACCGGACGTGTGTCCAATCCAACGGCTCGTCGTGCAACGTGGCATCCTTCGTTTGCACATTCCTCCCCAACTGCTAAAATCGTCTAGAGGCGACAGGCACGGTCCGCCGCGGGCGAGGGCAGTTCGTTGAGCATCCAGCTTCAGCCAGAAGTCCAGCCGGTCCAGCAAACCCAGGTCCAGCCCCTGTGGACCCGCAAGCACCTTTTGGGCCTGGAAGACCTCTCCGCCGACGAAATCAACCGCATCCTGGACGACGCCGAGCGGTTCCGTTTGCAGACCCAGGACGGCCGCAAGCTGAGCGTGCTTTCCGGCACGACGACGGCCAACCTCTTCTTCGAAAACTCCACCCGCACGCGAACGAGCTTCTCGCTGGCCGCGCGGCGCTTGGGCGGCGATGTGATCGACTTCTCCGCCTCCACCAGCAGCGTCTCCAAGGGCGAGACGATCATCGACACGGCCAAGACGATCGAGGCCATGCACGCACACGCGATCGTCGTGCGGCACCACACGCCCGGCACGCCGCACCTGCTGTCGCAAAACCTCCGCTGCTCAGTCATCAACGCCGGCGACGGCCCGCACGAACACCCCACGCAAGGCCTTTTGGACATCTTCACGATCCGGCAGCACCGGCAGAAAGTGGCGGGGCTGACGGTGGCGCTCGTCGGCGACATCGCCCACAGCCGCACCGCGCGCTCCAACATCTGGGGCCTGAAGAAGCTGGGGGCGCACGTGATCGTCTGCGGCCCGGCGACGCTGGTCTCGAAGAAATGGGAAACGCTGGGCGTCGAGGTTTCCTACAGCCTCGACGAAATCCTGCCGCGGTGCGACGTGCTGAATCTCTTGCGGATTCAGTTCGAGCGGCAGCAGACGCGGCCCTTCCCGTCCGTGCGCGAATACGTCCACCTCTATGCGATGAACATGGCCCGTCTCCGCCGCGCGAAGGACGACATCCTCATCATGGCACCCGGGCCGATCAACCGCGGCGTCGAGCTGACGCCCGACGTGGCCGACGGCCCGCACTCGGTGATCCTCGACCAGGTGACAAACGGGCTTTACATCCGGATGGCGGTGCTGCACTTGTGCATTGGCGCGGGGAAGAGGGGAGAGGCGTGAGGGGGTAGGGCTGAGGCATGTGGGCTGAGCGGTGGAACGCGAGAACCTCTACACTCCAAACTCCACACTGCGCACTCCCTCCGCCAATCCAAAATCCAAAATCTAAAATCCAAAATCGCCACGTCCCGTGCCCGCTGCCGAGCAGTACCTAAAGCCCGAGGTCATCCGCCAGATTTCGCGGCTGGATCTGCGCGCACAGTTCATCGTCCGCGGGTTTTTGCACGGCCTGCACGCCAGCCCCTTCCACGGCTTCTCCGTTGAGTTCAGCGAGCACCGCAAGTACACGCCCGGCGACGACCTCAAGGACATCGACTGGCTGGTCTACGCCAAGACCGACAAGTATTACGTCAAGAAGTTCGAGGCCGAGACCAACATCACTGGCTACCTGGTGATGGACCTCAGCCAGTCGATGGGCTACACGTACCGGCAGCAGATGACGAAGTTCGAATACTCGATCTGCCTGGCGGCGGCGCTGTGCTACTTGATGGTCCACCAGCAGGACCCGTGCGGCCTCATCGCCTTCGACGAAAAAATCCGCCACAGCCTGGCGCCGCGCTCCAAGCGCACGCAGATCGGGCACGTGCTGAGCCTGCTGGCGAACCTGAAGCCGACGGGGAAGACCGAGATCGCCAAATGCTTGGTGCAAGTGGCGGCCATGCTGAAGCACCGCAGCCTGGTAATGATCTTCACCGACCTTTTGGCCGATCCAGGTCCGGTCATCGAGGCCCTGCGCCGCCTGCGGCACGGCGGGCACGACGTGATCCTGTTTCACGTCATGGATGAGGCCGAGGTGCGGTTCCCCTTCTCCGGCATGGTCGAATTGGAGGACCCGGAGACGAAAGACAAGGTGCAGGTCGACGCCAACGCCTATCGCCCGGACTACCTGGAGGAGATCGAGGGCTTTCGCACGCGCTACACACAGGAGTGCTTCCAGAGCCGGATCGACTACGTGCCGCTGGACACGAGCATGCAGTTCGACAAGGCGCTGATCGAGTACCTGTTCAGCCGGCAGATGCGCGGGTAAAAGGAGCGCAGAAACAACTTCCCGAAATAGTCGCCTTTCGCTCCGCGAAAGGGCGCTCTTTCGCGGAGCGAAAGGCGACCGTATCACGCCGCCGGCTGAATCGCGTCCGTCACCAGCCTGTTCCGCGGGCGCAGCGCATCGACAAGGTTGCGCAGCGCCCGCTTGAGCACGCGGTAGACGAGGTAGAAGGGGATCGCCGCGATCGCCAGCCACGGGGCGAGGTAAACCACGCCGACGGAAAGGCCCTGGCCGATCCAGCTCAAGTCGCCCAGCGAGTTGTTCCAGGAGCGGCCGACGCGGGCCGTGAAAGTAGGGGCCTGCGGCGGCACGTAGCCCTTGACTTCGTCGATTTGCAGCGTGACGGTGGCCAGGTCGGCCAGGTCGGAAAGGACGCGGAGCTGCCCCTCCATCTGCTCGATCTCGCCGCGGACGCGCGTCACGTGCTCCTCGATCGAAAGCAACTGGTCGAGCTTGCCCGCGTTCTCCTCCATCATCTTCAGGAGCCGCTCCTCCTGGAGCTTTTTGTTGCGGATGCGTGCCGTCAGGTCGTAGTAGCGCTCGCTGACGTCCTCGGAGTTGCGGCCTTCGCTGGTCAGTTCGCCCAGCTTGCGGACCTCGGCCAGGAAGGCGTCGAAACTGGCCGTCGGAACGCGCAGCTTCCACATCCCGCGGCGCGGCGAGCCGCTCGCGCCGCGGACGTTGGAGTCGGCCACGATGGCGTTGAATTGCGTGACGAGTTTGTCGATGCGCTGCGGAACGTCCGAGAAATCCTCGACCACCAGGTCGACTTTGGCGTTGTAGACGATCTTGCGCTTCAGGGCCTGCGCCGCGTCTGCGCCGCCGGCCGCCGGCGCATCAGCCGCCTGGGCCAATTCCGAGCGCTTGACGCTGCTGAAATCGACAGGGGCGGACGCGCTCGGCGGGACCATCGCCACGCCGCAACCGCCGACCATCGCCAGCCACAACACCGACAGCGAGAGCGTGACGCGCATGGAACCACTCCGCGGACGCGAAGAGAGAAGCGAAACGCCGCCACACTTGAGACGCTCGAAGGGGGCCTAATATTCCCGGGGCGCTCCGAGATTTTCGCGTCTGGCGAGCGCCGGGTCGCGTGGCCGGGTCACTTCTCGCTGCCGGCGCGTTTCGGATGGGCGCCCTTCTTGCCGTGTCCGGTCGCCTCCACGACCTCGTCGACGAGTTTCTTTGTTTTGGACGCGGGCGAAATGTCGTCGGCGATCAGCTCGGCGAGGGCATCGACGTCGACCGGCTTGGCGGCTTCGTTGATGATCCGCTGAATGAGGAATCGTTGCAGCTCGGCCGAGAGTCCCTTTTCGCCGTCGCCGGTGACGAGCGCCACGCCCTTCTTCCCTAGCAGCCTGAACTGCCGCGCCTTGTAGACGAGGTCCACGAACCGGTCCACCGTTTCGCGCGAAATGGCCGATGCGGCCTGCTCCGCCCGATCGACGACGCCCGCCAACACGTCCTTGAGCGATGGGACGACGCCCTCGGCCGCCGCGTCGAACGTGGCCACGAGGAGACGCACCAGCTCGGCCCGTTCGCCGCCGCTGCCCAGCTCGATCCGCTGTTTGCGGAGGATCTGCTCGTAGCGCTCGCGCGGCGGGAGCGAGCGGGAGCGCCTTGCGCCGCTGGGCTGGGCGGCGCCGTCGCCGTTTTCCGACGACGATTCGCCGCCCGACTCCGCCGGCTCCGAATCAGTGCTCGCTTCTGCCGCTTTGTCGCCGGCGCCGTTGCGGGGCGGCTCGCTCGCCGTTTCCAAGAGCGCCACCATCCGGTCGTGCGTCCCTTCCTTCACCTTCACAACGTCGGCGCAGGCGCGAAGGAACTGTTTGAACGAGCGATAGCCCAGCCGCGTTTCGTCGAACGCCGGGTTGAGCCGCCGGATGGCCGACTTGACGCTGGAACTGAGCACCCAGTCCTCGCCCGTCTGCGCCATGAGCTGCTTCACGGACGCGGCGAGCAGCTCCTTCGTCTCCGTCAGGCTGGCCTTGGCCGGCGGGGCTTCGGTTTCGGGGAGCGCCGTCTGCAAGAGCGTGCGGTAGAGCTTGAACTGGTTGCAGGCGTGAATCCAGTAGGGGTTTGTGGCGTCCTCGACGCCGATGCCGATGACCTCGCGGCCGGCCTGGCGGATTTTCTGCGCCACGCCGATGAAATCGCTGTCGCCGGAGACGACGACGACGTGCGATAGGTACGGGAAATGGTGCACGTCTTCCAAGGCGTCCAGCGCCAGCCGGATGTCGGCACCGTTCTTGGCGTGCGACCCGCGCGGGAAAAGCTGCACCAGGTCGATCGAGTATTTCAACAGGTCGCTGCGATAGCGGGTGAGGTAGCGCCAGTCGGCGTAGGCCCGGTTGATGACCACGTCGCCGATCGTGGCCACGAAGTCCATTACCGCCTCGATCTTGAGGACCTTTTCCTTGCCGGCCTGGCGGTCCTTGCGGTAGGCGCCTTCGCCGTGCCGGGCGTCGACGAGCCCGGCATGGATGTTCTCGAAATCCCAGTAGACGGCGACCTTGGCGGGAGCGTCGGCTGCTGCCATGCGCTTGGCTCCGGAGGCGAAAGCTCAGAAAACGGCCCTGGCCAGAGACGGCCGGGGGCAAAAGCGCTTCTGACAAATGCTAGGCGACTTTGGCCGGGGGGGCAATCGGGCGAGAGCGATTGGGCGGGAAATACCGGGAGGGAGATTTCGCTTTCGCCGGCGTGGCCGGGTGGTACGATGCTTTCCCGTTTGGCCGGCAAAACGCCGCGCCGGGCCAAATCGAGAACGATCGATCGGACCGCGCGCCAGGAGTTGAAACTATGCCGCTGCTTGCGTTTGCGTCTGGGCGTTGGATCCTCGCGTGGCACGTCCTGCTTATGGCAGTTGCGGCCCTTGGCGCGCCAGCTCAGGCGCAGGAAGTCCTCCGTTGGGGAGCCGACAAGGAGGGCGGCGCCCCGTACGTCTTTTCCCCCGACGACGAACCCGACCGGCTCATTGGCTTTGAGATCGAGCTGGCCGACGCCCTGGCGGCCAAGCTCAACTCCCGCTCGGAGTTCGTGCAAGGCCAATGGGACCAGCTTCTGTCGGTGCTGCGCCGCGAGGACGTGGACATCGTGCTGAACGGCTATGAATACACGCCGGATCGCGCGTCGCAGTATCTGGCGAGTTATCCGTATTACGTTTACGAGCTGGGGCTCGCCGTGCTTCGCGACGACGCTGAAACCCGATCCTGGGACGATTTAGGCCAGCCCTACAAGGACGGCCGCCGCAAGAGGATCGGAGTCCTTACGCAGTCGGCCGCCGACTTGTACGTCACGGCGAGATACGAGGCGTCCTGCGAAATCTTCCGCTTCGACGGCGTGACGGAGTGCCTCCGGGGCATTGAGACCGGCCAGCTCGACGCAAGCGTCCAAGACGGACCCATCCTCGCTCACTACGTCTTCCAAGCCGCAAAGTTTCCGAGCTTGGCCGTCGTGGACAAGCCCGTCGCGCCGGGCTACTACGTCGTCTACGTGCGTCCCGAGGACAAGGCGCGCGTGGAAGCGGTCAATCGCGCCATCCGTGAACTCTACGACGAGGGCAAGCTCAGGCAAATCTACGATCGCTACGGCCTTTGGAACGCTGCGCAGAACTCGCTGCCGGAGGTGTGGAAGACCTGGGACTCGAGTCTGCACGAGCGCCGGACGACCGCTTGGCGGTCGCTCGTCGCGTACTTTCCGAAATTCGCGATCGCCGCCAGCGTCACGGTGCTCTTGTCGATCATCTCCATGCCGCTGGCCATCCTGATCGGCCTCCTGGTGTCGATCGTGCGCATGTGGAGCTCGCCCGTGCTGGGCGGAAGCGGCAGGACAACGTGGTTGGGTCGGTTGGCGCGGGCGCCCTTTACGATCTACGTGGAACTCGTCCGCGGTTCGCCGCTGGCGTTCCAGCTTTTCGTGGTGTTCTTCGTCCTGCCGGAGATCGGCATTCGCATTCCTCCGTTCTGGTCGGGGGTGATCGCCCTGGCCATCAACTACTCGGCCTACGAGGCGGAGATTTTTCGCCTGGGGTTGCAGGCCATTCCCAAGGGGCAAATCGAGGCCGCCCTGGCCCTGGGGATGCCGCGGATGCTCGCCGTGCGTAGGATTATCCTGCCGCAGGCGGTGCGGCTTGTGATCCCGGCCACGGCCAACGACTTCATCGCCCTCTTCAAGGACACGGCCGTCTGCTCGGTGATCGCCGTCGAGGAACTTTCCAAGCAGTATTCGATGGCGGCCAAGAGCACGACGCTGTTCTTGGAGATGGCGGTGATGGCGAGCGTCTTGTACCTGTCGATGAGCTACCCGTTGTCGCTTTTGGCGACGTTTTTGGAGAAGAAGCTGAAACGCGAGCAAAACGCATAAGGAAGGTGGGCGTTGCCCACCCTACGGAAGGCATGACGAACTCCCCTGGCGCGGCAACCGCCAATCACACGCTCCTGCACGTCCAGGCCCTGGTGAAAAGCCACGGTCAGCGCGAGGTGCTCAAGGGCGTCACGCTGGACCTCGCGCCGGGAAGCGTGGGCGTCTTGATCGGCCCCTCCGGCTCGGGCAAGAGCACGGTGCTGAGGTGCATCAACGGCTTGGAGACGTTTCAGGCGGGGCGGATTCGCGTCGGCGAGCTGGAATTGACGCCGGAGACCGGCCATCGCCCGAAGCACTTGCACGCCGTGCGCCGGATGGTGGGGATGGTGTTCCAGCAGTTCAATCTTTTTCCGCACCTCTCCGTCCTGCAAAACGTGATCGAGGCCCCGCTGCACGTGCTCCGTAAACGGCGAGAGGTGGCCGTGGCCGAAGCCCGGGCGCTTTTGGACCGCGTGGGCCTGGGCGACCGCCTGGAGAGCATGCCGCACCAGCTTTCCGGAGGCCAGCAGCAGCGCGTGGCGATCACGCGGGCGCTGGCCATGCACCCACAGTTGATTCTGTTCGACGAGCCGACGAGCGCGCTCGATCCGAAGATGACGGCCGAGGTGCTGTCGGTGATGACCGACCTGGCGCGGGAGGGCCAGACGATGCTGGTCGTGACGCACGCGATGGGCTTTGCCCGCCGCGCGGCGCACGAGGTGCATGTGATCGTGGACGGCATCATTGTCGAGGAAGGCCCGCCGGAGCAGGTTTTCGACGCGCCCCGCCGGGCGGAGACGAAGGAGTTCTTGCGGCAGGTGGAGCTGGGTTAATCTCCACCATCGCGCGCCTACTTTGCCGGCGCGATGTTGCGGCGGCCCGGATCGGCCCCCAGCATCGGCCAGCCCGTCAATGCACGATCGCGTGTCGATGCACACGACTTTGCCGTCCTGCGTCCCGACGTAGATCCGTCCGTCGTCGATCGCGGGCGGAGAGCGAAGCGGCGAGCCGATATCATAGGTCTTGGCGACGGCGCCGTTTTCCCGGTCGATCTGGAGGACCTTGCCGCTCACGGTTGCCAAAAAGACGAATCCGCCGGCAGCGACCGGGGCCGTGGCGAGGTGCCCGCCCGTCTTTTCCAATTCGCCGTCGAGCTTCGTCGACCACAGGGTCTTTCCCGTCTTGGCCGCGATGCACACCACGGCGTCTCCCATGCAATTGACGAGCCGGCCGTTGTCATACAGCAGCCGCGAACCCTGGAAAACCTGAATCGTCGACACGTTTCCCAGCCCGATGTTGGCCGCGGCTTGAAGCTGAGTCGCGGCCAATGCGTCGGCAGGAACCGACTTCTCCCCGCCGGCGGCGTTCAGCCCCTGCGGCGTGGAAGCGCCTTTTGTCGGCAGATCGGGCGGCGGCAGAATCGTGTCCGGTGGAGACGCTAAGCCCTGCTCGCCAACCTTCTCGGGCGGCACGTTGGGAAAGCCGCCGCCAAAGCCGCCCCCAATGCCGTTTGAGTTCTCAAACGGCGAAGCGCTCATCGTATACGGCGACGCGCGCTGAATCTGCTGGTCAAGGTAGGGGGCGGAGCGCAGGGCCGCCACGTAGCCCAACTCATGGCTCGACGCGTCGTGCCGCGCAATGCACTCGGCGATGTTCTTGTCGCCCGGCGCGTCCGCGCGCCGGGTCACGAGTAGATCCCCCTCGACGATGACCGGCGCCGACGTCGCACGCATCGCCAGCGCCGACCGCAGTTCCCCGTCCGACTGCGCAAATTGGTAGACGGTCCCGTCGAGTGCGGCGACGAACACGTCGCCGCCGGCCGCTACCGGCGACGACATGCAGTCGCTGCCGATTCGGCGGCGCCACAGCACGGTGCCGCTCGCCGCATCAAAACAAGCAACCACGTGGGTGGCGCGAACGGCCAGCTTTGCAGGCACGGGGTCGCCGCTGGATTGCGGATCTTCCTTTGGCGCCGCCTCCATTTCCGGTTCATCCGACTCGACAACGTCCGGAAAGACCGCGAACACGCGGCCGCCAGTAACCATGGGCGTCGAGAGCAACGGGTCGCCCAGCCACCAAGACCAGCGCATTTTCCCGGTCTTGGCGTCCAGCGCAAACAGGGTACACGACTCGCAGCCGAGGTAGATGGAATCCTGGTACGGCACTGCCGAGGACGGCCCGTCATCGTCAAGCTGCGCGCCCCACAGGAACGCGCCGTCGCGCGCGTCGAAGCAGTAGTATTCTGTCGAGCTGAATCCGCCGCTGACGTACAACCGCCGCTGGTAGACCGTCGGCGTCGGGACGGGCGACCCGCTTGGCAGCTCAATGACGTACCCGGTCGGCGTTTTCTTGATCCGGTCACTTTCGAATTCCAGCGGCTCAGCGGAGCCGGCGCGGTAGTCGGCCTCCGGGATGGGAAAACGCTCGTTCATCGCGGCCACCTCGCGAAGAACGCTGTCGGCCTTGAGGTCCGCGGGGGAGAGGATGGCCGTCGCGGTCGCCGTCGTTGCTGCCGAGCGGGCACGCGCCGGTGGCACGAGAGTTGGCCGCGCGGTCTCTTGACACCCCAGTGGCGCCGCGAGCAAGAGACAGAACACCCCGACGATCTTGTTCCGAGACATGATCCACCTCTCTGCTGTTCTGTGAGACAGCGCTAAGACAGTGCCGGGTCGGCATCGCCTTGGGGCCTGCGATCGCCAACCAGCGGCGCCGTATCGAACAATTCCGAGAGGGGTGCTCTTATTCGACCGCGCGGCGGCGAACGTGTCAAATCTTTTCAACGCGCCGCCCTGGCGGTGTTGTCGCAGCACAAAAAGAAACAGCCAGGCTGACGCGAACGAAGCCGCCGTGAAAGCTTGCCGTCGGACGCGAAGACCGGGCTTGCAAAAATGGCGCTGCCGCTCAGAATGACACGCACCAGGATGTCAAAGGCGATCGCATGACCCAACCTTCTGCCACGACCGCGACCGGCCGCGAGCTTTTTTCCCGACTGAAGAAGGGCGACCGCGTCGAGATCGGGCATGAAGTGAGGGTCGGCCTGCGGACGTGGCGGACGATGACGCGGGGGCAGGTCGTGCGCACGGAGCGCCGCCGCCACGGCCTCCACAACCCGCGCAATCCCGACGACAAGGTCTACAGCGATCTGATCGTTCTCAAGCGCGACGACGGCGAGCTGACGACGGTGACGCTGGACGAGTTTTCGGTGCTGAGGCTGTTGGAATCCCGGACTTAGGGTCGAACGAAAAACAAATGTCGTCTTTCGCTCCCGAAAGAGCGTCCTTTCGCGGAGCGAAAGGCGACGATTCGGGAAGTTATTTTTCGGCCGCTCCTTAGCCGGTCTTCTCTTCGCCGCCCGAAGGCGGGACTCCAACGTCGCGGCGCTGCCGGTAGTATTTCAAGCCCGGCAGAAAGAAACACAGCGCCGACACCACGCCGAAAATCGAGATGCCGTAGTCCGCGATCCGGCTGATCGCCATCAGCGGCGCCGTGGCGAAGAGCACGACCGCTTGCACGTAGAACCGCCCCGACAGAATGCCCGCCTTGGCCAGGAAAATGCAGCCGGAGACGATCGCCAGGACCGGCGAGAGCGTCAGGACGGGCAGGTTGAGGAGCCGCTCGACGACGAACAGGACGCTGACGGAGGCCATGCTGCCGGCCCAGAGGTGCGCGATTTGCCGCTCGACAAACGTGACCGGCCCCGCGCGTTGTCGAAGCGCCCAGAACACCGCCGCCCACGCCCCCAGGCCGAGCGTCCAGAGGGCGATGTACGGCGTGACGGCCGTCACTCCCAGCAGCTTCATGCCGTTGGTGATCAGGCAGATGATCAAAAGCGCCGCGCTGTGCAGCATCCACAAGAGGCCCCAGTTCTCCAGCACGGTCGCGTGGTGCGTCTCGCGAAAAAGCCGCGCGATGACGTCGCGGAAGGCCCCCGACCGGGCCGTGATCGGCTCGCCCTTCAGATACGCCTCGAGGTCGTCGGCCAACGCGGCGGCGGTCGGATAGCGCAGCGTGGGCAGCTTTTGCAGGCAGCGCAGCGCAATCAGCTCCAGGTCGCGGTCGGCGCGCGCGTTCAGCAGCCGCGGCGGCAGCGGGTCTTGTTCGAGCACCAGGAGGATTGTGTCGAAGTTCGATGCCGCCTGAAACGGCGGCCGGCCCGTAAGCATCTGATAGAGGATCGCCCCCAGGCTGTAGACGTCCGTGGCCGGGCCCAGTTCGCCGCGGCGGCCGGAAGCCTGCTCGGGCGCCATGTAGGCAGGTGTGCCGAGGATGGCGCCGCTGCGAGTCAGTGACTGTCCCGCCTCGACGCGCTTCGCCAAGCCAAAGTCGCTGACGTGCGGCTCGCCGGACTCGTCGATGAGGATGTTCGAGGGTTTGAGGTCGCGGTGCAGAACGCCGCGGCCATGGGCGTAGTGAATTGCCCGCGCCACGGCCGCCAGCAGCTTCGCGGCCTGGTGCGGCGGGAGGGGGCCGTCAGCCAGCCGCGACGAAAGCGTCGTCCCGGCCACGTACTGCATTGTGAAAAACGGCTGGAAGTCGACCTCGCCGACTTCGTAGACGGGGACGATGTTCGGGTGATCGAGGTGGCTGGCGGCGCGGGCCTCGGCGCGGAATCGATCCAGGTCGGCCGGCCCGGCCAATTCGCCGCGGAGGATGCGCTTGAGCGCGACGACTCGGCCGAGGTTTTCCTGGCGAGCGACGTAAACCACGCCCATCCCGCCGCGGCCGAGCTCTTTTTGCAACTCGTAGCCGCCAAAGCTGCTTGGCAAAAGCGGGCCGCTGCCGGACTCGGAAGGCGACTCGCTTGCGGACGGAGCGCCGGGCCGGGATGCTGGAACAACCGTTGGCGCATCAGGCCGGCGGGCCGGCTGCGCCGAGAAGTCGTGTACGCCGCTGGCCATCTCCTCGGTGATCTGCACGGCCGCCCAAAGCTGTTTCAGCTCGCCCGCGAACTGCGGGTGCTGTCGGGCGACGTCTTCGACGTCCGGCGGCTGGCCCTGCCGCACGCGCTCGGCCAGTTCGTCGAGCAACTCGGCAAGCTGCTCATCGTGTGATTTGGGATCGGGCGCCATAGGTCCTGGATCTACTCCCCATCCGACCGCGCGTTGCGATGGCCGGGAAAGGCCTTCTCAGGCGGTCTCTTTCCGCGGCGGCCTGGAAACGCCGTCCTACCGGGCGCATATTCGGGCGGTCGCCGGCGATGTCGTCACGCGGCGCGAGGAATGCCTTCGCGCCGCGATATCGTTTCTTGGGCGGCCGATGCTGGCGGCCCGCCTTCAGGCGGCGCATCCGCTACAGAAGCTTGCCGACCTGGGCCACCAGTTCCTCTTCGTCGGGGAACTTGCCGGTCTTCAGTTTCGAGTACAAGAGCTTGCCGTCGGCCGAAAACTCGAATGCCCCGCCGCCGGAAGGCTCCAGCTCCAGCGACTTGATCTTCTGCTTGAACTTGCCCAGGATTTTGGCCGTCAAACTGACGGCCTGCGGCTCGTAGCCTCACATCGAACAGTAACGCAAGTGGAGCTTCATGACCGTTCCTCCGTCGGAGTCCTTGCTGGAGTCCCGCCTTTAGACGGCGTTTTGCGTCCCACCTTCCGGCGGCGCGTCCGCGCGCCGCCGCTAAGAAATCTTACGGCGCAGCCGCATTTTCGGCGAGCGGGTGCATCGGTTCCGGCGGACGTTTCTTTCGTCTCGCGCCTCGGCTATCGTAGCGGCGCCTTCCCTGCCGCACCCTCAGCCAACGCAGGTAGCCGCCGATGGACGGGGCACACGTTTTTCGATTGACCGCCAATCCGCTCCGCTGGCCCCTGTGGACGCGCGTCGTGATCGGCGTCCTGGCCGGGGCGGCCTTGGGCGTCGCCTTCGGCAACCGGCCCTACCTGTTCGGCCTCAAAAATGCCGACATGGAGCCGCTGGGCCTGGCCGTCATCAGCCTGCTGAAGGCCCTGGCCGGCCCGCTCATCTTCTTTGCCGTCGCCGATTCGATCGTCCGCACCTACATTCCCGCCCGGCAGGTCGGCCGGTTGTTTTTCATTTGCGCGGTCAATCTGGCTGTGGCGATGGCGATCGGCCTTGCGATCATGAACTTCTTTCATCCCGGCGAGACGTGGCGCGGGCGGATGAAAGAGCTCGCCGAGGAGGTCGTCGCGACAGAAGCGCAATCCCCGGGCTCCAAAGGCGCCGGCGCGCCGCGCGTCGAGAATCCGTCCGCCCCCCGCCGCGACATCTCCCTCTCCCCGCTGAAAAACATCCCCCGCTACTTGCCCACCAGCCTCGTCGAGCCGTTTCTCAAGAACGAGGTGATCCCGATCGTGCTGCTGGGGATCCTGACCGGGGCCGCGCTTAGGTTCGTGCGTCGGCGCGACGTGGCGGTGGACCGCGGCGCCGTCGCCACGCTCGAGCAGCTCCTGCACGCCGGCTACTTCCTCCTCATGCAGATGCTGCTGTGGGTCGTCGAGCTGGTGCCGCTGGCCGTGCTCTGCGTCGTGGCCAAGGTCGTGGGCGTTTCCGGGCTGGGCATTTTCCAGTCGCTGTGGGTTTTCCTCGTCGTCGTCGTGGCGGGGCTGGCGATCCACGGGCTCCTTTACTATCCGGCTGCGGCGTGGTTCTGGGGCGGAAAGCCGCCGTGGGTTTACCTGGGCAAGGGGGCCGACGCCGTTCTCACCGCCTTCTCGATGAACAGCAGCCTGGGAACGGTGCCGATCACGCTCCGCTGCCTGACGGAGAAGATGGGCGTCTCCGAGCAATCGGCGCGGCTCTCCGCCTGCATCGGCACGAACCTGAACAACGACGGCATCATTCTCTACGACGCGATGGCCGCCCTCTTCCTGGCCCAGGCCCTGGGCTACCACCTGAGCTTCTCGGCGCAAATGGGAATCGTGGCCGCGTCGATCATGGCCGGCGTGGGGATCGGCGGGATTCCGGAGGCGGGCCTGATCGTGCTGCCGCTCGTGCTCAGCTCGGTAGGATTGCCGGAGGAGACGATCGTGCTGGCCATTCCGCTCATTTTCTCGATCGACTGGATCATCGCCCGCTGCCGGTCGGCGGTGAACACGCTGAGCGACATGCTGGTGGCGATTGTGCTGGATCGGGGGGTGCCCAGGTCGTGAACTGGGCGCTACGAGCGCCGCCACTGGAGCAGCTTCTTGAACGCCCAGGCCACATTCGGCGTCAGGCGCGTGCGGCTGTAGGCGTCGGCCGCGCGCTTGAGGACTTCCACCTGCGTCGGGTAGGCGTGGATCACGCTCGCCAGTTGACCCAGCGAGAGCTTGCGGTTGTAGGTCAAAAGCAGCGACAGCTCGCCGATCATGTCGCCGGCGCTGGCTGCCACAATCGTCGCGCCCACGACCCGGCCCGTCCCCTTGCGCACGTGGATCGCGGCAAAGCCCTCCTCCTCGCCGTCGAGAATCGCCCGATCGACTTCCTTCAGGTCGACGCGGAAGGTGTCGAGGGCGATCCCCCGCTCAGCGGCTTCGGCCGGCGTCAGGCCGACGTGCGCCAGCTCCGGGTCCGTGAACGTGCACCGCGGCACCACGAGCCGGCTTAAGCGCTTGCGGCCGAAAAAGAGCGCGTTCTGCACGCAGAGGCGGGCCATGGCGTCGGCCGCGTGCGTGAACTGATAGCGTCCGGCCACGTCGCCCGCGGCGTAAATCCGCTTGTTGGTCGTCTGCAAAAAGCCGTTCACGGTGACGCCGCTTTGAGTGAACTGGACGCCCGCCGCGTCCAAGCCCAGGCCCTCGACGTTCGGCGTCCGACCAACGGCGACCAGGATGGCGTCGAACTCGAGGGACTTCCGCTCGTCGGCGCGTGAAATAACCAATCGCTTCGCGTCGCCCTGCCGCTCGCACCGCACCAGGCCCCACCCGAGCAAGAACTCGATCCCCTCGCGCACGAACTGCTCCCGCACGACGCGCGACGCCTCCGGGTCTTCCTTCGGCAAAAAACGCTCGCTGCGGTTGACGAGCACGACGTCGCTGCCCAACCGGCGAAAGCACTGCGCCAGCTCGCACCCGATCGGGCCCGCGCCCAGCACCACGAGCCGCCGCGGCAGCTCCGTCAACGAAAACACGGTCTCGTTCGTCAGATAGCCGGCCTCCGCCAGGCCGGGCAGGTCCGGGACGGCGGCCCGCCCGCCCGTGGCGATCACCGCCCGCGCGAATTTCAGCGTCCGGCCGTTTACCTCCAAAGAGTCGGGGCCGGTGAACTTCGCGTCGCCGAGGAAGACATCGACGCCCAGGCCGGAAAAGCGCTGCGCTGAATCGTGGTGGCTGATCCGCGCCCGCAACCGGCGCATGCGCTCCATGACGGCGGCGAAGTCGACCTCGACCGCGCCGGTGCGGACACCGAACTCGCCGGCGATCCGCGCCTGATGGGCGGCCCGCGATGCCCGGATGAGCGCCTTGCTGGGGACGCAGCCGTAGTTGAGGCAGTCGCCGCCGAGGAGATGCCGCTCGACGAGCGCCGCCCGGCCGCCCAGGCCGGCCGCCCCCAATGCCGCAATGATCCCCGCCGTCCCGCCGCCGATCGCCACCAGGTTATACCGCCCGGCCGGGACGGGGTTTTTCCAGCCGGCCGGATGGGCGTGCTCGACAAGCTCCTGGTTGTGGCGGTCGGCCGGCTCGAGCTGCACGGGCGCGGAGGGAGGCTGGAGTGGCGGGGCGCACCAGACAGGCGCAATCTATCACTCGTGAATGTACTTGACGATCCACGGGTCGCGCGTTTGCTGCTGCCAGGCGCCCAGCTTCTGCTGCAACTGCGACAGCACTTCCTCAAAGTGCGGGTTGTCGGCCTGGTTGTACAGCTCGTCGGGATCGCGCTGGATATCGTACAGCTCGTAGCGCGGGCGCAGCAGGAACGCCTGCACATCGCGGGGACCGAAGTTCGTGAGGCCACGCTCGAGCACCATCTGCCAGGTCGGGCAGCCGTAAAGGTCCGAGGCGAAGGGGAAGGGAAGCTGATGGGCGACGTTCAAAACCAGCTTGTACTGCCGCGTGCGGATGACGCGCATCGGGTAGTACATCGTCACCTCATGGAACGTGTGCGAGCCAAAGACCTCGTCCCAGCCGTCGGGCAGCTCCTCGTCGAGGACGCCCAGGAACGAACGGCCCTGCATGCGCGACATCGCCTGCTGCACCTGCCGGTCCTTTTGCTGGCTGCCGTCGCCGGCTGCGGCCTGGCGGGCGACGTCCAGGATCGTTGGCGCAAGGTCGACCCAGCTCACCATCGCCTGGCTGACGTTGCCGGGCTTCTTCTGGCCGGGGGCGCGGACGACGAGCGGCAACCGCATGCCCGGCTCATAGAGCGTCGTCTTTGCGCCCGGGAAGGGCATGCCGTTGTCGCTCGTGAAGATGAAAACCGTATTGTCCCACTTTCCCGTTTCCTTGAGCACGTCGATCAGCTTGCCCAGGCCCTGGTCGAGCCGCGAGACCGACTGGTAATATTCGGCCAGGTCCATGCGGACGTCCAGTTCGTCGGGAAGGAACGTCGGCACGGGCACTGTCTTCCAGTCGTAGGGGACGGGCGTGACGCCGGGATACTCGCCTTCGTTGGCAAAGCCCTGGCGGGCGCGGTGCGGATCGGTCGGGCAGAAGTAGAGGAAGAACGGGCGCTCGTCGGCGGCCGCGAGAAAATCCTGGCACTTCTCGGCCATGTCCACGCCGTTGCGGGGATTGACGCCGCGGATCGTCGTCTCGAAGCGGTACGTCGCCTCCGGCTGCACGTGAAATTTTCCCGCCAGAGCGGTGCGATAGCCGGCCCGCGTCAGGAGCACGGGCAGCGACTGGATTCGGGCGAACGTGGAAAAGTTGTGCTCGGCATGCTGGTGGCCGTACTGGCCGTTGGCGTGGTTATGAAGACCGGTCAGGATCACGCTGCGGCTGGCGCTGCAGCTTGCGGTGGTGCAGAAGGCGAGGTCGAAGCGCGTGCCTTCGGCGGCGAGCTTATCGAGGTGGGGCGTCTGGGCGACGGGGTCGCCGTAGCAGCCGGAGTGTCGGCCCAGGTCGTCGCCGACGAAGAGGACGATGTTCGGCCCGGCGGCGAAAACCGCCGCGCCGCAGAAGAGCCAAGCGGCAATCAGGAAGAGGCCGATGCGTTTCATGGGTCGATGGTCCGAAAGGGATCAAAGGGATCGTAGTGGATGTCGGTTCAACCTCCCCCACGCGGTCGATCTACGTCCAGCAATCATAGCCTGTAGGGTGGGTCAAGCTCGCGCAAATTTCGCCGGTGAGGTCACAGGCCGGATCGGCGTCGACGGCATCTCGGAACAGAAATTGCCACCAGTCGCGAGCGAAGGCCCACCGGCCTGGGGCGAAAGGTGGGCGTCGCAAGCCGGCCGCAACGGCACGGGACGGACCGCGAGCGATCGTCCGGCGCCGTTTCGGCTTGGTTGACGGATCCTATATGCCGGCTTGCTCCACCCACCCTACAGGCCCAGCGCGGCACGCAAGAACGCGGCCTGGGGCGGGGTGAGGGCGTCAAGCTGGTCGGGGGCGACGCGGACCGTGCGGTCGACTCTCGCGCCGGCCGGCGGGCCAGCCGAATCGTCGCAGAACGTGGCCCCGAAAAGCGACGCTCCCGAAAAATCTGCGCCGCGCAGGTCGGCAGCGGTGAAGTCGGCCCCTTCGACGTCGGCGCCAAGGAATATGGCCTCGCGCAGGTCGGCGCCGAGGAGGCGGGCGTTGGACAGGTTCGCGCCGTCGAAGCACGCCCCGCGCAGGTTGGAGCGCGAAAAGTCGGAATCGCGGAGGAGCGCGCCGCGGGCGTTGAGGCCGGAAAGGTCCATTCCCGCCGCGGCGATGCTGCGCAGGTCGCGGCCGGAGAAATCGCGCTTGGCCAGGAGCCGCGCCGCCTCCTGCTTGTCGAGGGCCGGGGCCATGTAGCGCTCTTCGCGCCAGGGGTCGGCCGTGTTGTGGTAGCCGGCCTCGGCTTCCCAATATCCCAGGCGGTCTTCGGCCAGAAGCTCGATCCGCTGGAGCCATTTCAGGCTCTTGTAGAAGTAGCGGCCCGGGACGACGAGCCGCAGCGGCCCGCCGTGATCGACCGGCAGCGGCTGCCCCTCGGCCTCGTAGGCCAAAAGCGAGCCGAGCGACAGCGCGTCGGCCAGAGGGAGCGAAGTGCTGTGGTCGCGGCGGCTGCGGGCGACGAACGAAATGAATTTTGCGCCTTTCTGTGGACGGACGCATTCGAGCACGCGCGCCAGCGGGACGCCGCGAAAGATCATGCCTGGCCGCGACCAGCGCGTCACGCAATGGATGTCGACGGCGTGCGTCGTGGCCGGCCAGGTTTGCAACTCCGCCAGCGTCATCCGTAGCGGCCGTTCGACAAGTCCCTCAACGCATAGCTCCCACACCGCCGGCACGTCGCGCGGGCTTTTTTCGCCGACGATGGGCCACTTGCCGGGGGCGACAAGCTGCTGGCGGGGAGGGAGACGGGATGGAGCAGGTGACGACATGCGTGACCATTTCGGTGCGAGGGCGCACGAACCACGGCCGATCGTCAGCGTTGCAATTGCGTCCAGCCGAGCGTGTCGGACTCCGTGAACATGTGCCAGGCCAGCCCAATGACGAAGAAAAGGCAGAGAACCAGAGCATCTCCGCCTAATGCGAGCCCCAACGGCGCGCCGTCGAACAGCCGACGCAAGGCGAATAAGCCATAAAGCAAGCCGATCGCGATGGCGCCGGTTAAGACGGCCGACAACTGCCGGATGCGTTGTCCACCAGGGGCCAACGTGTCGGAGAGGAAAGCTTGAATCGCGGCTTGAGCGGCAGCCCGAGTCTTCACTTCAAACAGGGCCATCGGAATTCGGACCCTGGCTCCCCTCCCTGCAAAATCCCAGCGGCCGTAAATGAAGCGCACGCGCTCAATCTCGTGCCACGCAAGGTGGCAAATCGTGCCGTTGTTTCCGTCGAAGCGGACGCCGTCTTCCGAAATCGTCCACGTTCCGCATAGTCCGCTCAAGTGCCGCTCGTCCAAAACGAAGCCGATAAAGGCCAATACGGAAAAGGAGGCGAAGAAGATCTCGTTGCGACCCCAGCCGACAACGAGCGGAAACACGATCATCATGAAGCCGGCAGCCAGCGCAATCAGCCCCAGCATGCGCAGCTTCCACAGCATTGTGCGCGCGTACGCATCGTCGGTGCTCAGCGTGATGTGCGACGAGACAGCCTCGGACATGACGCGGCCTCCCCTGCCGTATTGTCCCAAATGGGGTGGAGTGGGCAAGCGGCCAGCGTGTTGCGGCGGCAGTCGGATTCGCACGTTGAGCCGCCCGTGGAAAGCCGCCTGAAGGCGGTACTCCAACGAAAACCGGCTGAAGCCGGTACTCCAACAACTACGCCAGCACTGCCCCGATCGGCTCGCTCTTTTCCGGCGCCAGCGGCACCGGACGGGCGCCGACGTAGTAGTGCTTCGTCGGGTCGATCCCCACCGCCTTGTAGACCGTCGCCAAGACCTCGCCCGCGCCGGCTTTGCCGTCGAGCACGGCCACGCCGTTGGCGTCGGTCTTGCCGTAGCAGGCGCCGCCTTTGACGCCGCAGCCGGCCAGCGAGAAGGACCAGGCGCTGGCGAAGTGGTCGCGGCCGCAGTCCTTGTTGATCTGCGGCGTGCGGCCGAACTCGCTCAAGGTGAAGATGAGCGTCGATTCCAAGAGGCCCCGCTCGGCGAGGTCGTCGAGCAGCGTGCTGTAGACGTGGTCCAGTTCGGTGGCCAGCTCGCGATGGCTCTCGAAATTATCGGCGTGGCTGTCCCACCAGGCGCGGGCGACCTTGACCATCGGCACGCCCGCCTCGATCAGCCGCCGGGCGATGAGCGCATGCTGGCAGAAGTCGGTCTTGCCGTAGCGGTCGCGGACCTCCTGCGGCTCCTGATCGAGGTCGAAGAGGCTGTCGCAGGCCATGAGTCCCCGCACGCGGGCGTAGGTGCTGTTGTAGCCCTTGACCTTCGCCGCCCCGCGCTCGCGCTCGAAGCGCTCGCTCAAGAGCCGCCGCAGGTCCTCGCGCTCCTGGTGCTGGGCCGAGGTGTAATCGGCCGGCAGGTCGATATTCTCCGGCCGCATCGACTGGCTGAGGTGCATCGCGGAATAGCCGCCGCCCAGGAAGCCGGGGCTGGGCTTGCGGTGCCCTTCGGTCGCCAGATAGAGCGAGACGTAGTCGGGCACCTTGCTGTCTTTCTGGGCCAGCTCCTTGCTGATGACCGTGCCCAGGTCGGGATAGGCGATGCCCGGCTCGGGCGTGCGGCCGGCGTCCATCAGGTTGGAGGCCGTGCCGTGATCGGCGATTTTCGTGTCGAGCGAGCGGACGATGGCCAGGCGGTCCAGGCGCTTAGCGAGCTTGGGCATCAGCTCGCAAATCTCGACGCCGGGGACGGCCGTCGAAATGGCCTTGAACGGCCCGCCGGTGGGGCGGCCGGGCTTGGGGTCGAACGTTTCAAGCTGACTGGCGCCGCCGGCCAGCCAGAGCATGAGCACGCGCTTGTTTTGCTTGCGCAGCTCATCAGCCCAGGCGACGTTGTAGGCGGCGTGCAGGCCGCCGAAGCTCACGCCCAGGGCCGTGGCCAGGCCGCCCTGCAAGAACTGGCGGCGGTGGAATTCGTGGGCGGGCGTGCCGCAGCAGGATTGTCGTCGGAGCATGGTGGGCCTCGTGACGTCAAGCGTCCACGTCAAGTCGAACTCGCGGCGCCTCGCAGCGCAGCAACGTGCAACTCGTAGGTCGTCTTTCCTTCGTTCGTGAACGGGATGTTTTGAGCTGCGAGAACTTCGAGGGCCGCTTCCGGAACAATGTGCTCGCCCGTCCGCAGAATCCGCCCAGAGAATCGCCCCACAAGGTAGGCGACCGCCCGTTTCTCCGTTTCGCGATCTGGGAATGTGATTGTGACCATTCGACTTCTCGCATGCCACCGGAATTCAAGGAATCTGCTCGCTGGATCCGGTTAATCCATTCTAATGATTAAACCTGAACTCCGCGCTCGTGAACAGCGACCAGACCAGATCGCGGCAGGCGCGCGTGCGGTCGGGCCGCTCCGCCAGCCAGCGCAAAAGCTGTTCCGACTCGTCCGGCTCCGGCGCCCGGCCCAGGACCGTCCAGAACGCCGCTTCGACGAGCGCCGCCGGCTCTCCCGGGGCACGGCCTGCCAGCCGGGCCACCAGGTTCTGGCCTGAGGACTCCGTCAGCTTTTGCACCTCCGCGTTATTCGACATGAAGAGCGCCTCGGAGACGCTCGACTGGAAATCGTCCGCAGGCGGATCGAGCTTGCCCGCCAATCGCCCCGCCTGGCCTTCCAACTCCTCGCGCAGCTTGCGCTGCCGCTCGGCGGAATCGACCTGGTCGAAGCGCTCGTCGCCCGTCGCCAGCAGGATCGAAACGGCGTACTGCTCCGGCGACAACGGCCGCACCTGGGCCACGGCAAAATGCTCTTCGCCCGGCCGCTCGCCGCCGCTAGTGCGGCTGGAAAGCTGGTAGACGCGACTATTGGCAATGGCCTCGACAACGAGGCGCAGGTCGTACTGGCCCGCCACCAACGCGTCGGCCAATAGCTCCAGCACGCCCGGAAGCGACGGCGGGTTGGCGGAGTGCATCTGATCGACCGGGTACACGAGTCCCCGCCCGAGCATGTAGGCCCACAGCCGATTGACAATGGCCCGGCTGAGGAATTTCTTTTCCGCCAGCGCGACGTTCACCAACTCCTCGCGCAGGCTCTGGGGCGGCGGGGCGTACTGGTCCTTCTTCTTGGCGGCGTTGAATCGGTCGACGAGCCGCGGGTCAAGCTTGCGCGCGTCGGTGTCGACGATCGTGCCGGAGAGGAACATCACCTCGGCCGTGTGCCGGTTGCCGGCCGTATCCACGAACTGCACCTCGCCGCTGTCCTTCTCGCCGATGACCTTCCGTTTCTTGTCGTCGTACGTCCGCGCGAAGAACGACTGCATGCCGTAGTAGTGGGCCTGCTTCCAGTCCTCGACGAGCGGATGGTCGTGGCACTTGGCGCAGGAGACGTTGACGCCGAAAAACGCCCGCGCGGCGTCGTTGGTCAGGTCGTCGAGGCTATTGAGCCGGCGGCGGATGAAACCGTCGGCGCCTTTTTCGTCATCCCAGGGTCCGACGACGACCTGCCGGAAAATGCCGTCCCAGGGCGCGTTCTCTTCGACCTTCCGTCGCAGATACGCGGCAAAGTCACGCTCGCCCGAGCGCCGGCCCTGAATGATCCCCTCGAGCACCGCGGCAAAGTGCAGCGGGAACTCAGATCCCTCCATCAGCCGGCGGACGGCCTTTGGCCGCTTGTCGGGCGATGAGTCGGTGACGAACGACTGGGCTTCGCTGCGCGAGGGAATGCGGCCGATGAGGTCGAGCGTCAGGCGGCGGAGGAATTCGGTGTCGTCGGAGAGGGCGGCGGGCGCGATGCCCTGGGCCTGCCAGTGCGCGGCGGTCAACTCGTCAATGCGGCCGGGGAGCGACTGCGCTTTGTCTGGTGAAAACTGCGCCGGGGCGCTGGCCGCAACGGCGAGAACCAGGGCCATCGCTGAGAGGGAGGTTGCCGGCGATCGCATGTTCGATCCTGCCTGGTCCAGCGATTGGGCCGCAAAAGCGCTCGTCTCGCGGAGCGAGACGGCTACTTTTGCTGCCTCACGCGGAGCGTGAGGGCTACTTTCGAGCGAGACGGGTACTTTCGAACGAGACGGCTACATCCACTGTTTGATCGGACGGCCCTCGATCAGCCGGATCGGCCGGCCGTCGGGCGCATGGGCGATGAGGTCGGTCGGAATGCCGAGCTTCTCGTACACCGTCGTGCCGAGGTCCTCGCTCAGGTACTCGTCCTTGGTGACCACGCCGCCTTCGTCGTCGGTGGCGCCTAGAACCGAGCCGCCCGGAATGCCCGCCCCGGCCATGATCGCAAAGCCCGCCGTCGACCAATGGTCGCGGCCGCTGGCCGAGTTGATGTTGGGCGTGCGGCCGAAGTCGGTGAACCAGCAGAACAGCGTGCTGTCCAGCAGGCCTCGATTCGCCAGGTCCGCCAGCAGCGCCGGAATGGCCTGGTCGAGCCGCGGGATGCGGGAGTCCTTGAGCGAGCGGAAGTTGTTCGTGTGCGTGTCCCAACCGCCGTCGGTCACCGTCACGAACCGCACGCCCGATTCGATCAGCCGCCGGGCCAAGAGCATGCTCTGGCCGAACGTATGCCGCCCGTAGCGGTCGCGGAGGCGCGGATCTTCCTTCTCGATGGCGAAGGCCCGCTTCGTGTCGGGCGACGTGACCATGTTCAGCGCGGCCTTGTAGTAGTCGTCGAGGGCCGCGTAGTCTTCCTGCTGAATGTCGGCCTTGCGCTGCAAGGCATCGACCTTGGCCAGCATCCGGCTCCGCCGATCGAGGCGACCGGCCGAAACGCCTTGCGGCAAGGAAATATCGCGGACCGAAAACTGCGGCGCGTTGGGATCGGCCAGCATCTCGAACGGGCTGTACTCGAGGCCCAGAATGCCCGACGTGCCCCCGCCGAAGCGGTGATCGATCGATGAGCCAAGCTGAATGAACGGCGGCAGGACCGATTTGAAGCCGTGGTGGTAGCTGACGACGGCGCCGTAGGTCGGGTAGGTGACGGCCGGGTTGAACGGCCGGCCCGACATCACGTACTGATCGGCCGTGCCGTGGCTGCCGTTGCGGGGGTTCCAGCCGCGAAGTAGCGCGAAGCGGCCGAGGTTTTTGGCCATGTTCGGCAGGATCTCGGTGAACTTGACGCCGGGCACCGCCGTGTCGATCACGCCGAACTCGCCGCGGACGCTGAGGGGCGCCTGGGGTTTGGGGTCGAACGTATCGTGGTGGCTCGTTCCGCCTTGCGTCCAGATGAGGATGCAGTTGACGTCCTTGGTCGCCTGGCCGGCTTCGGCGGCAGCGCCGCGGCGGGCAAGAAACATCGGCAACGTCAGGCCGAGTCCGCCCAGGGCGCCGACTTGCAGGAAGTTGCGGCGCGTCAGGCCGTCGCACTGGCGAAAGCCGCCGGCATCGAAAGACAACATCTCAAACTCCGGTAGGCGGGAAGGAACGAGGCGGGAGAGGCGCAAAAACGCCCCCAGGGCCGGCCACCGGGAGGCCAGCCCAAGCGTTATCGTACCAGACCTTGCGAACAAATCAACGATTGTTTACATGATTCTTGCCTCCCCACGGTGGCGTGCCCGGCCGGCGGTCGGGTATAATCACAAGGTCCATCCTGCCTTGAGATTCCACGGCGAGGCCGCCACGGCGGCCTCGCCGACGATGACCTTCGGTTCCCGCCTTGGACCTCGACCTGGACAGCTAGCATCGGCTACCCGGTCCACGCCTGGATCACAACTACTTCTCGCGTCGCGGAGCAGGGATCATGCCGCGGAGCTTGCTGGCATTGCTGATGGCTTGCACGGGTTTGCTCGCGCCGGCCGCCGCGCTGGCCGCCTCGTTTCAGGTCTCGCCGGCCGAGGTTCAACTCAAGGGCAACTTCGACCGCGCCCAGTTGCTGGTGACGCGAATCGATCCGGCCGCAGCCGACGCTTTCGCCGCCGATCGCGCGGAGGATCTGACGGGCCAGGCCAAGTACACAAGCAGCGATGCGAACATCGTCTCCGTCAGTGAGACAGGCAGGCTGCTCGCGGTCGGCAATGGCTCGGCCAAGATCGCGGTCGCCGTCGGCAGCGAAACGCTGGAAGTACACGTCACCGTCTCGGACGTCGTCGAAAACCCGGCGATCGGCTACCTGGAGCACGTGGCGCCCGTCATCAGCAAGCTGGGCTGCAACATGGCCGCCTGCCACGCCTCGCAGCACGGCAAGGGCGGCTTCAAGCTCTCCGTGTTCAACCACGACCCGGGCACGGACCGCAGCAACATCGTCCGCGACCGGCAACAGCGGCGGGTGGATTTCCTTGCGCCCGAAAAGAGCCTCCTGTTGCGCAAGCCGACGTTCGACGTGCCCCACGGCGGCGGCCGGCGGCTCGTTCCCGGCTCCGTCGAGTATCAGATCATCGCCGCCTGGATTCGCGCCGGAGCGCCGGCGCCCAATGCCAACGCCACGAAGCTCACGAAGCTGGAGGTCTTGCCGCCGCGGCGGCTGGGCAAGATCGGCCTAGCGCAGCAGCTTCGGGTCGTGGCGCATTTCGCTGACGGCCAATCGCGCGACATCACCGCCATCTCCAAGTACGACTCGATGGACGACGGCGTGCTGAAAGTCGATCGCGACGGACGGGTGACCACCGTCGGCCACGGCCAGGCGCCCGTCATGGTCCGGTACGAAGGCCAGGCGCAGATCGCGATGTTCGTCGTGCCCTACGCGGAGAACGTGACGCTCGCCGGCTGGGAGAACAAGAGCTACGTCGACGAGCTGGCCGCCGCCAAGTTCCGGCAGCTTGGCATCGAGCCGACGGGCTTGTGCGACGACGCGACGTTCCTGCGGCGCGCGTACCTGGACGCCGTCGGCACGCTCCCTTCCGCCGACGAGACAAGGGCGTTTCTCGATTCGACCGACCCCGCCAAACGCGACAAGCTCGTCGATCGGCTGCTGGGCCTGACCGGCGACCCGGCGCAGGACGTCTACAACGACGCCTACGCCGCCTGGTGGACGCTCAAGTGGTCGGACCTGATCCGAAACAACAGCGATACGGTCGGCGAGCAGGGCATGTGGGCCATGCACAACTGGATCAAGGAGAACTTTCGGGTCAACCGGCCCTTCGACCAGTTCGTGCGCGAGCTGATCACCGCCAAAGGCTCGATTTACACGAGCGGCCCGGCCAACTACTTCCGCATCAATCGCGATTCCAGCGCCCTGACCGAATCGACGGCCCAATTGTTCCTGGGCGTTCGCCTGGAATGCGCCAAGTGCCACCATCACCCGTTTGAGAAGTACAGCCAGGACGACTACTACGGCTTCGCGGCGTTCTTCTCCCGCGTCGGGCTCAAAGGCTCGCAGGAATTCGGGCTTTTTGGGCAGGAGCAGATCGTCGTCGTCCGCGACGCCGGCGAGGTAAATAACCCGCGCAGCGGCCAGCGCATGAAGCCCACGCCGCTGGACGCTGAAGCCGTCGACGATCCGCTCGACCGCCGGATTCCGCTGGCCGCCTGGCTCGCTTCGCCGACGAACGAGCTCTTCGCGCGCTCCGTGGTCAACCGTTACATGGGCTACCTCTTGGGCCACGGCCTGGTCGAGCCGGTCGACGACATGCGCTCCACGAACCCGCCCAGCAACGTCGAGCTGATGGACGCTTTGGCGAAGGAATTCGCCGGCGGCGGCTACAACGTGAAGAAGCTGATGCGGACGATCATGACGAGCCGGCTTTACCAGCTCGATTCGCGGCCCACCGAGGCCAACGCCAAGGACCGCCGTTTCTACAGCCATTTCAAAGTCAAGCGCCTGCCGGCGGAGCCGCTTCTGGACGCCGTCGATCGCGTCACCGAAACGACGACGAAATTCCGCAACCTGCCGGCCGGCACGCGGGCCATCGAGCTGCCCGACGCCGAGTATCCCGACTACTTCCTGAACACGTTCGCCAAGCCGCGGCGGGCGAGCGTTTGCGAGTGCGAGCGCGTGGCGACGCAGAACCTGACGCAGGTGCTGCACATGCTCAACGGCGACATCGTGGCCGGGAAGATCGCCTCGGGCGGCGGCCGCGTGGCGCGGCTGGCGGCGGCGAAGAAACCGCACGCCGAGATCGTCGACGAGCTGTACCTGGCCGCCCTCTGCCGGCACGCGACGCCCGAGGAGATCAAGGCCGCCGAGGAGTTTCTGGCCGACGGCGCGAACCCGACCGAGGTCTATCAGGACCTGCTCTGGGCGCTGCTCAACTCCAAGGAGTTCCTGTTCGTTCATTGACGTCGCTGGCCCCCTGCGGCCTCGCGCCGCAAGAGCGAGAGGTTGGCCGGCTAAGGTAGCCGACAAACCTGGTTCACCGGCCAGGCAAGCTGGCCAGGGTCGAGCAACAAGCAGAAAAGGAATTGCAAATTGAAAATTGAGAATTGCAAATTGAAAATTGGCCGGGCGATTGCCGTTCTTGCGCTGCTCGTGGCCTCGAGCGTGGCCGAGGCGCAAACGTCGTACCCGATGCTGATGAGCGCCAAGCCCATCGCCGTGCAGCAAGGGCAGACGGCGGAGATCACGGTTCAATCGCGGTACAACCTCTTCGGCGCGTACCAAGTGCTCGTCACCGGCGAGGGCGTCGCCGGCGAGCCGGTGCTTCCGGAAGTCAAGCAGGGTGAGAAGCCGCCCACGCTCACGCAGCTTAAGATCAAGTTCACCGCCGCGGCTGAAGCCCTCCCCGGCGTCCGCGAGTTCCGCGTCGCCACGCCCCAGGGCGTTTCGACCGTGGGGCAGCTTGTGGTGGTGCGCGATCCGGTCGTCGTCGAGGCCCGCGACAACGACAAGCCCGACAAGGCCCAGAAGGTCGCTCTGCCCGCCGCCCTCTGCGGCGCATTTGAGAAGGCCGAGGACCTGGACTTTTATCAGTTCGACGTGGCCGCGGGCACGACGCTCAACTTCCACGTCCGCTCGCAGCGCCTGGAAGACAAGATCCACGACCTGCAAGTACACTCCGACCCGATCATTACGATCCGCAATTCCGCCGGCACGACCCTGGCCGCCTCCGACAACGTCTTCTTCGCCGACCCGGCCCTGAGCTACCGCTTCGAGCAGGCGGGAGCGTATCTCCTGGAAATCCGCGACGTCCGTTACCAGGGCAACCAGTACTGGGAGTATTGCGTGGAGGTTTCGTCGCGGCCGATGGTGAACACCGTCTATCCGCTGGCCGTGCCCGCCGGGGCCGACACGACGGTCGAGATGGTCGGCCTGGCGATTCCTTCGCCGCCGCACTCGATTGCCAAACTGCCGTCCGACAGCCCGCGCGGCATCCGCGATCTGCCGCTTGCGATGGCGACCGCTGCCGGCGAAGAGAAAACCGATCCCGTCAGCCTCTACGTCACCGACCTGCCGCTCATTGCCGAGGCCTCGACCGACAACAACGCGCCCGCCGGCGCGCAGGCGGTGAGCTTTCCCGTCGGCATCAACGGCCGCCTCGAAGCCGAGCGCGACATCGACTGCTATTCGTTCGAGGCCAAAAAGGGCGACGCCGTTTCTGTGCAGGTCATGGCCCGGCGCTTGCAGTCGTCGCTCGACGCCCACGTCCGCATCGTCGACGAGAAAGGAAATCAGCTTGCCCAGAACGACGACGCGCGCCTGGGCGTGCTCCTCTCCTCCGATGCCTGGATCGAAAGCTGGACGGCCCCCGCCGACGGCAAGTATTTCGTGGAAATCCGCGACCTGCACCTCCGCGGCGGCCCGGCCTTCGTCTACTACATCGAGCTGACGAAGGCGGAGCCGTATTTCACGCTCCGCACCGACATGGACAAGACGCAGCTTTCGCCCGGCACGTGCGGCGTGATCTTCGCCCGCGTCGAGCGCAAGAACGGCTTCGCCGGCCCGGTGCAGCTTGAGATCGAGGGCCTGCCGCCCTCGGTGACGGCAAGCTGCGGCAAGATCCTCGCCGACCGGACCGACGGCTGCATCGTCTTGCAAACGGCCGCCGACGCGGCACAAGGCCTCTCCAACGTCGTCGTCCGCGGCGTCGCTGCGCACGCCATGCCCGACGGCAGCATGCGGTCGCTGGTGGCCGCGGCCCAGCCGTTGCAGGAGACCTACATGCCCGGCGGAGGACGGGCCCACTGGCCCGTCGAGACGCACGCGGTCGCCATCGGCGCCAAAAGCGACATCCGCTCCGTCACGCTCAGCACGCACCAGATCACGCTCAAGCCGGGCCAGTCGCAGCGGATCGACGTCAAGATCGAGCGCTCGCCGGACTACACGGGCAACATCACGCTCGACGTGATCTACCAACACCTGAGCAGCGTGTTCGGCAACTCGCTGCCGCAGGGCGTGACGCTCGACCTGAAGAACAGCAAGACGCTGCTGACGGCCAAGGAGACCGAGGGCCACATCACGCTCAAGGCCGACGACAAGGCGCCCCCGTGCGAGAAGCAGCAGATCGCGGTGATGGCCAACGTCTCGATCAACTTCGTGATGAAGGCCACCTACGCCGCCCCGCCTGTCACGGTCGCGGTGGAGAAGGCGCCGTGAGTCCGACATTCCTCCCACCACGCGGCTTGCCCGCGTGGAGGAGTGTTTAGGTCCCAGCAGGAATTCAGAATTGATTCTGGGGCCGCCTGCTGGCCCATAAACACCGCTCCACGCGGACGAGCCGCGTGGTGGCGGCGCAGCACCCGGCCGTCGCGGCGCACTGCCCCACTCCAATCCGGCCTGTTTTCCGGGCCAAAAACGGCTTCTGCCCCCTGGCTCGACGCCGCCCATCGCGTTAAAAAAAGAACCGCCGTTTCCGCCCACAGGGGTGGATGACAGCGGTTTTTCCCGAACTATACTTAACTGGCAATTGCCGGACCTAAGGACGGATCGGCGGCGATTGCCGGTCGGCCGGGCTTCGGCAGGGCGCCCCGCCTCCCCATGTGCGCTTATTTGCGCAGGGTTGAAAACGCACCCATGGCTCACGCGGCCCTCACCCCAAAGCACTCCTCCATGCCGAAAGCTTTAACCATCGCAGGGATGGCCGTCGCCGGATTGTTGTTGCTCGTGTTCCTGTTGGACGTTGCGGTGGGCATCCCCTTCGGCGGGATCAGCATGGTCATGGACATCGCCTTCCTGCTCGCCGCCGGCATGCTGGGCTACGTGAGCTGGGCGGCGTACCGGGAAGTGAAGTGAGGCGGCGGAGGCGCTGATAGGCAGCGCGCGAAACGACAAGGAGACGGGGACAAGGGCAGCCAGTCCCAATAAGCCGCGCGATCATGGCTTTGCGCGGCGGACCGCGAGGGAAGCATGCGGCGCGGGGCCACGTTTTCGCTGGCGAGCCTGCTTGGGGTGGTGACGCTGATCGCTGTCGCGCTGGCGGCGATGGTGCAGCGGTGGGCGATCGCGTCCTACTTTTTCGTCACCTTCACGCTGGCGATCCTGACGCTGGCCGTACTCGTGGCCATCTGCCGCAAAGGGTCGGCGCGGACGTTCTGTATCGGCGCCGCCGTCGCTGGATGGGGATACCTAATGACGACCACCAATCCCTGTTGCATGTTCTTCGGATCGCAGTTGCTGTCGACTCAATTCCTCAAGCGTGGCTGGGCGTCTCTCAAGATCGAACGGCCAGCCGGAATGCTCGGCGATCTCTACGAGAACGATGGAGCATCCGCAATCCTCTGGTACGTGATCGATACCGGAAGATCCGACGAGGAACTTGATTACCTCCGCCAGTTGCGGACGTTCTATTCGATCGGGCATTCCGTGTTTGCGATTGTCGCTGGCTGGCTCGGCGGGCTGATCTGCCTCTTCCTCAAGCAGCGCTTCCGGAGCGAACGCGAACGCTGGCGTGTGAAAAAAAGCCCCGGTTCACCCACGTCGCCGTCCTGCCATTCCTTCCAGCCGCCGGAGCCATAAGCTGCAGACCCGGTGCTCCCACCACGCAGCTCGCCTGCGTGGCGGAATGTTTGGGCCATAGAGGATCCGCTCGCCCAAGCGACTTCCCACCACGCGGCTTGCCCGCGTGGAAGGACTGTTTCGCCCCGCACCGGCGCGATTTCGGCTCCAGAAAACCCAATCAAGAGAGACCGCGTGCTACGGCATAAACACTCGTCCCACGCGGGCGAGCCGCGTGGTGACGAGGAACTCGCCGTCAGCGCGCCGAATCAGTCGACCTTCGACTTCACGTAAACGTCAAATCCCTCGTCGCGATTCGAAACGAACGTCAGCCGGCCGTCCGGCGTCCAGGCCGGAAAGTTGTCGATCGCTTCGTGGCGCGTGGCGTTCCGCGGGTTTGCGCCGTCGGCGTCGGCAACGTAGATTTCCAGGTTTCCGTCGCGGTTGCTCACAAAGGCGAGCTTCTTTCCGTCCGGCGAAAACGCGGGATAGTCGTCCAGGCCCCGGCTCTCCGTCAGCCGCGTGATCTTGAGCGACTCCACCTCGACGCTGGCCAGCTCCAGGTTTCCCCAGCGGCCGGTGGCAAAGACCACGCTCTTGCCGTCGGGCGACCAGCAGGGATGTGCGTCGTGCGCGGGGTCGCTGGTCAGCCGCTTCCGCTCGGAGCCGTCGCGCCGGCAGACGTACAGCTCCTGGTTGCCGTCGCGCGTCGAAGTGAACGCAAGCTGCTTGCCGTCGGGCGACCAGGCCGGCCATTCCTCGTGCGAGAGTTTTCCTTCCGAAACGACGAGCGGCTTGAGGTCGCTGCCGTCGGACTTGCCCGTGTGAATGTCGATGTCGCCCTGGTTGGGCGAGGTCTTGTCGACGGCCAGCGCGATCGCGCCGCCCTCCGGATCGAACACCGCGTCGTACTCCGGGTCGGTGCGGTTCGTCAGCCGCCTTTCCGACGAGCCGTCGGCCGCGACGACGAAGAGGAAGATCGTCGCCCCGCGATGCCGCGCGAACACGAGCTGCTTGCCGTCGGGCGACCAGGCTGGGCGCTGCTTGAAATGGCCGTCGCGCGTCAGGCGGACGAGCTCGCCGGTTTTCGGTTCCTGCGCCGCGGCCACGGCCAGCGCCGCGGCGACAAAAATTCCCGCCACGCTCGCGCCGAAGCGACCGATCCGGCGCGGCCCGTCTCGACGATGCCGACGTTTTGGGCTGCCGCTCACGTCAGCTCCTCGATCACCTCGCCCTGCGGCGCGATCCCCGAGGCCGTCAGCGAGGTCGTCCCGATCCCCATCCGATCGTGCACGGTGCGGAAGAGATCGGCCGGCGTGACGGCGCGGCTGGCGGGAAACTCCGCGCGGCGGTCGCTCGAGCCGATGACCTGGCCGCCGCGAATGCCGCCGCCCGCCACGAGGCCGCTGTAGCACTGCTGCCAGTGGTCGCGGCCGGCCTTGTCGTTGATCTTAGGCGTGCGGCCGAACTCGCCCACCGCCACGACGATCGTCTCGCCGAGCAAACCGCGCTCGCTCAAGTCATCGAGGAGCGCACAGAGCGACTGGTCGAGCATCCAGCAGTGCCGGTCCTGCATCTGCTGGAAGTTGCGGTCGTGCATGTCCCAGCCGCCGTCGCCCGTGTCCTCCACCGGCTCGACGTGCGAGCTCCAGTTGACCTGCACGAAGCGCGCCCCGGCCTCGACGAGCCGCCGCGCGAGCAAGCAGCACTGCCCGAACCGGAACCGACCGTACCGCCGCCGCAGCGCGTCGGATTCGGCGTCCAGGTCGAACATTTTCCGCGCCTGGGTGGACGTGAGCAGCGAGAACGCCTGCGCGTAGAACTGATCGAGCCGGCCGGCGGTCGCCGAGCGATCGAACCTCGCGGCCAGCCGATCGAGCGACTCCAAAAGCGCTCGTCGTGAGGAGAGGCCGTCGGGCGTCTGGCCATCCACGAGCGTGATGTCGGGGATCTTCACTCCCTGCTCGACGTCGTAATCCAGGCGAAAGGGATCGTGCAGCGAGCCGACAGTCCCGCCCCCTTCGCCGGAGATGGCGCGCTTTCCCTGGTGCAACCGCCCACCCATCGTGATGAATTTCGGCGTCCCCGGCTCAAAGCCCTCGACGCGCGACACGATCGACCCGTGCGCCGGCTTGACCTGCCCCGGCAGCACCTGTCCGGAAAGGCTGATCGCCCCCGTGTCCGAGCCGGTGAGTCCGATTGTGCCCGCCACGCCGTGGTCGTTGGAGGCGCAATTCAGGGAGCGGATGATGGCGTACTTGTCGGCCCGCCGGGCCAGGCCCGGCAAAAGTTCGCAGATTTCGATGCCCGGCACGTTCGTCGGCACGGGCGCGAAAGGCCCGCGATATTCCACCGGCGCCTTGGGCTTCATGTCGAAGGTGTCGAGGTGGCTCGGCCCGCCCCAGAGCCAAAGGAAGATGACGCTCCGCGCCGGCGATTTTCCGGCGGCCGACCGGTCCGCCCCTTGGGCGGACGGAAGGCGCAGCAAATCGGCCAGCGTCAGGCCCAAGGGCGCCAAGGCCCCTACGCGAAGCAACTCGCGACGGCTGACGCCCCCGCAAGTCCTCGCTCGTTGTTTCCCGACGTTGAGCATGGCCGATCCACGGTTCTATGGACCACGCAAAAACACTTGCGCCACCAGCGGCCAGCCTGACAAAACGCCACGGAAGCGTCAAGTTTTGCGCGAGTTTCTCGGCGCTTGGGTCCGCTTGTTATACGAACGTTCAGATGCACCGGCCGCGCGCCTTTTTTGGAAAATCCTGGGCTGCCTGTTGAACAACCGGGCTTCCGCTACGTATGGTGTACCGAGACTTTGCAGGCCGCACGCCGGCCGCACACTCTGGGCCCTGGGATGACACACAGTTTGCCAGCCCGGCTTTGGGTTCTGGCCGCTTCCGGCGGACTGGCTGTGCTCTTCTGCTTTTCGGCGGCCCCTGCCAAGGCGTCGTGCATCCCGGACGAGCTTGTGTTTGGCGACGCGGCGCGCGTCGGCGATCACCACGGTCCCGCTTTGCCCTGCCACGGACTGCCGTGCGACGAGAATCACAGGCAGGGAAAACCCTGTCCCGGCGGCCGCTGCCAGGGCGAAAACCCTCGCACTCCGGCCCCGCCGGCGCCCGCGCCGATCCCGTCCGATCCGCGTCTGGCGCTGTCTATTTCCACGGTCGATCTGACCGACGGCATTGCGCCGTCAGGCCGCGGGCCTTTTGAGCCGCTCGCTGCTCATCGGGTCGATCGGCCGAGCGACATCTTTCATCCGCCGCGTCATTCTTGACGCCGCTGCGGCTGGTACCTGGCGCTAGGTTGCGCTTTCCGGGCGTAAACGTCATCGCGCCCTTCGCTCCGCGCCGCCTGCGTTGCGTTTCACGTAGCGTCCCGTCCTCGATCGCTCCGCGGACCCGTGGGTCGTGCCTCGTGCCGTAGCGCACTCATCGCATTGGTGATCCGGCGATCACGCGAAGGCAAGCCCGCGTCCATTCGGACGGCCCCGACGGACGGTCAAGCCGCCCCATCGGGCGCTGATTTTTAATCGCTGCCTCGGATTTTCAGTTTCCGTCCTCATGCTTTCCGGAGTCCCCGTCATGACACGCCCTCGCAACGGGTTCACCCTGGTCGAGCTGCTGGTGGTCATCGCCATCATCGGCATTCTGATCGGCTTGCTGTTGCCGGCCGTGCAGGCCGCTCGCGAGGCCGGCCGCCGCATCTCCTGCGCGAACAACCTGCACCAGATCGGCGTCGCGCTCGCGCACTACGGGACCGCGAAAGAGGCCCTGCCGGCCGCCGGTGGCGGTCCCCTTTGGGGCCCGCCGCCCCAGCGCCGCTATTCGGCCCTGAGCGCGCTCTTGGTTTACATGGAGCAAGACAACATCCACCAGAAGATCAATTTCACCCTGGCCCCGGACAACCCGGCCAACGCGCCGGCCGTGGCGTACCGCGTCCCGACGTTGCTTTGCCCGTCGGACCCCGGCACCGTCCCGCCGCCGACCTGGGGCGGGAACAACTACGTGGCCAATTACGGCAGCGACATCCGCTGGGGCATGGATCGCCAGGGCGCCAGCGGCGTCTTCTGGTTCCTGGCGACGCCGGGGACCGACGGCGCGTTTTTCGCCGAGATCAAGGACGGCACGAGCTACACCGCCGCCTTCAGCGAGCGGATCAAGGGCGACTGGAGCAACGCCATCGTCACGGTCTGGTCCGACCTTTTCAATCCCAAGGGCGTGACGCCGACCACGCGCGACCAGGCCTTGAACTTCTGCCTGGCCATCGATCCCAACGACCTCAGCAACCAGTGGCGCTCCGATTTCGGCGGCTACTGGCTCACGGGCTGGCACATGACCATGTACAACCACGCCTCCCCGCCCAACAGCCGCGCTTGCGCCTATCCGCAGAACGGGACGATGACCATGCCCGCCAGCAGCGGGCACCCCGTGGGAGTGAACGTCTTGCTGTGCGACGGCTCCGTCCGCTTCGTGAAAAACACGGTCGACATTGCGACCTGGCGCGCGATCGGCACGCGTCAGGGCAAGGAGACGGTCGGCGACTTCTAACGATTCAAGACAAGGACCTCGATGGACATGCGACTTCTCGTGCGGCGCGCGTGGCCGCTGCTTTTGTTGGCGACCGCGGTCTTGGGTTGCGGGCAGGAGCTGCCGCCGGCGGCCGATGCGAACATGGCCCGGCAGGCGCTGGGCACGGCCCTGGAGGCCTGGAAATCCGGCCAGCCGGGCGATTCCTTGAAAAAGGCGTCGCCGCCGGTCTATTTCACCGACAAGGACTGGCAGGCCGGCAAGCGCCTGACCGCCTTCGAGGTGAAAGAGAACAGCGAGCACTTCGGACTGCAGGTGCGCTGCTTCGTCGCCCTTTCGCTCGACGACAACGGGCAGGCCGTCCAGAAAGACGTGAAGTACCTGATCGACACCCAGCCGACGATCGTGATCGTCCGCGACGATTTTTGAACCGGCGCGGGAGCGAATAACAATCGTAAACCTTGACGGTTGCGCCGTGTGCGCCGCTCTGCGGTGCGCACGTCCGACTGCGCGGCCACGATCGGTCCGAATCCTACCTTCGACATGCGCGGCAAATTCGGCCCGCGGTTGATAGCGCCCGCCCGCCGCACGCCGCCGCCCTCTCGCGGCGCGCTCGGGTCGCTGCCGAGTTTCCAGAGAGAGCCCTTACAGCAACTCCCTTTCGAGGCCCTTGGAACGACCCATTGGCCCGGGGCAGGCAGCCATGGTCCGTGCGGAACGAAAGCGCGTGGTCCTCGATCGTACATGGCGGTTGTTGTTCGTCGTGGCCGGCGCGGCTTTGGCGGCTTCGGCGGCTCTGCCCGCTACGGCGCCGGCGGCCGATGCGGATCAAGCTCCGTCGCTGGTGGAGACGAGCGTTGTCGGCGCGGCCGAGGCGGAAACGACGTCGGGCAGCTCAGAGGCCGCCGCTACGTCGCAAAAACCGGTCCCGGCCAAACCGCCCCCCTCCCCCTGGAAGGGCGTCTTCTACGACAACGACTTCAGCCTCGTCTTCGATCCCGAACACACACCCGTCTGGGGCGAGAGCTTCAAGGAGCTAGGCATTGGGGAAGCGTGTCTCTTCACGTTCTCCGTCGGCGGTGAGCTGCGCTGCCGCTTCATGGACGACACGAATCGCTTCCGGCCCGAATACCCCGCCCACAACGACTACGACCTTTGGCGCTGGCGAAACTACCTCGACCTAGCGTACGACGACCAGGCGCGGCTCTACGTCGAGCTGATCGACGCCTCGGCGTTCCACGAGGAACTGCCGCCGCTGGCCGTCGACGTCGACCGCTGGGACCTTCTGAACGCCTTTGTCGATCTCAACGTCGCCGACGTGCTGGGGCAGGACGTTTGGTTCCGCTTCGGGCGGCAGGAGCTGCTCTACGGCGCCGAGCGGCTCATCTCGCCGCCCGACTGGACCAATACGCGTCGCACGTTCGAGGGCTTCAAGGCGTTTACGCGCGGCCCGGCCTGGGACGTCGACGCCTTCGCCGTCCGCCCGGTCGTCGTCTTTCCCGAAAGCTTCGACCAGGGCGACGCCAGCCGCACGTTCAGCGGCGTCTACGCCGTCTACCACGAGCAAAAGGACGCCACACTGGACGTCTATTGGCTCTGGGACCGCGAGCAGCTTCCCCTGGCCAACCGAGCCGACGGCAGCCGGCACACCGTCGGGAGCCGCCTCCTGCGAAGGCTGCCCGTGCGGTGCGGCTGCGGCGACGACGCCAAGGTCGTGCGCCTCTGGGAACTTGAGCTTGAAGGGGCCTATCAGTTCGGCCACGACAATGGCGAGACCGTCCGGGCGGGGTTTCTGACGGCCGGCGTCGGCCACACTTGGAGCGCTCGCCCCTGGCAACCCAACCTGTGGTGTTACTTCGACTGGGCCTCCGGCGACCGCCAGCCCGGCGACGGCCAGACCAACACCTTCAACCAGCTCTTTCCGCTCACCCACAAGTACCTGGGCTATTTCGACGGCGTCAGCCGGCAGAACATCATCGACTACAACATCCGCGCCACGGTCAAACCGCACAAAAAGCTCACCCTCCTGGCCTGGATGCACTTCTTCGAGCTGGCGGACCCCGACGACGCGTTTTACAACGTCGCGGGCGCGCCCTTCGCCCGCAACGCCGCGGGCAACCGCTTCACGGACGTCGGCCAGGAGCTGGACCTGACCCTTCTTTGGTCGGCAAACAGCAACATCGACGTGCTGGTCGGCGCATCGTGGTTCTGGAACGGCGACATGCTCGTCAACGCCGTCGAATCGCGGACGGAAGACGGGCGCGTCTTCTACGCCCAGACCGTCCTGCGCTACTGAGCCGATCCAAAGCGCTGCGTCACCGCGCGGCTTGCCCGCGTGGAACGAATGTTTGTGTCCCAGCACGCAACCCTCGCCAAGCGGTATTTCGCCCTGCGCCAAGCGGTCCCGCTGCCTCGAGTCGGGTTGTCGCTGCCGGCCGGGAGACATACAGTTAAGGGGACAGATCGCCGCACTCCTTGACGCTGCCGGTTCGCCATGGCCTCCGCCGAAGACGACGTCTACCAGGAGCACGTGCTGGACCACTACGAGTCGCCGTACCACCGCGGCCGTTGTGGCGGGGCGACCCATGCGCACGAGGACGACAACCCGATGTGCGGCGACCGCGTCCACGTCGACCTGCGCATCGAAAACGGGCGCGTGAGGGAGGCCTGGTTCGACGGCGAAGGCTGCTGCATCAGCCAGGCCGCGGCGTCGATGCTCATGCAAAAAATCGAGGGGCAGTCCGTCGACGACGTGCGCCGCTTCTCGGCCGAGGAGATGCTGAGGCTCTTCGGCCCGCGGCTGACGCCCAACCGCCAGAAGTGTTGCCTTCTGGGCTGGTGCGTCGTACAGGCGGCCTTGTTTTCGCCGCGGGGCGGTAACGGCGCGTCCGAACGGGCGGCCGATGCAAGGCCGTCCGGTGATGATTCGGCGAAGGGAGACTCGACATGAACACGCCGCCGCTGGCCACGAAAAGCGCAGCGGGGCAACCCGCCGTGGACCTCGACGTCGCCGCCCTCCGCGCCGATTTCCCCATCCTCGGCTCCAAGGTCCACGGCGGCCTGCCGCTCGTCTACTTCGACAACGCGGCCACGACACAGGCCCCCCGGCCGGTCATCCAGAGCATCGTCGATACCTGCGAGCGCCACTACGCCAACGTCCACCGCGGCATCCACACCTTAAGCGAGCAAAGCACCGAGCTATACGAGAACGTCCGCCAGAAAATCCGCGAGTTGATCGGCGCGCCGGCCGTTGAGCAGGTGATCTTCACCACCGGCACGACGGCGAGCATCAACCTCGTCGCCCGGAGCTGGGGTGACGCCAACGTCCGCGCCGGGGACGAAATCCTGCTCACGGAAATGGAGCATCACGCCAACATCGTCCCCTGGCAGCAGCTTGCCGCCCGGACCGGCGCCGTCCTGCGCTACATCCCCATCACCGACGACGGCCGGCTGCAGCTCGAAACGCTGCCTCGCCTGCTCTCGCTGCGCACGCGTCTCGTCGCGTTCACGGCCGTCTCCAACGTCCTGGGGACCATCAATCCCGTGCGAGAAATCGTGCGGGCGGCGCACGGCGCGGGCGCATTGGCGCTCGTCGATGCGGCCCAGTGCGTTCCCCACCAATCGATCGACGTGCAGGTCTGGGACTGCGACTTTTTGGCGTTCAGTGGGCACAAGATGCTCGGCCCTTCCGGCGTGGGCGTGCTCTACGGCCGCCGCGAGCTATTGGAAGCCATGCCGCCGTTTTTGGGCGGGGGCTCGATGATCCGCCGCGTGACGCTCGAGGGCTTTGAGCCGGCCGACCTGCCCGCCAAGTTCGAAGCCGGCACGCCGCCCATCGTGGGCGTCATTGGCCTGGGCGTGGCGATCGATTACCTGAATCGCGTCGGCTTCGAGGCGATCAATCGGCACGAGGAAAAGCTCGCCGTTCGGGCGCACGAAATCCTCTCGTCCATCCCCGGGGTGCGGATTCTCGGTCCGGCCCCGCCCCGCACGGCCGGGATCGTGAGCTTCGTCCTGGAGGGCATTCACGCCCACGACGTCGCCCACAGGCTTGATCGCCAGGGGATCGCCGTCCGCGCCGGGCACCACTGCGCGATGCCGCTGCACAAGCGCCTCGGCGTCGCGGCGAGCACGCGGGCCAGCTTTTACCTGTACAATACCGCTGAGGAAGTGGAATTCCTGGGCAAGGCCGTGCAGGAAGTGCAGCGGTTCTTCCGCCGCGGCCGGCCGCACGCTCGAGCCTAGTGGTCTGTCCACCGGAATCTGTCGAGTGCTAGCATAATGCCTCCTCATTTAATCAAGGAGGCTGATGATGAACTACAACGCCAAGTACGTTGTGCGGTTGACGGAGCAGGAACGGCATGAGTTGCAAGGGGTCGTAC
>JACOUI010000244.1 GCA_016177915.1 Planctomycetia bacterium
GGGCTCGTCGGCGGCAGCTTCTACCTCCGCTCCAAGCGCTCGCTGCGGCGGATGCACTTGTCGGTGCTGGTGTCGCTGCTCATTTACATGTGGGGCGTCGTCGGCCTGCACATGATCAAGGTCGACTTGACGCCGGCCCACAAGCCCAGCCAATGGAACGACGTGCGCGTGTCGGTGAGCGTGCCCGACTTCGGCGTGGCGGAAAACAACGTCATCGACGACCCGGTGACGCTGCCGACGGAGACGCCCACGCGGGAGGCGGCGGAGTCGAGCGAGCGCACGACCCCCACGCCCCAGCAACCCGAGGCGCGGCGCGAGACGCAGGAGACTCCCGCAACGTCGCCCACGACCCAGCCTCCCACGCCGGAACAAATCGAGCGGAACGCGACGTCCGTCCCGCGGCGGAGCGAAACCCGGTCGGGAACGGAAGTCAGCCGCTCGGACCGTTCGGACCGGTCGGGCGAGAGTTCGCCGGCGGCGGCGCTGGAGCCGCAGCGGGCGGCGTCGTCGGCGCGGAACGTCGGCGCGCCGGCCTCGACCGTGCGGCGCACAGAAGCGTCGCCTGCGGCCGCGCAGCGGGAATCAAGCACGGCCCCGGCGGCAAGCGCGTCGCCCTCGCGGCAGGCGGTCGCGCCGCTCGAGCGGCGGACGACCGAAACGCCCATGTCGTCGCAGTCTCCATCGGCCCCGCGCCAAACGCGCGAGGCGACGGACGCGCCGTCGGCCGGCGCACAGCAGGCACAGCTCGCCGCGGCATCGCAGACTACGCCGGAGCTTCGGCCCTCGGCGGCGGCCTCGGCGATTCGCACGGCCGCGACGGCGCCCGACGCGGCCAAGACGGCCGATGAATCGCGGGCCACCAGCGTGGCAACCGCGCAGGAATCCGGGGCCAGCGCCCGGCGGCCGGCCAGCGAGATCGGCCAGCCGCAGGAGGTCCAGGGCGGGCGGGTCGAAGTCGCCCGGGCGGTCTCGCCGAGTTCGGCCCGTGCGCCGGAGGCGTTCGCACAGTCGCAATCGCCCTCGACCACGGCCGGCTCCGCGGCGACCGTGCAGGCGGCTCAGGCGAATGTGCAGCGGGGTGACCCCGGCCCGCCGGCGAGCGCGGCGGCGCGGTTGCAATCGACCGCGGCCAGTGCGACGCGTAGTGGTTCGACCGCTCTCCCGTCCGCAGGCGCTCCCAGCCAGGCGGCACGAACGGCGACGTCGTCGGGCGGCGGAGCGGCGCCAGCGGCGCAATTAAGTCGCGCGGCCGGGGGCGGGGCGTCGTCGTCCGGCGAACAAGCGGCGCAGCTTGAGATTGCCGCCGCCGGCGGCTCGGCTCTGGGCAGCCCTGCCGCACGCGGCGCGGCGATCCATCGCGCCAGCGGCGGCTCGTCGCCAGGAAACTTCGCCCGCTCCGGCGTCTCCGGCGACGGCAGCCCCGCGGCGACCCAAGGCGACTTGCCCGCCGCGTCGCTCCAGCGGGCCGCCGAGGGCGGCGCTTCGGGCCAGCCGGCCGCCGGCGGACAATCGATCCAGATCGCCCGCAGCACCGCCGGACAGAGCGCAGGCCCCTTGGGCGAAGCGGCCGACGCCGTGCAACTGTCGAACGTGCCGGGAACGGGCGCGGCGCTGGGCGGCCCGTCCGCCAATAGCGGTTCGGCGATGATCGCTCGCACGGCGGGTACTGGCGGAGCGCCGCAGGTCCGGCAAGGAAGCTCCGGCAGCGGCGAAACCGGCGGAAACCAAGGGACGGCGCCAGGTACGCCGTCGATCGCGCGGAATGCCGGGGGCAGCGGCGGAAACATCGCCCAAGGCGCGGCCGCAACCGCCGGCACGCCCGGCGGCCGCAGGGCGCGCGGCGGATCGGCGGGCGAGGGCGATCCCGCGGCCGCGCTCGCCGGCGGGCCGGTGGCCGAGCCGGGACAAGGGACCGGCGCCGTGGCCGGATCGCCCTCGAACACCGTCTCGCGCGGCGAGTCGGGCGGCGCCGTCGGCAGGGGTTCGTCCGGCGGAGGCGCCGCCGCGGCCAGCGCTGCAACGGGAACCGGAGACATTGGCAGCGCAAACGTCGCCGCCGATCGGGGCCAGGCGGGCGAGTTCGCGCCGGCGCTAGCGGCCGCGGGAACTGCCGCCAGGCGGGCATCGCCCGGCGAAAGCGACGTGCCCGGCGCGGCGGCAGCGGGCATTACCGGTGACTCGGTCGCAGCGAATGGCAACTCGGCTGGATCGATCGCGTCGCCCACGGGCGCGACGTTCTCGCGCGGCGACTCGGCGGCGGCCTTCAGCCGCGGCTCCGGCGGCAGCGCGGCCGCGGCCGGATCGAGCGGCACTAGCGATTTCGCGCGCGGCGGAATTGCCGCTCGGCGCGGAGAAGGAAACGGAGAAGGAAACACCGTTGGATCGCCCACCCCGGGACAGGGTCCCACGGCCGCGCGTTCTTCGCGCAGCGGCGACGACGACGCCGGGCCAGTTGCGAAAGTCACCGGCGCAGCGGCCGGATCGGGCATTGCCGCGGGCGGACCGACGGGCGGCGCGCCTGCTGCGCCGGCCGGAGGCCTGGGACGCGGAACAAGCGAAGGCCCCTCCGTCGTTCGCGGCAGCGGCAACGCCGTGGAAGGCAACGCGTCTTCGGCCGACGTCGGCGGCACCGCAATCGCACGGGCGACTCGCTCCGGCGGCGCCGACGACGCAGGACCGGCCTCGAACCTGGCCAGCGGGCCGAGCCTGTCGCGCACCTCCGGCGGCGGCGCCGAAGGCGCGGTGCTGGCGGAGGAAATCGGCCCCGAGTCGGGGGCGGTCGCAGGGAACCCCTCGGCCGGCGGCGCAGGTCCCGCCAGCCGCCAGGTGACGCGCGGCGAGGAGAACGCGCTGCCGGTGCAGATCGCCGCCCGGCCCGGCAAGGGCGGCCTGAGCACCACGCCCGCCGACGACCTGGGAACGCCCAGCCGGCTGGCGCGGGCCTATGCCGACGTCGTCCACACCTCCCTTCAGCGGTTCGTCCTTGACCGCTCGCAATCGATCCTCACGCTCGAGTCTACTTCGCCCGCCGCAGCGGCCTTTGAGCGGCGCGATCCCGGCCGGCGCGGCGACGTCGCCAAGAGCCGCGGCGGCAGCTCGATGAGCGAAGAGGCGGTCGAGGCCGGGCTCGATTTCCTCGCCCGGCACCAGATGCCCGACGGCCGCTGGAGCTTACAGGAATGGGCGTCCGGCCGTGGCTACGGCGCCGGCGTCGGCATCGGGACCATGCAGGCCGACAGCGCCGCCACCGGCCTGGCGCTCCTGGCGTTCCTCGGCGCCGGCTACACGCACCAGCAGGACAAGTACCAGGACGTGGTGGCGGGGGGACTGGAGTACCTCGTCAAGAATCAAAAGGCCGACGGAGACCTCTTCAACGGGGGCTCGAAGTATTGCTGGCTCTACAGCCACGGCATCGCCTCGATCGCGCTCTGCGAGGCCTACGGCATGACGCGCGACGAAAAGCTCCGCGAACCGGCGCAAAAAGCGATCGACTTCATCGTCGCCGCACAGCACAAGGAGCTGGGCGGCTGGCGGTACGCGCCGGGCGTGGGGACCGACACCTCCGTCACCGGCTGGCAGATGATGGCCCTCAAGAGCGGCGAATTGGGCGGGCTCAACGTGCCACGCGAGACCTACGCCGCCGTCGGCCGTTGGGTCGAGAGCGCCGCCGCGCCCCGCGATCCTTCGTTCTACGTCTACCGCCCGCAGTCGCAGCAGGAGCACCAGAGAACGCCTAGCCTGGCGATGACGGCCGAGGCGCTCCTCATCCGCCTGTACCTGGGCTGGTCGCCGTCGGACGCGCGGCTCGTCCGCGGCGCCCAGTGGCTGCGAAAGAACCTGCCGGCTTACGGTCCCGACGCCGCCAAGCGCGACGCCTACTACTGGTACTACGCCACGCAGGTGATGATCCACGTGCAGGGCGAGGCCTGGGACGACTGGAACAAACAGCTTCGCAGCGTGCTCGTGGAGACGCAGGAGAAAACCGGCCCGCTCGGCGGAAGCTGGGACCCCGCCGGCCGATATCCCGACCGCTGGGGCAGCGCCGGCGGCCGCATCTACACGACGGCCATGCACCTCCTGATGCTCGAGGTGTATTACCGCCACCTGCCGCTTTACGGCACGCAGGCCGCGGCCCCGGAGGCGGCGGCCGCCCGGCCGTAGCCGGAGCGACTGCGCAGAACGACCCGGACCGAATCACCCGGAGGCCTACGCCTCCGGCTCGCCGAGGGTGACACGTCCGGCTCGGCAATCTCTTCTGGCGCGCTGGATTTTGCGGCGCATTTTTGCCAGAATAGGGGCACTGGGACAGGGGCTCTTCGTCCCACGCGAAAGGTTCCGCCATGAACGCTCGGACGTGCCGATATCAAGCCAGCAAAGGTCGGGGGCGCCTTCTGGAAAAGAGGTCGTCGCGGCGCGGTTTCACGCTCGTCGAGCTGCTGATGGTCATCACCATCATCGGCCTTTTGGTGGGCCTGTTGCTGCCGGCCATCAACGCCGCGCGGGAGGCGGCCCGCCAGGTGACCTGCCTGAACAAGATGAGCGAGCTGGCCAAGGCGGTGCAGATTTTCGAGGAAAACCAGAAGCGATATCCTGGCTGGTGGGAATGGCCGTGGCAGGCGTTCAATTCGTCGGGACAGCCGCTGCGCGATCCCGCGGGAAATCCGATCCACCCGCCCGTTTCCTGGGTCGTGCCGTTGCTGCCGCACCTCCAGCGGGACGATGTCTACGAAACTTGGCGCACGCCGACGCTCGTTGGCAGCCAGTGGGTTGGTTCGCGGGTGCCGCTGCATGACAAGCTCGTTTGCCCGAGCGACACCGTCGCCATGACCAGCCAGCAGCCGGAAATCAGCTATGTCGCCAATTGCGGGACAGCCGACGTGACAGGTCCGAATTCGAACGGGCCGGACGACTGGCGCACGAACGGCATTTTTTTGAACCTGAACCGCAACTTCGACCCGCAAGTGGAAACGACCAGTGCCGCTTACGTGATGAAGTACGACGGCCTGAGCAACACGCTGCTCCTGTCGGAGAACCTGGACGCGACGTTGTGGTGGAGGGTGAACGAAAACGAAAACGGGTTCTTGTTCTGGGAGCCCGGCCGCGTGCCGCTGGGCGTACACATCAACGGCAGCGGGCCGGTGCCGCCGCCCTATACGCTGGCGCGGCCGTCGAGCAATCACCGCGGGGGCGTGAACGTCGTGTTCGCCGGCGGCAACACGCGGTTCCTGCACGATTCGATCAGCTACGGCGTGTATTGCGCCCTGATGACGCCCAACGGACCGAAGGCGGTCCTGCCCGGCACGCAATCGGCCCCCTGGACGACGGTCCGCAATCAGACGTCGACCGGCTCCTCCTTCCCGTTTTAGCCGCGGCGGGGCCGAGGCCGCATGGGGCCGGTCGTTGATAGAGCGCGCCGCCGCTGTCGCGCGAGATTCACCGGCGCATTCCTACCTCATTCGCCACAGGCTTCCATGCACGTCACCCTTCGCGTCACCCTTTGCACGGCGGCGCTCTTTGTCATTCCGGTCCTATCGGCCGCGGCCGAGCCGGGCGTGCCGACGAAAGAGGAGCTGGCCGACGGCTGGATCATGCTCTTCGACGGCGAAACGCTTTTCGGCTGGCAGGCCACGAGCGAGGCGAATTGGAAAGTCGATGGCGGCGCCATCTCCGTGAGCCAGGGTTCGCCGGGCTTCTTGCACACCACGAGCCAGTTCGGCGACTACGCCCTCAAGGTCGATTTTCGACATGCCGCCGAGACCAACAGCGGCGTCTTTCTGCACACGCCCGAAAAGCCCACCGACCCCAAGAACGACTGCTACGAGCTGAACATCGCCGCGCCGGGCGTAAGCGCCTTTCCCACCGGCAGCTTCGTCGGCCGCAAGAAATGCGAAAAGGAGTTTTCGGCCGAAAAGTGGCACACGTTCGAGGTGACGCTGCGCTCCGGGCGGTGCACAGTGAAAGTCGACGCCCAGGAAGCGCTCGACTACACCGACGAAAAGCCCCTCGGCCGCGGGCACATCAGCCTGCAATTCAACAAGGGGGCGGTCGAGTTCAAGAACATCAAGCTCAAGCCCCTGGGCCTTCAGAGCATTTTCAACGGCAAGGACCTCACGGGCTGGACGGTCTTTCCGGGAGAAAAGAGCGTCTTCTCCGTCACGCCAAAAGGGGAGTTGAACGTCAAGAACGGCCGGGGGCAGCTCGAAAGCCAAGGGCAGTACGCCGATTTCACGTTGCAGCTTGAGGTCTTCGTCAACGGCAAGACGCTCAACTCCGGCATTTTCTTTCGCAGCATCCCCGGCCAGTTCTGGAACGGCTACGAGAGCCAAATCCAGAACGGATTCAAGGACGGCGACCGCACGAAGCCCGTCGATTGCGGCACGGGCGGCTTTTATCGCCGGCAGAACGCGCGGAAGGTCGTGGCCGACGACTTCATCTGGTTCCACAAGACGCTTGTCGTCAGCGGCGACCACATGGCCACGTGGGTGAACGGCTACCAGGTGAGCGATTTCACCGATACGCGGCCGGAGAACGAGAACCCGCGCAACGGCCTGCGTGTCCAGAAGGGGACACTCTTGATCCAGGGCCACGACCCGACGACGGACCTCTCGTTCCGAAACATCCGCCTGGCGGAGATGCCGGCGCGGGGCAAGTAGGCCGGGGCAAGTAGGCCGACGTGCTGCTTGAGGAAGAGCGAAACATGACGATCGCCGTGCCCTTGGGATACCGCCTGGCGGGCGTTCATTGCGGGATCAAGAAGAACCCGGCCAAGCCGGACCTGGCGCTCGTCGTTTCGGACCCGCCGGCGGCGGCCGCAGGCGCGTACACGCAGAACCTCGTTTTCGGGGCGCCGGTCGGCTGGGACCGCAAGCTCACCCCTTGCGGCGGGATCCGCGCCGTGGTCGTGAACTCGGGCGTCTCCAACGCCTGCACCGGCGAGCGCGGCGACCGCGACGCGGCCGAAATGGCCCGCCTGGCGGCGGCCACCGTTGGCGGCGAGGCAAAGCAGGCGCTCGTCATGTCGACGGGCGTCATCGGCACGTTCCTGCCGCTGGACAAGATCGCGCTGGGGGTGCAGGCCGCTTTTGCCGCGCTCGGACAGGACGGGGACTCGCTCGTCGCGGCGGCGCGGGGCATGATGACGACCGACACCCGCCACAAGCTCGCCGGCCGCTCGCTCTTGGTCCGCGGCAAGTCAATCCGAGTTTGCGGCATGGCCAAGGGCGCCGCCATGATCGGACCCAACATGGCCACGATGCTGTGCCTCGTGCTCACCGACGCGGCCCTCTCGCCCGCCGCGGCGCAGGAGATGCTCTCGGGCGCCGTCGATGAAACGTTCAACTGCATTGCCGTCGAAGGGCACATGAGCACCAGCGACACCGTGCTCTTTTTGGCCAACGGCGCGGCCTCCGCCGAACAACCCGCGGGCGACGACCTGGCCGCGCTGCGGCGGGCCGTCCTGGAAACGTGCACGGAGCTGGCGATCGCGATTCCCGACGACGGCGAGGGCGTTTCGCACCTGGTGACCATCGACGTGAAGGGCTGCCGCACGCGCCAGGAGGCCCGCCAGATCGCCAAGACCGTGGCCGAGAGCGCGCTCGTCAAGACCGCGATCGCGGGCGCCGACCCGAATTGGGGGCGGATCGTGTCGGCGGCGGGCTACGCGGGCGTGCCGCTCGACGCCGGCAAGATTTCGCTGAAGCTCAATGGCTTCCCGCTCTACCAGCGGGGCGCGCCGGTCACCTTCGACGCTCCGGCCGTGTCGCAATCGATCCGCGGCAACCGCCAAACGTCGATCGAGCTATGGTTCGGCGAGGGGGACGCCCAGTGCCGCTTCTGGACGACCGACCTGACGGCGGAGTACGTCCGGCTGAATGCGGATTACACGACGTGACACCAGCGTGTCGTCCGCCCCGTCGCTGCCAGTGCTAGCTGGCACGCGATTCGGTCCCGTTGCAATCCCGCCCCTGGCGCCCCGCGGCCAGCTTTCCGGGCACAAAATGCGCTTCAAGGTTGCCGGTGGCGGAGACTCTTCCGGCGCGCCCGCATTCAATGAAGATTCGATGACGTTGGCCGATAGGACTTAATAGGAGTCCGAGTTTTCCCGCATCTTGCATCGCGTCGCGTTGCCGTCCGCAGGCGTCGCTCCGCGTCGATGCGCCCCGGCCCGGTTTGGGCCATCCACGGAAGGACCGAAACGATGAAGACCCTGTTTTTCAGCCAGCTTGGGCTGGCGATCGCGTGCCTGGCGTTTGCCGCCCCGGCCCGCGCCCAAGTCGGCAACGTCGGCTACGCCGCCGACAACAACGAGTCGCTCCAGGCCCGCATCACCGAGCTGGAGTCCGAACTATCGCGCTACCGGAACGGCGAAGGCGGCTCTTGCTGCAACGACGGCCACGACGGCTGCGATGGCTGTTGCGGCGGACCGTGCGTCGACTGGTTCAACCCGGATTGCTGCGACCCGACCATCGTCGCGTTCGTGACTGGCGACGGCTGGAGCGATTTCAATGACGCCACCGACGAGCTGGGCACGCCGAACAATTTCGGCAACCGGTTCGGCGTCGAAGCGACCTCGCTCTTGGGCGACTCGGACGTCCGCGGGCACGTGGGCGCCAGCTACGGCATCTACGACTACCACGGCCGCAACGGCGCCGGCCTCGGTGCCGACAGCTCCTCCGAAGAGCAGGTGTTTATCACGCTCAGCGCGTATCGCCGGGCCAGCGGTTGCTGCGACGACCGCTATAGTTGGGCCGTCGCCTACGACTATCTGCATGACGACGACTACGGCGTCGAGCTCAACGGCCAGGCCATCGACATCAGCCAGGTCCGCTTCCTGGTGGGCTACATGACGAACCCCTGCAACGAGTTCGGCGTGTGGGGCGCGTTCGGCGTCGAGGACGAGCCGTACGTCAACCAGTTCGGCCTCGGCGAAGTCGAAGCCCAGGACCAGCTCAACGCCTACTGGCGGCGCTATTCGTCGTGCGGCGGCGAGACCATGGTCTACGTCGGAATCGCCGACCCGAACTTCGAAAGCGCGGTGCTGAACCTCAACCGTGACAACGAGCTGTCCGAGTGGGTGATCGGCGTCCGCGGCATCGCTCCCCTGACCTGCAACGTGGGCCTGTTCGGCGGGTTCCACTATGTGATTCCGAGCGCCTCGGGCGCCGGAATGTCCCTCGTCAACCAGCGCGCCCACGAAGAGGAAAACTGGAACGTCACGTTCGGCATCATGGCCGTGCGCGGCTGCAACCTGCCGCTCCTGCCCGTGGCCGACAACGGCTGGTTCGCCAAGCGTAGCCGCAACTAGCACTGCGTAGCCGCAACTAGCAATCTCCGTCCACGAAACCTCTGGACGCCTCCGTGCCACGGCGCCGAACCCATCGGATCGGCGCCGTGGTTTTTTTCTTGTGGGGGCGGAGCAAGGCGCGACAAAAAGACCCACGGGTTGCAACCCGTGGGCTTTGGATGCTCTCGATCGCGTATTGACGTGGCGTTTCGTTACGCCAGGATGCCGTTGACGACCTCGCCCTTGACCAGCTCGCGCGGCTGGTTCAGGTGGTTGTAGACGATCGTGGCCGGGTCGATCCCCACGCTGTGGTAGATCGTCGCCAAGAGGTCGCAGGGATGGACGGGGTTTTCGACCGGGGCGCTGGCCGTGGCGTCGCTCTTGCCGTACACGAAGCCGCGCTTGATCCCGGCGCCGGCGACGGCGGCCGTGTAGCAATAGGGCCAGTGGTCGCGGCCGTCGTCGGTATTCGAGTTGCCGGAGGTGCTCACGCCGCGGCGGGGGCTGCGGCCGAACTCGCCGACGGCGATCACCAGCGTGTCGGCAAGCATGCCGCGCTCGTCGAGGTCCTCGATCAGCGCGGAAAGGCCGGCGTCGAACATGGGGCCGGATTGGCTCTTCATGCGGCCCGACAGGCCGACGTGATGGTCCCAGGAATGGTTGTCGGAGTTGGCGACCTTGGGCCAGTTGACCTCGACAAACCGCGTGCCGGCCTCAATCAAGCGGCGGGCGAGCAGGCAGCACTGGCCGAACGTCGTCCGCCCGTACCGGTCGCGGACCTTGTCGCTCTCGCGCTTGAGGTCGAAGGCGTCGCGCGCCCGGCCCGAAATCACGAGCGACAAAGCCTGTTGGTAGTACTTGTCCAGGTCGTACTTGTCGGTGGCCTTGTCGAGCGCCGGCATGCCGGCGTTCAAGAGGTCGCGGATGCGCGCCCGGTTGCCCAGGCGGAAGGAGCTGACATCCGGCCGAAGCTGCAAGTCATCGACCTTGATGTTGTCCATCTTGGCCATGTCCATGTCGTCGCCGGTCGGGAACAGGTAGTACGGGTCGTAGGCCCGGCCCAGGAAGCCGGCCGTACCCGCCTTGTTGACGACGTTGCTCTCCTGCAGCGGACGGGGCATCATCACGAACGGCAGCATCGGCTCCGTGGGCGGCTTGAGACGGATGATGTTGCTGCCGACGTTGGGAAAGTCCTTGGGCGAGGGAGGCTCAAGCTGGCCGCTGGGGCTGACCTTGTCGGCCGTATAGCCCGTCAGCATCTGGTAGATCGCGGCGGTGTGGTTGAAGAGTCCGTTGGGCGTGTAGCTCATCGAGCGAATGAGCGTCAGCTTGTCGAGCACCTGCGCGAACTTCGGCAGGATCTCCGTCACCTGCACGCCGGGCAGCTTGGTGTCGATCGGCGTGAAGACGCTCTTCACGTTGTCCGGGACGTTGGGCTTGGGGTCCCACAGGTCCAGGTGGCTGGGGCCGCCCTGCAGGTAAAGCAGGATCACGCTCTTGGCCTTGCCGAACCCCTTGCCCCCGGCCGACGGCTTTTCCGAGCTGCCGGCCAGCGCCTGGAGTTGCAGGAGCTGTCCTAAGCTCATCCCGAGAATGGCCGAGCCGCCGACGCGCAATAGATCGCGCCTCGTGACGCCGTCGCACGTGTCCTTGTTGGGACGACTGGGAATCACCAGCATGGCCAGGCCTCCTGGACGGCTCGCTTGCCCGACGTTGCGCCGAAGCGCACAAAGCCGGAATGCGAAAAGAGATTCACCGCTGCGCAGGGGCGAACTGAACCGCTAGCACGCCGCGTGGTTCGTCGCCTGGGCAGGGGAACCTTTATCCATCTCTCGACACAAGCCGCAGTATACTGGCGTAACGCATCAACTGTCAATTATTATTGCCGCCGGCGGCGAATCGCTTGCCAGGCGATGATGTCGCGAAAACCGTTGCCTGGCAAAAACTTGTGGCGATCGAGGCCGCGCTTTTCGCCGGGAGTTCGTTTGACGCGGATTACTTGGCGTTGTCGTCGTTCTTCAGCAGCAGGTGATGGTACACGAGGGCGGCGACGGCGCCTCCAAGGATCGGCCCGGCCCAGTAGCACCAGTGGTTGTGCCACGTCCCCTCGTTCACAAGGGAATAGACCAGCGTCGGCCCGAAGGAGCGGGCCGGGTTCATCGACGCGCCCGTAATCGGACCGGCCGCCAGGATATCGAACGCCACGGTGAGACCGATGGCGAAGCCGCCGATCTTGACGGCCTTGCCGCGTTCGTCGACCGCAGTCCCGAATACCGCCGTGACCAGCAGGAACGTGAGGATCGCCTCGACGATCACAATCATCGTGGGCGAGATCGAGCTGAACGCCTCGCCCGGCCCCGGGATGCCGAGATTCTGGGCCAGGATCGCATTTTTCCCGGCAAAGATGACCAAGCACACCTGGGCGGCCAGCGTCGCACCCACGAGCTGCGCCACGATGTAGCCGGCCGCGAGCGGCGGCTTGATGCGTCCCGTCACGAGCATGCCAAAGGTGACGGCAGGATTCACGTGCGCGCCGGAGATGCCGCCGAACACGCTGACGGCGATGGACAGGGCCAGGCCGTGGGCCAGGGCGATGCCGACCCGGCCGATCTCGCTTTTGATCGAGGGATCATTGCTCAGGATCGCCGCGATCCCGGCGAAGCAGAGGAAAAAGGTGCCGATCATTTCCGCCAACAGGGGCTTGAGCCAGTTCATGGAAGCTCCACGGTCCGATGGCTGCATGCAACGAGACGTGACAAACGCCGGGGTGAACTGCAACGTTGAGACAGTATCGGGCGTTTGGAGACGGTGTCAATCGTTCTGGGGCTGCGCAGCGTGAGGGAATCAGCACAGTGCCGTTAGCGGCCCCGCGTTACCCATCCGATGGCCGACTGGCTCGGGGGGGCAAGGGCGGCGGAGAAGGAGTTTTCGCAGCCGCCGGCGCAAAACGCACGCGCGACGGCCCCGCGGCCCCCGGCTGCTCCTGCAGGACGTCCAGAATCTCCTGCAATCGCTCGTCCACGCGCCGATGGAACGTCCCTTCCCGGTCAAGGTCTCCAGCGGGCACGCCGGTCAAGAGCTCAATCCCCTCGTCGATCGTGTCGATCGCCCACACGTGGAACCGCCCCTCGCCGGCGGCCTCGATGACGTCGTGCCGCAAGACCAGGTGCCGGACGTTGGATCGCGGTATGCACACGCCCTGCGTTCCCGTCAGCCCCTTGAGCCGGCAGACGTCGAAAAAGCCCTCGATTTTTTCGTTGACGGCGCCGACGCCCTGGACCTCGCCGTGCTGGTTCACGGAGCCGGTGACGGCGATTTCCTGCCGCAGTGGGATGCCAGCCAGCGCGCTCAGCAGGCAATACAACTCGGCCGACGAGGCGCTGTCTCCTTCGACCCAGCCGTAGGACTGCTCGAAGGCAATGCTGGCGGAGAGTGCCAGGGAGTGTGCGCGGGCGTAGCGGTTGCGCAAGTAGCCTTCGAGGATCAGGACGCCCTTGTCGTGCGTGCCGCCGCTCAGGTCGCACTCCCGCTCGATGTTGACCAGTCCTTCCTGACCGATGCCGACCGAGGCGGTCACGCGGCTCGGCCGGCCGAAGCGATAATCACCCTGGTCCCAGACGGACAGGCCGTTGATCTGGCCGGCGCGGGCGCCCTCGATGGATATGCGCAGCGTGCCCTCGTCGATCAGCTCGCGCAGCTTGGCGGCGATGCGGTCGCTACGGTAGACGCGTCCCTCGAGGGCCTGGCGTACGTGTGGGGCCGCGGTCGTCACGGCGCCCGCCAGGCGCGCGGCGTGGCCCGCCTCGCGCACGACGTCGGCCACGGTCCCGAACTCGACCGACAGTTTTTCCTGATGCGCCGCCTCGCGCGCTCCAAAGCGAATGATCTCGGCGACCGCCCCCGGCTCGAACGGCGGCAGCTTCTCGACTTGCACCTGGCGGGCGACGAAACGCGCGTAGGCCCGCTGGGTCTCCGCGTCGCGCCGCGTCTCCGGACTAAAATCCGCCCGCACCTTGAACAGTTCCCGAAAGTCGTCGTCGAGGAAGTGCAGCAGGTAATAGAGCTGGGCGGAACCGAGGACCACGATCTTGGTGTCGATCGGAATCGGCTCCGGCTTGAGGGCCGTGGTCGCCAGTAGGCCGAACGGTTCGTAGACTTCCGTCAGCAACTGGCCCGACTTGAGCGCCCGCTTGAGCTGCTTCCACACCAAAGGCTCGGTCAGCGCATCCTCCAGGTCGAACACCAGATAGCCGCCGTTGGCCCGCAGCAGGCTGCCGGTCTTGATCCGCGTGAAGTTCGTGGTGACGCGCCCGAAGAGGTTGACGTCGTGCTCGATCGTGCCGTAAAGATTCTTGTACGTGGGGGAGATCTCGACGACGACGGGGGCGCCCTGCGTGCGGGAGTTGTCGGCCACCACGTTGACCCTGAATTCCGTCCAGGGATCCCTGCGCTCCACCGCGGCGCGCAGCGCGGGAGGGACGTCCACGCCTGCCTCCTCGCGCTCGTCCGTGAAACGGCCCAGGTTTTCGAGCATGTGATCGCGAACTCGATCGAGCCATTTCACCAATTCGGGCGACGGGTGTTCGCTTTTGACCTCGTCAAACAGCGGATCGACGACGCGCCGCGCGAAGGCGCACACGATCTTCTGGATCTCCTCCCGAAGCTGCCGCGACAGCTCCTGCTGCCTGGTCATGATCTCCGCCGCAAACTCCCCCAACTCCGCCTGGCGCCGCTCGATGTCCGCCCGCTCTTCGTCGCTGAGTCGTTCCACGTCCTGGCGCTCGATGGGCCGCCCGTCTTTCAAGGGGATGAAGGCGATCACGCCGCTAGGCAGCTTGCGAATGCCCGTGTCCAACTGCCGAGCACGCTGGACCAACTCGTCGAAGAGCGCTTCGCTGCGCTGGCCGTAGGCCTTTCCCAGGCGATCGCGCTCGGCGTCGAAGTCTTTCGCCTTGAGGATTTCCGGCAGGTCCGTACACAACCGTTCGACGATCCGCTCCAGGGCGGCCCGCAACCGCGTGCCCTGGCCGCTCGCCAGGCATAGCGCCAGCGGGCGGTCCGGTTCGTCGAAGTTATGGACGTAGACCCAGTCGTCCGGGACCCTCTCGTGGAGGGCCCGCTTTTCCAGCAGCCGCTGCACAAGCTGCTTGCGGCCTGCCCCGGTCATGCCGGCAATGTAGATGTTGTACCCGCGATGGCGCACGGCCAGCCCGAAATCGAGGGCCCGCATGGCCCGCTCCTGGCCGACGATCTGGTCCAGCGGCTCCAGATCGTCGGTGGTGCGAAATCCCAGCTCGGCCGGGTCGATCGCCACGTCCAATTCCGACGGCTTCAGCCGCCAGCGGTTGGCTGGGTTGAATGGCTGCGGGGCGGCGGCGGGGTCGGGCTTTTGCGCCATAGCACGGGATTCTATCGACGCCTAGACCCGGAAGGTAGCCGGTGCCATTCCCGTCGACGCGAGTCATTTTCCGGGCGGCGTCGCGGGGGCCTGCTCAATGGCCTAAAGCGTACTCCTGGTGGCGATGTACAGGACGTTGTTGGCCACGATTGGCGTCATGTAGATCGAATTTCCCATGCTTACGGGGTCGCCGTTCTCGTCGGCGTTGATCGGCTGATACACCGACTGGCCGGATTCGAGCCGGACGGCCTTCATCGCGATGTTCGGATCGGACGAATGGCGGAAGACCGCCACGTCGCCGTCCTCGTCGCCGATGTACACCTTGCCGTCCACCAACAGCGCCGACGACCAGCAGGCCGCCAGCAGGTCGTGCGTCCAATAGACCTTGCCCGTCTTCGCGTTCTTCGAAGACAAACAGTGGCAGCACCGCTGGCAATCTCAAGAAAATCGCAGGCAGCCTATTGCCTACACCCGTTACGACCCCGAAAATGACTGCGCATCTCTGATTCGCACCTTGTTGAGCATGTTGGCGGCGTGATGAGAGGGATCGTCATGTCCATGACCGACTCTCTCGAGGAATCGCTGCTCGAGCACGCGCTTGGGATTGCGCAGTATTCGCCGTCGGGCGAGATCTGGGCCGGCTTGTGTACCGCGGCGCCGTCCGAGGACGGGACGTACACTGAGTTTTCCGCGAGCGGTTACAGCCGGCAGCCCGTGACTTTCGATGAAGCCGACGGCGCCACGGTCCGCAACGGTTTGCCCCTCTGGTTCGGCCCCGCGCCCAGCCCCAGCGGCTAGAGCCAGAACCTGTGCTACGCGACGGTGGCAAACGGATTCTTCGGGATCAACCCCTGTTGGACGGCCCAATTGAAGGGCCGCTTGACCGCGCGGATTGCGTACGAGAGCGTCCACGGGCTTCGCCACGTCGGGTGAGCGTCGACCCAGCTCGTGAGGTGAAATGGAAGGCAATCGCGGACGATACGGCCGCCATGCATGTCGCAGAAGGCCTGCAAGTAGAGCTTCCGTTCGTAATAAGTGCTCGTTGCGTCGTGTGCGATCGCATGGTCGAGGAAGGTTTCGACGATCGACGCGACCGTCGGCTCGGCGTTCGTCGGCGGCGGGTTGGCGAGAAGTTCCGCCATCAGGGCGTGGAACTTCTGCTCGGCCTGGTCGCGATTGTCGCGACCACGGCACAACTTGATCTGCCGACCGTGGACTTCGACCATCCACCAATCGCGGTCGGCGCGGTACCACGGCCGCCTTGGACGTGCCATAAAAAAGACCCTCCGACCCTCGCCACAATGTGGCTTGAACTGGCATCAACCAGCGGATCGAAAGGTCTGCTGCGAAACCCCGAGGCCGGTGGCAGCCGCGCCTCGGGGTGCTGTTTCTTGCGACGTTTCCTGCCGGATAACCTGCCGGTGTCGTCGCAAGTTAGAGCGGGCGAAGGGATTCGAACCCTCGACTTCCAGCTTGGGAAGCCGCTCTTGCGTACCGCCGAAGTACACCCGAAAGTCAAATCGGGTGCGAGTCTACGTCTACCCCGACCGGATTGCAAGGCCGTGCGTCTTGTTGCGGAAAATCGCGGGAAATTGGGGTATCGAAACCCCGGTGGGGGTAGTCGGGGGTAGTCAAATCCGACGCGTTTCCGCGCGGATGGCGGTCGCGCGTTCGCGCCCGGCAGAACGGAGTGGCGGCGCCCAAATCACTCGGCGGCCTGAGCGGCGCAAGCCTCTGGCGCGTCTTTCGGCCCGAACATGAAGATGAGGGCTGGAACCCTAGCGTTCCGAAGGTCGTCGCCGTGCAGGTCGGCACCTATGACCGCCGGGTAATCAAATGCACCCGATGGCGGCACGTACTTCCGTTGTTGGCCGCGCTTGCGCCGCAAATCCGACCGACGATCGGAATCTGAGCCGACGCCCGCGTGAAAACCATCGGCTCAGGTGGACGCAATACAGCGTCGCACCGCTCCTAACTTGCTCCTTCCTTCGGCTCTGTGCCCGGAGCGGACGTGGCGGTCGACTCAGGAGCCGACTCTCTCGGTGGCATCTCATCCGCGCCGATGGGACTTGACGCACGTCGATGTTCCGCGACTGCCCCAGCAATGTCCACCAACATCCATGCGTTATGGTATCTCCGCATGGACAACTCGAAGGCCGACTGGAGTTTGGGCATCGTCGCGGGATCGTGATCCAGCTTAAGAGACGGCGAGGAACCTTCGGCGAGCTTGTAAATTAGGAACACAATGTCGCGGGCGTGATGGAGAATGTCGGCAAGGGCGAAGGCCGCTCCGAGCTGTGGGTACGGCGACTTTGACACTCCGCGCTCAACGGGGAACATACCGTGAGGGCTTACATGCAATGTCGCGCTATGAGCACGGTACTCGTAGGTGTCCAAAAGTTCGTCAGTTGAGATGCCGAGACGGGCGGCATGGCGGCGGCGAAGTTGTCCAGGACCAAACTTCCGCCAGCGATCTTCGTCTGTCGCGTCGAGCCACGGGTCGACGCTGGCTGGCTCATGGAGAAATTCCCGCAGCAGATACTCGATCTCCATGACGTCCCGCATTGAGTCAAAAGTCGCTTGGTCAAGCCCGGAAAGGAATGCGCACAGCCCCGTCTCGAAGTCCGCGCGAAGACGTTGGACCAAGGCGGCGACCTTATTAAGCAGTGGATGTTGCGCAAAACGCTGGGAGGCCGCATCGAGGAACCGAAAGAGCTCTTCGAAACCGTCAAAATGCGTTTCGGACAAATCTCCACGGATACGTTCCTTCCTGCGTTCCGCAACAGTTGCAAGGAGCCCGTGCAGAAGCGGCTGACGATGCGGTGTAATGCTGGCTGGGACGGGGAGTTCGGTTGACATTTCGGTAACCTAGCACATGTGGGGATAACGCGCGGAGAGGCGGGTGCCATGCATCGCCCCGAGCCTCCCGTCGGCAACAGGTCCATCTTAAACCGACCTGTTAACCCGCCCGTCGCCAGGTTCGTAACTTTCCACCGGGGTTCGAGACTGCACTTTCCGCAAAACCCCTAGTCATCACGTGGCCAGGTGCAGCAGCGACTCCACCATCTCCCGAATTTTCCGCGGCAGCGTCCGCACCCCCCGTGCGGAGAAAAATCCAGCGCCCAGGCTCTCACGCCGCAAGGCGTTGCGACGGTCCGCGTGCGAAGGACGTCGCGCCGCCTTGTCCCACGGCGAACGGCTGCGGTCGCAGAGTTCGCTCTGCGGCTTCCGCCACGCCCACAACTCGATCAAGGTATGCATCCACAAGATCAAGTTGAAGGCCGCCACGTTCGCCCACACGTGCCGCAGTTGTTGCTGGCCCGCCCCATGCACCTCCTTCA
>JACOUI010000245.1 GCA_016177915.1 Planctomycetia bacterium
ACATCGAAGGCTTCGACAGTATCGTCACCTCCACTGCCGCTCCGACTGCTTCCGGCTGGAGCGACCGTTGCCGGGTGGGGCTTGCACCCACTGGAAGACCAGCGCCTTTTCACGGCGCACTGAATCCGGTCACTACGAACGGGACCGCAGAGTCATGGCGAACGGGGCTACTTCCCCAGCGGCGTCTTTCCGTCCAGGTACCGCCAGTTCTTGAGGAAACTGAGCAGGTCGGCCATCGCCTGCGGCGAGATGTCTTTTTCCAGCCCCTCGGGCATCAGCGAGACGCCGCTCGTCTGCATGGCCTCGATCTCGCTGCGCAGGAGCATGACCGTCTTCCCCTCCTGTTGCCGTAGCGTGACCGAAGCGCCCGTCTCGGCCGCGAGGATGCCCGTCAGCGAACGTCCGTCGCCCGTGCGGATGATGTAGCTCACGTAGTTGGCGTCGATCGCGCGGTTGGGCTGAAGGATGTCGGTGAGAAGCTGCGCGGGCGTCTTGGTGCGCGAGTCGGCGATGTCGGGCGCGACGTTGACGCCCAAATCGGCCACGCGATGGCAGGCCACGCACGTTTTTTTGAACACCTCGCGCCCGCGCCTGGCGTCTCCCGTGAGCGTCAGGGCGGCCTGATAGTCGGCCAGGACTTGCTTGCGGTCGCCCGGAATCGCGTCCTCGAGCAGCTTCGCCGCGCGGGCCTTTTGTTCCGCGGGGCCGCGGCCCAAGAGCAGGTTCACGTGCGCCCGGTCCAGCTCGCTGGCCTTCATCCGGCCGGATTCGATCTCATCGAGCAACAGCGCCGTGCGTTCGGGCCGTGTGAGGACGGCGTCGAGCACGGCGCGGCGAATCGCCGGCGACTCGCCCGGCAGCCGCGAAAGGAGTTCCTGCCACGGCTTCTTGTCCGGCTGACCCGAGAGCGCCGCAATCGCCGCCAAGCGAACGCCCACGACCGCGTCCCTTTGTGCAATCTGTAAGAGCACCTCCCCCCGCCCGGCGAGGTGTCCCAGCAGCTCGACCGTCTCGCGGCGCACGGCTTCCGGCTGCTTTTCGTCCGTGGCCAGCCGGGGCGCCGAGTTGAGGGCCGCGAATTGACTGGCGCCCAGCGGTGCGATCGCCGTTTCCAGCGACGTTCCGCTGCGGCGCAGGGCCGCGGCCATGCCCAACAGCCCGGAGCGCTGCACTCGCTGCCCGCCGTCGCTGGACGACATTCTCGACAGCGCGAACAACGCCAGACGGACCTGGGCCGGGTCCTTGCTGTGGCCGGCCAACTGGGCCAGCTCCCGCACCAGAGCCAGCTTTCCGCCGACGAGCGAGCCGTCGCTGGCGGCCACGAGCTTTTCAATGACCAGGTCCAGCAGGTTTGCCGCCCGGCCGGAAGCCGACGTCATCACCGCGGTCCGCATCCACGCATCGTCCGCGCCGCGCAGGGCGATGCCGGCGAGCGCGACGTCGATCTCCGCCCGCGCCTTTTCGTCCTTCACTTCGCCCAGCGACAGGGCGACCTGGAACCGCACGCGGGCGTCGTTGTCGGCGAAAAGCGCGATCGTCCTCTTGCGCAGCTCGGCCGAGCCGTTGAGCCGGTCCTCGCCCAGACGGACGGCCGTCTCGCGGACGCGGGGCATTTTCGCAGACAGAGCTTCGAGAATCGTCGCATCCGACAACTTGCCCAGGCTCTTGAGAACAGAAATCGCGACGATCGAGTTTGCCTCCCGCTCAAGCGCCACGGCGTTCAAGGCGTCCACACAGTCCGTTCGCTCGTTCTCCAGGATGTACATCGCGACGTGCTCTGCCTGCCACGCTTTTGGCAAGGCCACAAGGTGCTTCAGTTCCTCGGGCTTCAATTTTGAAAGGTCGTAGGGAAAGCCGGCGCTGCGGTAGGGAACAGTAGGCCCTTCAATCCGCCGTTTGAGACGATAAACCCTCCCCCGGTCGTCGCCGTGCCGCAAATCCGGCCGGTTCTTCAGCTCGTCGGGCACAAACTCCGGGTGCTCGATCACCGCCCGGTACATGTCGACGACGTACAGCGCGCCATCCGGACCGGTCTCCAAATTCACCGGCCGGAACCACTCGTCGGTCGAAGCCAGAAACTCGGACTTCTGCGACAGCGGCTTCGATTGAAAGGTCGCGCCGTCCGGCGACATAATTTCGCAATGGACCAGGTTGCCCGTCGGATCGCACACAAAAGCGGCGCCGCGATACCTCTCGGGCAGCTCGTCGCCGCGGTAGATGTGCACCCCGCAGGCCGCCGTGAACTGACCCGCGTGCAGCGTCGAAGTCGTCCAGGCCCGGCTGATGGGGTAAATGTGCGAGTCGTCGCCCCAGGCGGCCACGTCGTGGACGGCGCTCGTGATGGCAAGCTGCGGGTTCCGTTTCAAATAGCGGTCCTCGATGACCACGTGCTTCAGCGGGTTGCGGTTCGAGCAGACGAACCGGTTGCCGTAGTCGTCGAACGTCAGTCCGAATTGGCCGTTGCCCGTTACGGCCTCGCACTGGCCGCCGCGCGGGTCGAAGCGAAAGTCCATCCCGTTGATGGAAATCGGCTTTTGCTCAGGACGGCGCGGATCGACAATCGAGCCGTTCCGCAGCCCGTTGGCCACGTACACCCAGCCGTCCTGCGCCAGCCGCGGATGGTTGGCGCGAAGCTGCGAGTTTTGCTGCGCGAAGCCTGTGTACCAGGTCTCGGTGAGGTCGGCCTGGCCGTCGCCGTTGGTGTCCTTCATGTAAGTGACCTCGCCGGCCAGCGTGACGATCACGCCGCCCCGCCACGGCTGCACGCCCGTCGCAAACAGCAGCTTGTCGGCAAAAACCGTCGCCTTTTCGTAGCGCCCGTCGCCGTTCGTGTCCTCCAGGACGCGAATCTGGCAGGCGCCGGGCTGGCCCTGGGGCGGGCCGTGCGGGTAGTCGCTCATCTGCACGACCCACATCCGGCCTTGCTCGTCGAAGCGGATTTCGACCGGATCGACGACCTCCGGCTCGCACGCCGCGAGCTCGACGGTGACGTCGGAGGGCAGCCGCATCGTCGCCATCGAACCTTCGGGCGACAGCGGGCCGGCAGGCTGCGCCGCCGCCGGTTTCTCCTGCGCTAGCGCCACGGCCGGAGCAAGACAGCACGCCAGCATGCCAGCGGCCGCCAATGCCGCTCTCGCCGCGCGGCGCCGCGATAGCACGTGCCAAACCACGTCCAAACCTCCCGCTCCCACAGTTTCTTAGGCTTCGTGGCTGAGCCTATCCCGCCGCCCGACGGCCTGCAAGCACGGCCGCGACCGCGCTCCGCCGCTCCCGCCGCCGTCTCCGTCCGATTTTCCGGCACAACGGGAAAAACCCGCAAGTTCGTTCCATTTTGACACGATAACTACAGCTAGTCCCCGCTGCAGGGCGCAAGCGCGCTTTGCCGGGGGCCGGGCACGCCGCCGCGAACCGCCCGGCCAGAATCACCCATCAACGAATCCTGCACGGGGGAATCCGCATGTCCACCAGGACGTTCGCCACAGCGGCCCTGCTCATCACGGCCTGCCTGGCGGGTTGCAAGACGAGCTTCGGCCCGCAGACGGGACTCTGGCTCTATCCGGTGCCCGTCAGCCCCTTCTGGCAGAAGCAGATGGAGGACAAGTACCACATCAAGGAGCGGTACGATCGCGTGCCGATCCTGGGTCCGATCACGTCGGGCGGCGCGCCGGTGGCGCTCGATCCGCCGACGCCGGACGAGATCGTCCGGGCGCTGCCGACGGTCCAGGGCGGCCTGCCGTTCCTGGAAGAGATCCAGCGGAACAACGTGCGGATGACGGTCGAGCCGATCGCCGACTACATCGATCCGCCGCGCTTTTATCCGCTCATCGGCTGGGCCCAGTTGCACCACGCCCATTACAAGTGCACGATCTTCTACTCGGAGGTGACGCGCGTGGGCTGGCCCATCCCGCACACGCTGGTGGACGAAGACGCCTCCGAGGTGATCTACATCGACCACAACCACTTCCACATCGTGGGGAACGTGGAGGGCGGCGCGGACAGCAACTATCCGGCCCCACCGCAGCAGTAGCGGTTCGTAGTGGCCCCGTTCGTAGTGCCCCGATTCGTTCGTAGTGCCCCGATTCATCGGGGCTCTTTTTCAACCACCATCGCCAACCGCCAGCAGGCCCGGCCCGAAACGCCGGGTCTGCTTTTTTGTTACAGTCCGTTCGTAGTGCCCCGATTCGTTCGTAGTGCCCCGATTTATCGGGGCGCGCCTACAGTCCGTTCGTAGTGCCCCGATTCAGTGCGCCGTGAAAAGGCGCTGGTCTTCCAGTGGGTGCAAGCCCCACCCGGCAACGGTCGCTCCAGCCGGAAGCAGTCGGAGCGGCAGTG
>JACOUI010000246.1 GCA_016177915.1 Planctomycetia bacterium
CGTACTCGATGGCCCAGTAGTCGTAGGGTCCGATGGTCGAGGAGTAAAACAGCCCTTGCTCCGTACCCTTGGGGGCGATGTTGGGCGGGGAATAGTCCATCACCGAGGCGGTCAGGCCGGTGGCCGACGTCTTCTCCACGTTATTCAGGTCCGCCAGCGGCAAAAAGGCGCTGGCCTTGAAATTGTGCCGCAGGCCGAGCGTGTGCCCGACCTCGTGCATCGTCACTTCCTTGAGTCCCTGCAGGATCAGCTTTTCCTCCATTTCCTTGGACTGGGCGGCGTTCTCGATCTTCGCAACGGTGGAGGCGAAGGCGAACTGCCAGGCGAAGCCGTCGTTAAAGCTGCAATGCCGCGTCTGGCCCAGCCCGAAGGGGTTCTTCAGGTAGCTCTCGACGTCCAGCGGCCCGCCGGTCAGGGCCGCGGCGGCGGCAGGCGTGAAGGTCTCGTATTCTTCCTTCCAAAACTGCACGAAGTCGGCGTCGAAGATGATGTCGGCGTCGAGGATTTGGCCGTTCGTGGGATTCACGCGCGAGGGCCCCATGGCAAAGCCCGCCCCGGCCGTGATCCAGCGGAACGTGTTGTAATCGATCGACTCGGGGTCCCAGGTGGCCTCGTCGGGCTGCTGGCGGACCTCGATGGCGTTGGCAAAGCCGACCTTCTCGTAGGCCTTGTTCCATTCCAGGATGCCCTCGCGGATCGGCTTGCGGTAGGCGTAGGGGATCGTCTTTTCCAGCCAGAAGATGATGGGCTTCTTGGGCGGAGAAAGCGGCTGGTCCGGCTCCGACTTTTGCAGGTCCCAGCGGTTCGCGTAGCGCACGAACCGGTCTTGCTCGCCCTTCTTGGAGAAGTCCTTGATGGCCGTGATGAAGTATCCCACGCGGTCGTCGGCGGCGCGAGGCTGGAAGCCGGTGCTCGGCAGCTCGCTAATCGAGTAGTGCACGTTGATCGTCACGCCGCGGGTGTCGGGGACGGTGTCCAGGTCGCTTGCGCCGGACGAGGCGTACGTGGCGGCGACTTCCAGCTCCACGTTTTTTGGGTACGCGCTGACTTTAGCCCACGTGCTTCGGTTGCCGACGAACGCATAGCCGCGCAGCGCCAGGCCGATCTGGGGCAGGTCGCTCATGAAGACGGGCGTGACGTCGATGAGCATGCCGCCCGAAGGGCTCTTGGCTGCGATGGGCAGGCTGTAGAGGACGCTGTCGGTGTAGGCCAACTGGACGGCCTTCTCCTCGGGGCTGTTCGACTTGGCGGTGAAGCGGACGTTGCGGCGGACGATGTGGATGTTGTCATCGACCTTGCGGAACTGCCAGAGCCAGTCGTCGCCGCGGCCCCAGGACATGCCGCCCAGGAGCTGCCCTTCGCTGATGCCGCGGGCAATCGAGATGAGGATGATGTAGTCGCGGTTGAGGTTGCCGGACGCGAGCTCGATAAGGAGCTTGCCCTCTTTCTCGTAGAGCTTGAAGAGTCCGGCGTGGACCTTGGCGTCCTTGGTGGCGGCCTCGAACTTATTGGGGGGCGCGGGGTCCTGCTTGTTGGCGGCGGCATCCTGCTTGTTGGCGGCAGGGTCCTGGGCCGGCGCGACGGCGGCGGCCACGGCCAGCAGGAGGACGATCGAAACGCCACGGGCGAGCGATTTCATGGGCGACTCCGGATGCGATTCTTTCGGACCGGCGATGCAAACGGTCAACAATGTTGCGGTAAGGGCACAAAAGCATAGGTTATCTTGCCAGATTGGAGCCTGATACGAAAGTTCCCCCAAGTGGAAAAGTCGGCCGCAAACGGTAGTTGCCGCAAAGGCGGAAAGGCCGGCAGGGTGGGCGTGGATTCCGCGATTTCGCCTTGACGAGACGCCGACGACGGGCACGGCGGTCAGACGTGCGGCCCGGCGAAACAAGCGAGAAATGGCGACGGCGCGCTGAGTCGGAGAATCGCAATCGCCACAGTGAATTCGACGATTCGACCAGGTCAAGCCACGAGCTTCTTCTTCTCAAGGAGCCTCAGACACAGGGACCGCATGGCCCCCAACTCCCGCTGAAGCTCGCGCCGCGCCTCTTTCGGCGGCAGGGCGTCGAACAGGTCGGCCAACTGCACGCCGCGGCTCATGATCTCGTCGGCGATCTTGTCGCGCAATTGCCGCCGCACGTAGCGGCAATTGTCGGCGTGGTAAACGATCCTCATCGCGTCGCTGGGCTTCATGCGCCCGCTCGCCAGCGACTCCACCAGACCCAAGTTCACGAAGGCGAAAAGGGCCAGTCGCTCGGATCGCGAAAAGCTCGCGGCGGCAAGCCACGATTTCAACCCGATTCGCTTATTCATAGTTCATCGCGCTTGGGGAAAAACTTGACGCCCGCCACTTGTCCTGACTCGTGCTCGAAGTAATGCACTTCCCCTGTGTTACCATCCTTGATCACCTTTTGCCACTTGCCCGCGAGCAACTGCCGCAGATGCGCAAGAACTGCGGCGTTTCGCACGGGGTACTTGATCCCACCGCCCTTTGTCGGCACCCATCCGGCCGGCACCGAGCCCGATGAGTACACGTTGGGATACACGTGCAGGCTCATTGTATCCCCGGACGCTGGTTCTCACGCTGACACTGTTCGTGCCGAGAAGTTTAGCCCGCCGGCGCGTTCCTGGCCATCGCTTCGCCTGCCGAACGGGAGCGCTCTATTTCCCGTTCTTTTGCAACTCCACCCGCGCCCGCAGCCCCATCACCTCGCCCGCCCGCACCGGTTCGCGCGGCGGCGGGGCGCCGGGCGGCAGCGTCGGCCGCAGGCCCTTGTGGAACTCAAACGACAGGCCGAACGCCGTGTCCATATTCGCCGGCAGGAACTTCACGGTCGAGGGGTCCGGCCGCTTCGGCTCGCCGGGATGCCCAAACGCCGTCGATTCCATCGTCTGCCACTTTTCGTTCCACACGTACTTTCCCCCGCCGGGGCAAGTCAGCCGCGCCTGCCACAGCCGCTGGTGCAGCGTCACGGGGTGTTCGTTTGGGTATCGGCGCTTCCACTCGTTGAGGATCGGCAGGTTGCCCCAGCTTCGGGCCTGCAACTCGCCCAGGTAGTCGCGGCCGAAGACGCCTTCCAGGATCGCCAGGCCGTGGGGCGTGATCTTGCCGGCCAGGTGTTTCCCCAGCCAGGCCGAGGCTTCCTTGGGCAGCGGCTGCGCCGGTGTTCCCTTGGGACCGTTCTTCTCGCGGTCGATGGCCCGCTTCAAGATGTTGGGCTCGAGGGAGATGATCAGGGCCTTGGGAGTCGCGGCCAGATAAAACTGAATATCGTCTTGCGGTCCAACCGCGTAGAACTTCTGCCCTTCGTACTCGGCCTCAACGAAGCGCCAGTTGTTGCCGCCCAGGCCGCGCTTGCCCAGCGTCCTGCAAAACACGTCCGCGATCTCCCGGTCCGCCGACTCGATCGAAATCGCGATCGGGATCTGGTGGTCGTGCTCGCGTAGCCATTGCCACGGGTCGTCGGCCTTGGCCAGCTCGGCCCAAATGGGATCGGCGTCCAGGTAGACGGCAAACGTCTCTCCCATCCACGAAAGCGCCGAGACCTTCTTGCCATCGACCTCCAGGTCGCCGCCGAGGACCCAATCGCGCACCAATTCCTCCAGCCGCTTCATGCCCTCCGTCTCGCGGTCCAGGGCCAGCACAAAATGAAACAGCGCTTCCTTGTGCGGGTCGCCGCTCGCGCCCTTGATCTCCGCCGAGCCGATGACGCGGGCGAACTCCGTGTACTCGCTGCCGATGATCAGCGGCAGGATCGTCACGTCGGCCGAGGTCTTCTCCTTCCCCACGGAAACCTGCGCCCCGATCGGGTCGAACATCCGCCAGAGCTGCTGATACTGGTCGCGCCAGCGGTTGTAGGCCTCGGCCTCAGCCGGCGTGACCTTCTCGATCGAAAGCTCCGCGATCGGCGTCATGAACTCGAGCGACCCGTAGACCGACGACGTCGCCCCCTGCTCCGCGAGCTCGATGCGGCCGAACTGCGGCAGCTTCCAGGCGTATTCCACCGGCTCGTCCTTGAAGGCCCGCGCCACGAGGTCGTCGTGGTGCTCGGCCTGGATGTCGGCCAGGAGGGCCGCGGCCCGCGTGCGCCGCGAGTTGCCGATCCGCCACTTGGGGCTGCACCAGCGGCGGATGGCGGCGTCGGAGAGCATCAAGAACGCCGACTCGCCGTCGGCCATTTCATAGCGCTGCCGGAAGAAGCGGTACTCGTCGAGCGACGCCAGCGACGGCGATTTCCCCTGATCGACCTTGATGATCTGCTCGAGCTGAAACAGCGAGTTGCTGACGACAATCACGTCGTCCAACGCCGCCAGGTACGAGCAGACGCGCCGCCCCGGCGAAACGGCCCCTTCATACGACACGCCCGCGACCTGGCCTTTGACGGCCTTGGCCTTGTGCGGGCCGGCGATGGCCGCCGCGTGCTTGCCGCGGATAAAGGTCAAAAACACGGCGGCGTTCTTCGACTGAAACAGGACCGCCGTGTCGCTGCCGGTGCGCAGATACGGGTCGGAGCCGGTCGCCGCCACGCTGGAAATCACGCGCGGACCGAGCAGCCGAGAGATCGCCGTCGTCTCCAGGCAAAGCTGCGTCTGGTAGCGCTCCTTCGTGCCCGCGTCCTCGGTGCGGGTCTCGGCCATGACGGCCAGCGGCCCGCCCAGGCGCTCGGCCTCGTCCATCACGTCGAGCATGCCCTGGAACGTCGGGAAGAAAATCGCGTGCTGATCGTGGGGCACGCTGGCGGCCAGCGGGTCGAGCTTCGTCTTCTCGTCCATGAGGAGCGACTTCCACTCGATCTCGGCGATCGTGATGCCTTGGAGCGACTCGATCGGCACCGTCTGGTCGTCGGCCGCGTCCTGCGAGAGGAACAACTGCCGGTTGAGCTGCAAGTTTTCGCTGATCGCCCGGCCGCCGGAGAAGACCTCGAAGGTGTCGTCGATGCCGCCGCGGAAACCGTCTGGCCGCTGCGTCTCTCGTTCATTCGGAACGTCGATGGCGTTGTTCGCATCGTTGTACTGCCGGCGAAACCACGCTGAGCCGGCGATTCCGCGCTGAAAGTAGTACTGAGCGTATCCGGCCTTGGTGCGATAGAACGGACGCTTCGCTTCCTCGCTGGCCATCGTGGCGGGAACGCGGAAGCGAATCTTGTGCATTCCGCTCCAGGTGGACTTTGGAATGTACAGCGTGCCCACGACGTCTCGTCCTTCGGGAGCACGCAGCACGATGGTGTCCAGCGGCATGCCTTTGTTCAGGTCGTAGTTCCACACGTGCACGTCGGGCGGATTGATGTACGCCTCGCCCTGGCCATCGATCACGATCCGCGGCGTCATCGCCTGCGCCTGTGCGTAATGCGGCCAGTTGGGGTAGCCGGGGTACTTGTCCGCCGGCCACTTGTCGCCGTCCAGCGGCAGATCCTTGCGCGCGATGTTGTAGTAAGCGTCCTCCGCCGACGCGGGCGGCGCGGAAGCGAACGACGCGACGGCAAACAGGCCGGCGACAAGGACGCAGAACATCGAGCGCGGTTGCGACATGGCTTTTCTCCCGGAAGGGGGCCGGATGCGGACGGATAACGCACAAGGCGGGGGCGCGAGTCGCGTATAACGCGCTGGGGAGTCCCAACGGGTGTAGTTCTACTATTCGGCGCCCAGGGACTCAAACTAAGTCCTTTCGTGGAGACACTTTCCCTTGGGACGAAAGCCGCGGAAGGAGGTGTCGATGGACCACAGCCGAAGATTAGAATGGCCGAAGCCAAGGCTCGATCCAGCGCGTCCGTTCGCGCCGCGCCAGCGAGAAACCGCATGCACGCGGTCACTACCAATGTCGTGGTCACGGCCGGGTGCCGGCTGCACTTCGGCATGTTCGCGTTCAACCGGCCGGGCCAACGCAACTACGGCGGCCTGGGGATGATGATTGAGCCGGCCGCAGATGCGGCGCTGCTGCGTTCCGCAGTGGGGCCTGGTCAGGCGGAGCGATTTACGCTCGGGACGCCGCCAATCGTGCGGGTCGAACTCTCGCCAGCCGCAACGTTTCGCGCCACCGGCGCACATGCCGACCGGGCGATGGAGTTCGCTCGCAGCTACTTGCGCGCCGCGAACCAGCCGGAGCCAAAGGTGCGTCTCGACGTTCAAGCCCCGCGGCAGCACACGGGCCTGGGCGTAGGGACGGCGCTGGGGCTGGCGGTGGCCACGGCCTTGGCGAGCTCTCCCTCCCCCCTCGCGGTGGAGGGCTGGGGTGGGGGGTCTTCCGCGAGCAGAGCCACGCGCAACACCGCCGCGTCAATTCACCAACCCGATCTCGCGCCCGCCTTCCTCGCTCGATCCGTCGGCCGCGGCGCTCGCTCCGCCATCGGCGTCCACGGGTTTTTCCACGGCGGCCTGATTGTCGATGCCGGCAAGCGCAGCGCCGACGAGCTGGGCGCGCTCGCTGCCCGCGTCGAAGTCCCCGATCGATGGCGCATCCTGCTCCTCTGTCCACAGGGCGCAACAGGCCTGTCCGGCCGCGAGGAGCGCGAGGCGTTCGAGGCGCTGCCGCCGGTGCCGGAGTCGACGACGGCCCAGCTTTGCCGGCTGGCGCTGTTGGATATTCTTCCGGCCGCGCGCGAAGACGACTTCCCGGCGTTCGCGTCCGCGCTGCACCATTTCGGCGCGCTGGCCGGCACGTGCTTCGCCCCGCGGCAATTCGGCTCGTATTCTTCCCCCTGGGCATCCGAAACGGTCGCGCTTCTAAGTCGCCTGGGAGTGCCGTGCGTCGTTCAATCTTCCTGGGGTGCAACGCTGGCGGCGCTTTTTCCTGATGCGCCGGCGGCGTTGGGAATCGCCGGTCGGCTGGCGAGCGTTTTGGACATTGGAAAGTTGGAATTGCAGCTCGCACGCCCGCGTAATGAGCCGGCGGCCAACGAGCTTCTCTCGTGCCGCACGGCGTGAAGCGCATCACAATCGTGCTCAACCCCCCACCCCAACCCCCCCAACCCTGGGTCAACCCTGGGTCGGGGTGGTCGGAGGGCCAACCCAGCGCCGCTTCAGCGTCGATCGAAAAACGCGTTCGCCGTGCGCTCCAAGAGCCCACTCCCGGGCATGGCCCGCCCCTACCAACCCCGTCGCCCCGGACGCACCTGGTAGTACGTCACGTGGTCCGTCCCCGGCCGAACGGTCTCCACCGGCGGGCTCAAGAAGCCCACCGCCTTGAGCAATCCTACAACGGCCATTCCCGCGGCAAAGCCGCCGATGTGCGCCCACCAGGCCACGCCGGTCGCCTGAGTGCTGAGGATCGACAGCGCCCCCTGGAAAAACTGGATCACGAACCAGATGCCCAGGAAAAGCGCCGCCGGCAGCACGAGCATCTCCATGAAGTAGCCCAGCGGAACGAGCGTCAGCACCATCGCCTTGGGATACAGGATCAGGTACGCACCCATCACGCCCGCGATCGCCCCGCTGGCGCCGATCGTGGGCACCTCCGAGCCGGGCGACACGGCCAGATGCGCCGCGCTCGCCGCCACACCCCAAGCCAGGTAGAAGCCCAGGTACGTCCAGTGGCCAAACCGGTCCTCGACATTGTCGCCGAAAATCCAGAGGAACCACATGTTCCCCAGAAAGTGCATCCAGCCGCCGTGGAGGAAGACGCAGGTGACGAGCGTGAAAATGGCCGGCACGAGGGGCTGCGCCATCGGCCGCGACACCTTCTCGACTTCGATCCCAGAGGAGGTTCGCACGGCCCGGTACTGCACGGCCTCGATCCGCCGGCTGGGATCGGTGATCCGCGCCGGCACCATCCCCAGCCTCTCGACAAGCGACGGCTTCTCCGGGTCCTCAAGAAGCTGCACGATGAACACGAGCGCGCAGACGCCGATGATCGCGTAATTGACGACCGGCAGCGTGCGGGAAGGAATGTTGTCGCGAAGCGGGATCATCTTAGCATCCGGAAATGGACCGTCGTGTCCGCAATAACGCCCACGTGCCTTGAACAGCTCCCACGGCCCCGTGCGACCAGGAGCATGGCCCACAACTTAGCTGCTCATTAGCCGCTTCGCAATTCCGCGTCGACACGACGCAAAGCTCGGCCGAATCGCACTGGCAGCGCCGCCGGACTCTTTCCCATCGTCAAAAATTGAATGCTTTTTCGTCGCCCACCGGTTCCGCCGTCTCGGCACAAAACCCCGTGTATTCGGGCAAATTTGACACGCTGCCGCGAAAACCTAGAGTTTCCTGGGGCTTCGCCGCGCCCTTGCCGAGGGAGAAACCCTGCCGCGGACTAGCGCGGCGGCGGAGAACGTCGTCGCGGAGACGCCCTGACGCAGCAACACTCTTTCGTTGTGCAGGCCTATGAGCGGCCCCTCTGCTACCGAACTTGCGGCGCGTCTCAAGCAATTGGGACTGCAGTCGAAGAAGCCCCAGGACCCGCAACCAGGTGCGCCGGCCGCGCCCGCGGGCGGCGTGGCGACGGCCGTCCCGCCCAAGCCCGCCGCAAGACCGCCAGCGGCCCCACCTCCCAAAGCCCCGCCGGCGCAAAGCCCAGGCGCCGTCGCCAACGGCGGCGGCAGCGCCGGCGACGGCGGCGACAAGCGTCTCGACAAGCTGCTGCGGCGGATTTCCGACCTGACGGGCGACCCCAGTCTCGTCAAAGGGCCCGAAGGCCCGCCGCCGCCCGTCGCAACCCCCGTCAAGCCGCCCGAGCCGCGCCCGCCTCGCCCGGAAGGCCCGTTCCCCACCACGCCTCCGACGCCCAAACGCGATCTCTCGCCCGGCCCAGACGCCAAGCCCACGCTGTCCGCCGGCATCGCCATTCCGCCGGCCCCGCCGGAACCGTTTGTGCCGGCCGAGCCGGTCTCGTTTCAGGAGGCCGGGCTGACCGAGGGCCAGGTGGAGTCGTTGCTCCTCAAGTACCTGCTGTCCGTGGGGACGGCGACCGGCCGCGACACGTCGAACCACGTCAAGCTGCCGTTCAAGCTCGTCGACGACCTCCTGGCCGTGATGAAGAACGACCAGCTCGTCGTCTACTACGCCGACGCCCCGATGAACGACTACGTCTACCAGCTCACGGACATGGGGCGCGAGCGCGCGCGGCGGCACCTGGAGCACAGCACCTATTTCGGCGCCGCCCCGGTCACGCTCTCCGACTACATCAAGAGCGTGAAGTGCCAGTCGCTGACCAACCAGCACCCGGCCGAGAGCGACCTGGAACGGGCCTTCAACGACCTGTTGATCAATCAGAAAATGCTGCGGCGGATCGGGCCGGCGATCAACTCCGGTCGCGGGTTGTTCCTCTACGGCTCGGCCGGCAACGGCAAGACGAGCATCGCCGAGCGCATCACCTCGGCCTTCGGCTCGCTGATCTGGATCCCCCGGTCCATCAGCATCGACGGCGAGATCATGCGCGTGTTCGACCCCAGCAACCACGAGGAGGTGCCCCTCGAAGGCGGCGACGGCCTCCTGGAGAGCAACCACATCGACAAGCGGTGGATTCGCATTCGCCGCCCGACGATCGTGTCCGGCGGCGAGCTGACGATGGACAACCTGGAAGTCACGCTGAACCGGGCGACGGGCGTTTACGAGGCCCCGCTGCAGCTCAAGAGCAACTGCGGCACGCTGGTGATCGACGACTTCGGCCGGCAGAAGATGAGCATCGACCAGCTTCTCAATCGCTGGATTCTGCCCCTGGAAAAGCGGTACGACTTTCTCAACCTGTCCAGCGGCAAGAAGATCCAGGTGCCGTTCGACCAGCTCATCATTTTCTCGACGAACCTCGAGCCGCGCGACCTGGTGGATGAGGCCTTCCTGCGCCGCATCCCCTACAAGATCTGCATCGAGGACCCCAGCGAAGAGGAATTCCGCGACCTGTTCCGCATGATGGCCGGCCGGTTCGGCATCGAATATCGCGACGACGTGGTCGACTACGTGATCGAGAACCACTACCGCCGCGTGAACCGGCCCTTCCGCTGCTGCCAGCCGCGCGACCTGCTCCTGCAGATCCGCAACTACTGCCACTTCATGAACCTCGTGCCCGAGATGACGCGCGAGAATTTCGACATGGCGGTCGAGAATTACTTCGCCATCATGTAGCAGATGGTGTAAGTCAAGCTCGCCAACGGTGGGCGTCGCAAGCCGCCTGCCTCGAACCACATCTCGGCGCGAACGAGCGAGGCAGACCCGAGCGAAACCCCACCGCGCTGGGGGCTTGCTCCACCCACCCTACGGCTCCGGGCGTCCGGCGCGCTTCGTCGTTGTCCCTCCCGTCTGGCAGTCGCTATAATCACGCGCGGGCCATGTCTCGTCCGCACAACCTGTCCGTGGGTAGAACCGCCTTTCGCCGGGAGGAAAGACCATGTTCGCTTCCGCCACCCGTCGCGATTTTCTCCGCACCGGCGCCGGCTGTTCGCTGGCCGCCGCCTGGGGCCTTTCGGACCTTGGATTTCTGGGGGGCCTGCCGCCCGTCTCGGCGCAGGACGTCGGCGCCAAGGGCACGCCCGGCGTCGTGCCGCTGTCACCCGAGATCGAGCCGCTGGTGCGCCTGCTGGAAGACACGCCGCGAGACAAGGTGCTGGAGGAAGTCGCCTCCCGCATTCGCCGCGGGCTGTCGTACCGCGAAGTGCTGGCGGCGCTGTTCCTGGCCGGCGTGCGGAACATTCAGCCTCGCCCGTCGGTGGGCTTCAAGTTCCACGGCGTCCTGGCCGTGAACGCCGCGCATCTGGCCAGCCTGGCGTCGCCCGACGAACACCGCTGGCTGCCCATCTTCTGGTCGATCGACTACTTCAAGGCCACGCAGCAGCAAGACGTCCAGGAAGGCAACTGGACGATGGCGCCCGTCAACGAGTCGGCCGTCCCGGACGCCGCCAAGGCGCGAGAAGCCTTCACACAGGCCATGGACTCCTGGGACGAGTCGGCGGCCGACGTGGCCGTCGCGGGCCTGGCGCGTACCGCCGGCGCCAGCGACGTCTTCGAGCTTTTCTTCCGCTACGGGGCCCGCGATTTCCGCTCGATCGGCCACAAGGCGATCTTCGCCTCCAACAGCTTCCGCACTTTGAGCTGCATCGGTTGGCGATATTCCGAACCGGTCCTGCGCTCGCTGGCCTACGCCATGCTCAGTCACGGCGGCGAGCCGAACCCCGGCGCCAGCGACCTGGACGCCGACCGCCCCGGCCGCAAGAACAGTGAGCTCGTCAAGAAGCTCCGCGCCGACTGGCCGTCCGGACGCCTTTCGTCCGAGGCGACCCGCGACATGCTGGGGATCTTGCGCACCGGCTCGGCGGACGACGCCTGCGCGCTCGCTGTGGACCTGATCAACAAGGGGGCGCACCCGCAATCGATCTGGGACGCGGCCATGCTGGCCGGCGGCGAGCTGCTGCTGCGGCAGCGCGGGATCGTCGCCTTGCACGCGCTGACGAGCGCCAACGCCCTGCGCTTCGCCTACGACACGAGCGGCGTGAATGAAACCCGCGCCTGGCTGGTGTTGCAGTGTCTGGCCTTTTTGCCGCTTTTCCGCGAGGCGATGCGCGCCCGCGGCGCCGTGGCGGACGTCAACATCGCCGAGATCGAGCCTTCCGCGCCCAAGGCCGCCGGCAAAGAGTCCGTCGGCGAGATCTTCGCCAACGTCGGCGGCGATCGGCTGCTGGCCGCCCGGCAGGTGCTCTCGGCCCTCAAGTCCGGCATCGCGCCGCAGGAGCTGATCCAGGCGGCCCGCGTCCTGATCTACACCAAGAGCAACGACGCCCACGACTACAAGTTCTCGAGCGCCGTGCTGGAGGACTACTACAAGGTGTCGCCGGAGTTCCGGGACCGCTTCCTGGCGGCGGGCATTTTCAATCTCCGCGGCTCGCAGGAGCGCGACACGCCGCTCGTCGAGCGCACGAAGGCCGCCCTGTCATAGCGGGGTGGCACGCCCTGAGCGGAGCCCGACTTGCTCGGCCATTTCAGCTCAATCAACGTAGCCAGCAAGCGACCGATGGCGCGCGTTGGGAAGGGCGTGCTCGGCGCGCGGGACGCACGCCCTTCGCGCCGGTCGTTTTTGGAACGTTCGTTTGGCGACACGATTCGCAGCGCGGCCCCGAAAACGATGCAGTCACGCTCAGGGCGTGCCACGCATGACGACAACCCCCATCAGCTTGCTCGAGCGGCTCCGTGCGCCGGCCGAACAGGGCGCCTGGGCGCGGTTCGTCGAGCTGTACACGCCGCTGCTCTTTCACTGGACCCGCCGGGCGGGAGTGCGCGCGGAGGACGCGGCCGACGTCGTGCAGGACGTTTTCCTGGTCCTGCTGGAAAAGCTGCCGGAATTCACCTACGACCGGCAAAAGAGCTTTCGCGGCTGGCTGCGGACGGTGCTCCTCAACAAATGGCGCGATCACCTTCGCCGCCGCGGCGCCGCGGCTGCCGGTGGCGGGGCAGCGGCGATCGTGATCGCAGACGACGCCGACGGGACCGCCGCCTTCGAGGACGCGGAGTACCGGCAATTCGTCGTGGCCCGGGCCGTGCAGCTTATGCAGACCGACTTTCAGCCCACGACCTGGAAGGCTTGCTGGGAGCACGTCGTCTGCGGCCGCTCGGCGGCGGAAGTTGCGGCGGAATTGGGCGTCGCCGAGGGGACGGTCTATTCCGCTAAGTGCCGAGTGCTACAGCGGTTGCGGAAGGAGCTGGCCGGGCTGATCGAAGACTGAGCGCCTGGCCCCCTCCCCCCTTCGCGGGGGTGGGTTGGGGTGGGGGGTTGCGGGGGCACCGAGCATCGCACAGCAGGTTTTGCAGATGCACAATTCTTCTGGCGACGCATTTTTCTGCAAGGTTTCCTCCACCTCCCTCGTAAACTGGGTATCCGCCGCTTCAAAAGTCAGCAGGGGAAATGCCCATGCCAACGCTCGTCGAGTGCCCGGCCCAGGAAAAGCTCCACCTGCTCATGCTGGGAGTTCTGCCGGCGGCGGAAACCGAGCGGCTGGCGGCGCATCTGGAAGCTTGTGCGACGTGTACGGCCCAGGCGCGGCAGCTTCAAAGCCAGGACACGCTCGTCGAGGCCCTCCACGACGCGCGGACCATTATGGCGGAACTGCCGCAGGACGACGCCGTGCGATCGCTGATCGAGCGGCTGCGCGCTTTGCCCGCGTCAGGCGGCGCCGCGGCCGACACGGGCGTCGACAACGTGCCGACCGACACCCCCCGCGTCGATGCCGGAGGCGCCGCGGGCTCCGATCGCGAGCTGTTCGATTTCCTGGCCCCGCCGCAGTCGCCCGACGAATTGGGCCGCCTCGGGCCATACCGCGTCCTCAAGCTGCTCGGCGCGGGCGGCATGGGCGTCGTCTTCCTGGCCGAGGACCCGCACCTCTCGCGCCAGGTCGCCCTCAAGGCCATGAAGCCGGTGCTGGCGGCCAGCGAGTCGGCCAAGAAGCGGTTCCTCCGCGAGGCCCGCGCGGCGGCCGGCATCGAGAACGACCACATCGTCACCATTCATCAGGTGGGCGAGGACCGCGGCGTGCCGTTCCTGGCGATGCAGCTCTTGCGCGGCGAGTCGCTCGAGGCGCGGCTGCGGCGCGAAGGCAGGCTGCCACTGCCGGAAGTCCTCCGCATCGCCCGCGAGACGGCCGCCGGCCTGGCCGCCGCCCACGACCGCAACCTGGTCCACCGCGACATCAAGCCGGACAATATCTGGCTGGAGTCTCGACAGCCGCAAGCGGCCGCGCCTCTGTCCCCCCCTTCCGAAGGGGGGGCACGGGGGGGTGTTTCTCCCTCCCCCCTTGCGGGGGAGGCTCGGCGTGCCTCTTCCTCTCCCTCC
>JACOUI010000046.1 GCA_016177915.1 Planctomycetia bacterium
CTTGCGGCGGACGATCTGCATCAGCACGCAGGTCGGCTGCGCGATGGGCTGCGTCTTTTGCGCCAGCGGGTTAGAAGGCGTCGCGCGGAACCTCTCGACCGGCGAGATCGTCGAGCAAATGCTGCTGCTCCAGCGCCTCCTTTCGCCCGAGGAGCGGCTGAGCCACATCGTCGTCATGGGGATGGGCGAGCCGCTGGCCAACCTGGATCGCTTGTTGCCCGCGCTGGCCGAGGCGACCTCGCCGGCGGGACTGGGAATCAGCGCCCGCCGCGTGACGATCTCGACGGTCGGGCTGCCGGAGGGGATTCGCCGGCTGGCAGCGGCCGACGTGCCGTATCACCTGGCCGTGTCGCTCCATGCCCCAGACGACGAATTGCGCAACGAGTTGGTGAAGGTGAACGCGAAGATCGGCATCGAGGCCATCCTGGCGGCGGCCGACGACTACTTCGAGAAGACTGGCCGCCGGCTGACGTTCGAATACGTGCTGCTTTTGGGCATCAACGACCAGCCGCAGCACGCGCGGAAGCTGGCGGCGCTCTTGGAGGGCCGCACGGCGCTGGTCAACGTGATCCCCTACAATCCGGTGGAGGGCCTGCCCTTTCAAACGCCCTCGGCCGACGCGGTGGCGCGGTTCGCGGCGATCCTGGAAAACGCCGGCATTCAGGTCAAAGTTCGGCGGCGCAAGGGGGACGAGATCAACGCGGCCTGCGGGCAGCTTCGGCGCAGCAGCCGACTCACTCCGCAAAGCGTTTCCGCCGCAGCCGGAGAGTAGCCCTCACGCTCCGCGTGAGGAAGCCAGGGTAGCCCTCACGCTCCGCGTGAGGAAGCGCGAGCGACGAGCAGCGGCTCGTTTTCTTGACCGCACTCGTCAGTGCGTGACATGACGCCATTCGCGCTGCCTCACGCGGAGCGTGAGGGCTACCGACACCGTTCCATCCTGCCCCACCCCTACATCTGGCCCGCCCGCTTTCCTTGAGCGAACGCCGCCACGCGACTCAACTTGAGCCACAGGGTAGCGCGGGGTAAGATTCCCACGGTCGTGCCGCTCCGCAGCGCCGCTGCGCACGCGGCCGCCAAGGTAAGACGCAACTCGCCGGGGCAGGAAAAGTTGCGCTCTTTCTCAGGGAAGGGCCGGCATGCGCGCCTTTGAAGCCGAGCAGCAATACTTTCACCGCGCCGCGGACCACCTCGGCATCAGCTCCAACATTCGCAAGTTGCTCATTGTGCCCAAGCGCGAAGTGCAGGTCCAGGTGGCCATCGAGCGCGACAGCGGCGAGGTGGCCACGTTCATCGGCTATCGCGTGCAGCACGACAGCTCGCGCGGGCCCATGAAAGGCGGCCTGCGCTATCATCCCGACGTCGACCTGGACGAAATCCGCGCGCTGGCGGCGCTGATGACCTGGAAAACGTCGGTCGTCAATATCCCCTACGGCGGTGCCAAGGGCGGCATCGCCATCGACATCAAGCAGTTCAGCCACCGCGAGCTGGAGCGCCTCACCCGCAAGTTCGTCGATGAAATCCACGACCTCTTCGGCCCCGACACCGACATTCCCGGACCCGACATGGGCACCAACGCCGAAGTCATGGCCTGGATCATGAACCAGTACCAGAAGTACCACGGCTTCAGCCCGGCCTGCGTGACGGGCAAGCCGGTCGAGCTGTTCGGCCTGCCGGGGCGCGAGGAGGCGACGGGGCGCGGCGTGGGGATCATCACGCTCAAGACCCTCGGCCGCCTGGGCCGGCGCATCCCCGGCACGCGCGTCGCCATCCAGGGCTTCGGCAACGTGGGCACGCACGCCAGCAAGTTTTTGCACGAATCGGAGTGCAAGGTCGTGGCCGTCAGCGACGTTTCGGGCGGCTACCACCGGCCCGAGGGGATCGACGTGCCCGCTGCGCTTCGATATACAACCGCCCACGCCAACGCGCGCGACGTGCGGGCGAAGATCATCATCGAGGCCGCCAACGGACCCACCTACCCCGATGCCGACGCCGTGTTCGACGAGCGGGGCATCCTGGTCGTGCCGGACATTCTGGCGAACGCGGGCGGCGTGACGGCCAGCTACTTCGAGTGGGCCCAGAACCGGCAGCACTACTCGTGGAGCTTAAACCGCGTGCGGCAGGAGCTGGACCGGACAATGGCGGAGAGTTTTGAGACGGTGTGGGCGACGGCCACGGAGCGGAAGGTGAGTTTGCGCACGGCGGCCTACATTGTGGCGATCGGCCGCGTGGGGCGCGCGACGGTCCTGGGAGGAAGCGTATGAATCAGCACGCGCTGCCGCTGGGCATGCTGCACGAGATCCCCCTCTTCGGGAACTTCACCGACGAGGAGTGCGACCAGATCGCGAACATGGCGACCGTCGAGACGTACCGTCCTGGCCAGGTCGTCCTGCGCCAGGGCACGACGAGCCGGAACCTGTGGATCGTCCTGGAAGGGGCCTGCGAAGTCGTCCGCGTGCCGGAGGGGAACCACCGGGAGGTGATGCTGGCCACGCTCGACAAGGGCCAGAACTTCGGCGAGATGTCGTTCTTCCACGAAGCGCCGCACTCGGCGAGCGTGCGGGCCAAGGGCGACGTGAAGCTCCTGCGGATCACCCGCGCCGGCTACGACCGCATGGCGGGCGAGAACTGCCCGGCGGCCTACAAGCTGGCCTTCAACACGGTGGAGAGTCTGGCGGACCGGGTGCGCCGGCTGAACGATATGGTGGTGCAATTGACGGGCACGGGCGCGGCGGCGCCGCCGACCCGATCGAAGGAGTGGGAAAACTTCCGCGCGAATTTGATGAAGGAATGGAACCTGTAGCGTAGGGTAGGCGGCCCGCCTGCCGTACCCGCGTCTTGTCGTGGGGCAGGCGTCTTGCCTGCCCTTCGATTCGTGGCGACGAGGGAGTTCAAGATGGACCGTCGATTCGCCGATGTCCGCGACCAGGCCCTCTCGCTCCCGATCGAGCAACGCTCAGAGTTGGTGCGCGACCTGCTCCTGAGCCTCGAAGAGGACGCCAATTTCGACCCCGACGCTGAGGCCGCCTGGATGGAAGTGGCGATCCAGCGCGCCGAGGCATACGATCGCGGGGAAACGACCGCGCTCGACATGGATGAGTCGCTCAAACGGATTCGAGAGTCGTTGGACGAGCGGCGCCGCAAGCGCCGATAGCCAAGGAACGGCAATTATGGCCTCGTCCGCGCCAAATCGCACGGATTCGCGTCGTCCGCGACGGCGTTTCTTCGCGCTCCGCTCCTCCTGCCGCACGCTGCTCGTGCTCGTGGCCGGAGTCGCCGTCTGCCTCGGCTGGTTCGTGAATCGCTCCGCCCAGCAACGAGAGGTTCTTTCTCACATTCGGCGGTTGAACGGGCGCGCGAATTACGAGTTGTTTCACCCCGAGGTAGTCCGCTTATCCTCCCGCCAATCGGACGTAGTGCTACACCCCGGGCAATACGTGGTTCTTAAGCACGACCCTCGCCTCGAGGGGTGGGGTATGGAAGACCAAGTGAGATTCGTGGGCGCCGTGCGTGGCACGACGTGTGTGCAGGCTGGAGAGACGGGCTGGGGAGGGCTCGCTATCGGCATTCGCGATGATGACATGGCGACATTGAGTATTCGCATCGAGCCTCGGCCCACGTCGCGGCTGCGCACGCTCGCTCATTCCTGGCTCGGCTTGGACGACAGCTACTTCCTGGAGATCGACGACGTCGATCTGTCAGCCACGAACGCATCCGATGCCGACGTCGCGCGGCTACGAGCCTTGCCCGGACTGGCTCGGCTCGACCTGTCTGGAACGCACGTTACCGACGATTGCCTGACGGACATCGTTGCGCATCGAAACCTGAAATACCTGGACATCGAGAATACCAACATTACCGACGACGGCGCGCAATTCGTCCGCGACATTCTGCCGGACTGCTACGTTCGACGGCGCTAAGACCGTCGTGGCTCAGGCGTCTCGCTGCCTCATCACGTTGACGATTCGGCCTCCGCCGGATGCAGACTGAGGTACTCGCGAACTTCGAGTTGCATGCGGTCGATTTCCGCCAGGAACCCTGACGCGGCGGCGTGAAAGTTCGCCACGTTCGTCTCCGCGTTGCGCAGGTGCGCCACCTGCGCCTGGAGACGCGCGATCCGGTCCAAAGCGACTTTCAATTCTTGGTCGTTTGCAATCATGGCGTCTCCGGTTGGATTTCGACAATGCCTCGCTTTGTTCCGTCGCGCTTGAGTTGCCAGAACTCGATCGCCTGTTTCTCGCCGCCCAATGCTGCCAGCCGCCGAACCCAGAATACGCTGGCTCCGAATTGCGACTGGGCCTCTTGATGGTCAAACAGCAGCCGCGCATCCCCGGTAAGACCCGATACGTCGAATGTATCTTCCATTACAAGGAATACGTCGACATCGTTCGGATTGGCCTTTGCGGTCACAAAGGAACCAAACACGATGAATCGCGCCACTTGGCCGGTGCCCGCTGCCAGTCGATGAATTCGATTCAGCCTAAGCGCCATTCGCCTGCGGCTGTTGCTGCCCGTTCCAAAACGATCGAGCACTTCCCGCAGTGTTGCGCGATGCACGCCGGACGGCATGTCACCCGTCGTCGCTGAGCCTGCGGGAAGCGGCACAACGTTCCCCTGAACGAGACAAAGGCTGAGGGCTCAGGGACACCTGTCATTCTACCAGTCGGTACAATCTGCGTCTTACAAAATGCGAACGATGCAAGTCCTTGTCGTCGGTCCAACAGTCTACTTGGCGTCGAACCCCTCCACCGCGTGCCGGGCCACCCGCACCACGTACTCGTTCTCATCCTCGAGCGCCGCCACGATCGCCTCCTCCGCCGGCCGCGCCTTCTCGTCGATCCGGTCCAGCACGTTGATCGCCTGCAACCGCACCCAAGGGTTCGCGTCGGATAGCGCCGACTGCAGCACCGGCACGGCCGCCTCGTAGCGCGAAAGGCGACAGAGCGAATCGGCCGCGGCCACCTGCACCCACGGGGCGGCGTCCTTCAAGAGGCCCGTGAGCGCCGCTTCGATGTCCTTCGCGACGCGCGGCCCGTCGGGCGTGCGCGGGCCGTCGACCTGTAGCGCTTGGTTCGCCACGCCGATCGCCGCCCAATAGCGCACGGCCCCGTCGCCGTCCTTCGCCAGCGACAGCAGCTTATCGAGCGTGCCCGGCGGCGCCGCCGGATCGCTCGCCAGGTTCGCCGCCGCGGCGATCTTGTCGCGCGGATAGTTCCTCGGCTCCTCCCGCGCGTCGTCATACTCAGAGCTTTTGGCGAACCGCGCCCGCAGGTCGGCTTCGGGCAAGAAGCCCAGGTCCACGATCTCGGCCTGCCACGCTGACATCGCGACGCGCAGCCGATTGAGCGTATCGCGGCGCTCCGGCGAACGAGCGAGGTTGTGGATCTCGTGCGGATCGGCCGCGGTGTCGTAAAGCTCCTCGGCCGGCTTCTCCATCGCCATCCAGGTCGCCGCCGGGCCCGCAAGCTGCTTGGCGTCCGCCAGGCGCTGCCAGGCCTTCATCGTCGGCATCTCGTACATATAGCCGATGTGCTGGTGCTGGAAGTACGGCAAATGCGGCAGGTAGTTGCGGATGTATTTGTAGCGCTTGTCGCGCACGCAACGGATCATGTCGATCCGCTCGTCCATCCGGTCGCGAAACCCGAAAATGTGCTCCCGCTCCGCCCCACTCTGCTCGCCGAGGAACGCCGTCCCTTGCATGTGCGCAGGCGCCTTGACTCCGCACAGGCTCAGCACTGTCGGCCCGAAATCGACAAAGCTCACCAGGCGGTCCGTCGTCGTCCCCGGCTTGCCCGGCGCGAGCGAAGCGTACTTTTCCGGGAAGCGAATGATGAGCGGCACGCGCAGGCTCGAGTCATAGAGCCAGCGCTTGCTTCGCGGCAGCCCGGCCCCGTGGTCCGAAAAGAAAAACACGATCGTCTCGTCGGCCAGGCCGTCGTCCGCGAGCTGCTTCAAAATCCCGGCCACTTCCTTGTCCATGAAGGTGATGTTGTCGGCGTACCGGGCAAGGTCGCGCCGCACTTCCGGCGTGTCGGGCAGGTAGGGCGGAATCGCCGCCTTCGCCGGGTCGTGCCGTTCCTTCTCCGTGAATTTCGCCACGCGCTTCTGATACTGCGCCTCCGGCAGCCGCACCTGGCTCTCGTGCGTCGAGGTGAAATTGAAGACCGCGAAAAACGGCCTCCCCGCCGGCCGGTTTCTAAAGTGCGCCTTGGCGCTCGATTCGTCCCAGGCGCCCTCGGGCACGGGAAAGTTGTAGTCCGTCTTCACGTTGTTCGTGCAGTAATAGCCCGCCGCGCGCAGGTGCTGGCTGAAGCACTTCACGCCCTCGGGCAGCGTGCCCTGGCAGCGCATGTGGTGCGTGCCGACGGAGCAGGCGTACATGCCCAGGATCAGCGTCGAGCGGCTGGGGGCGCAGACGCCGATCGGCGCGAAAGCGTTCGTGTAGCGCACGCCCTCGCTCGCGAAGCGGTCGATGTTGGGCGTGACGGCGTATGTGTCCCCAAAGCAGCCCAGATTCGGGCTCATGTCCTCGCAGGTGATCCAGAGGACGTTGGGCCGATCGGCGGCAGGCGCTCCTTCCGGCGCTGCGTAGAGGATCAACCACGACAAGAGCGGCAGCAAAAAGATAAAGCGGCTCATGGGCGCCTCGCACGATGTCATGGTGTGCTCGCATGCGAGCGGGCGGACCGAACTGAACGGCAGGCGCCATGATACCGCCGGTTCCGCCGCGCCGCAAAAAATCCACAGTGCGCGGGCGCGCGCCAGCGGCCTGTCCGCGCCCGGGACCATGAGCCGGCTTATCGCGGCGCGCGAACGGGCGGAAGCGCGGCGCCGGCGCGCAGACGGCGGCGCAGCCACAGGCCGGCGATCACGCACACCAGCCCGATCGCCCCCAACCAAAGAAAGAGCCACGACCCGCCGGTACGGAGTTGCTCCGGCTCGCGGAAGCCGAAGGCCGTGAGGGTAAACGCGTCGTTGGCGGGGAGCTGCTGAGGCTCGTGCAATTCCGCCTGAAATTCGTGCCGATAACTGCCCGCCGCGCCGGCCGAAGAGCCGGTCGGCTCGCCGGTGGTTACGGCGCTCACGGGGAGCGGAAGGGGCGAGCCGGCGGTCTTGTACGCCGTGCGCACCCGGACGCGCTTCGGTCCGCTGGCGTAGAGATACTCCATGTCGGCGCTGCGCAGGCACCACGAAGCCTGGGGGTCGAGAGTCATCGTTCCGCGCTGGATGGGGACGAACGGCGGCTGCTCCAGGGGGTGCGGGTTGTCGAATTGGATTTGAATCGCCGGCACGCCGTCGTCGACGACCTGGCTGGCGGACACGACGCGGAACGACGGCATTTGCGTCAACTGCGAGAGCGAAACGCCGCCGTGCAGCATCAGGAGAAAGCGAGACGCGCGAAACCGGTCCTGGACTTCGTCTTTCACGGCTTGAAACGCGCGCCGGGGTTTGGCGCCTTCGACGAGGGCGGGCGGGGGAGGCTCGCTGGCCAGGGCCACGCGGGAAATGAACCAAGGGTTTGACTCGGCGGGGCGCTGGAGGGTGAAGGCATAGTCGGGGTTCCACGTGAACACCTCGCCCAGCGTGGGCTTGTCGTTCGTGGGCCAGCTTTTCCGCTGCGTCGTGCAGAGCTGGCACTGCTCGTTCTGCTTGATTTCAAAGGCGACGTGGAGTTTTTCTCCATCGCTTACAACCAGTCGGGCCGTCAATCGGCCCTGCAGCCGCCCCAGGAACTTCTCGTATTCCGCCCAAGCCAGCGGGGCCTCGCGGAGAAATCGGGAAGAGAGCGGCTCTCCTTCCCGCACGGCTGTTGGGGCGTCGCCGCCGCGGGCGTCCGCCGCGATTTCCGCGGCAACCAGGAAGACCAGCGTCGCCGGAAGAAAAATGGGCAAGCGCGCAAGCAGGCTGGACATCAGAACCTCCCATCCAGGTTTATCGGCATGGCGCCTTTGCGTCGCCTATTCCAAAACGCGGCCGACGACCCGCCCCGCCACGGTCTGCGGACTGGCGTCGGTGAAGACCACGAACTTGCGCTCGAACGCTCCCGGCAACGAGGGGCAAACGGCGACCAGCTCCAATCGGGCCGATCCGCCCGGCGGGACCGTCACCGGCAGCGGACTGACGATGCGGCACGAGCAATTGCTCGTGCACCCCACCAGGCGCATCGGTCGGGCCGTCAAATTCGATACGGTGACGGCGAACGGCCTGTGCTCGTCGGGACGCACGTCGCCCAGGCGCGCCGCGGGCGGATCGACCACGACGCTCTCGCCGCGGAGCCGGGCCCAGGCGTGGGCCGGAGCGGGCATGACCAGCGCATCGGCGGCGGCCACCGCCGCCACGAACGCCACGACGGTGGCTGCAGCGAGAATCGTCTCCCGCCGCGACGTCCGCGCCGGCGCATGAAGTCCGCGCGGAGGGCGCACAACCACCAACAGGACGAGAATCAGAGCGTCCACGCCCAGCGTGATCCACGGGCTCACGGCGATAATCCCAAAGCAGCCGCACGACCGCTGGCCGCGAAGCGCCGCATACAGGCTCAATAGCGACACCAGCGCGAAGAACGCGACGGCGGCGCGGCGGGCCGCCCCGGAGCGTCCGCCCAAGAGGAGCCACGCGCCCAGGAGCGCCTCGAGCTGGATCGCCGCGAATTGCGCCGGCGGCGACGTGAGGACGGACTCGGAGACGATGCGTCCCGTCGCCAGCGCGTGCAGCTTCAGCGCCGCCGCGGCCAGGAGCAGCGCGGCGACGGCGATGCGGACGGCGGCGTCCGGCTGAATGCCGGACGACCGGAACGTCCGTGGCTGGGGCAAATCGGCCTGCGACATGGCGATGCGCGGCGGGGACGCAAGGGTGTAAAAGCGCTTACTTCGTGCAGGTGCACTTGTCCCCGACGGCGTTGACCGAGCACACGCAGGCGCCGCACTTGGCCGGTTTGGTGATCCGGCTGCAAATGTTGCCGACCGACATCGAACATTCAGTGACGTCCAACAGGGTGCAGCCGTTGTCGCACTCGTCGTCGCCCAGGCAGTCGACGCCGTAGCCCTGCGCCTGTAAGCCGCCAGCGGGCACGAGGACGATGCCGACGACCATGAGCGACGTGCCCAGCGCCGTCAACAGCCAGGAAGAGACGTGGGACACGCGATACATACGATCTCCTTTCGTCAAATGCGCAAGACGCGGACCGCATCGTTGCGATACGTCGCCGCGCTTGCGCCGTTGAGCCTCATCGGGAGGGCCGCGAAACAGAAGCCGACACGGAAAGGCCGGCTCGATTTCCGCGCTGCCAAGCTGGGCAACGGGCGCGGCGGCGGCCGCCGCGCTGCACTGCGCACGGCCGGATGCGGCGCCGTCCCGTAGCTGCCAAACGGCTTCATTGCCGTACACGAAGTCTGAACCGACAGGAACGAAGTGCAGAGGTGTGAACGAAAGAAGATGCTATCACGCGCCCCGAAGAACACAAGCAGATTTCCGGAGAGATTAGCGGGATTTCTCGAGCGAGGCTTCGAAGCGTGCGGAACCCCCCGCTCGGCGTCGTCGCTCGTGGCTGTCGATAGCGGAGGCGGACCGAGGAGGGTCCGCGGTCATCCCATAACCATACGTAATCGCTTGTCTCGAATGTGTGTCGTTTCCGCACGCTTGAACCCGCTTTTGGCAGGCGGTCGGTCCGGCGGACGCCTGAAGCCGCCCCCAAGCGGGCGAAAACGCCCGCTTTTCGAGCCAATGTCGGCCGACGGCTGCCCCGCGGCGGCGTGCTGCGGTGCCGGGAGTCAAACGGCTGCCTGAACCTGCGCCGACGGCGAATCGATCAGCTCGTAAAACACGTTTCGCTGCCGCGGAACGTACCCCAGCTCGCTGATCGCGCCCTTGATCTCCTCCAGCGTGAGATGGTGCACCGTCCCGGCCGCCGAGACGACGTTCTCCTCGATCATCAGGCTCCCCATGTCGTTCGCGCCGTAGAGCAGCGCAAGCTGCCCGATCTTCAAACCCTGCGTCACCCAGCTCGACTGGATGTTTTGGAAGTTGTCGAGATACAGCCGGGCGACGGCCTGCGTCCTCAGGTAATCGTGCGAGCCGGCCGGCGGAAGCTGCGACAGGGCCGAGTGCTCCGGCTGGAACGTCCAGCAAATGAAGGCCGTAAAACCGCCCGTCTCGTCCTGAAGCTGCCGCAGCCGCTCCAGATGCTCGATGCGGTCGGCCGGCGTCTCGACGTGCCCGAACATCATCGTGGCCGTCCCCCGCCCGCCAAGCGCATGCCACACGCGGCACACTTCCAGCCATTCGTCGCTCAGGCACTTGCCGCGCGTGATCTCGCGGCGCACGCGATCGACGAGGATCTCCGCCCCGCCGCCGGGCAGGCTCCCCAGGCCCGCGGCGCGCAGGCGGACCAGGATTTCCCGCAGCGGCAGCCTGAAGACCTTGATGAAGGCGTGCATCTCGGCCGGGCTGAAGCCGTGAATGTTCAGCTTCGGGAAGTGCCGCTTGATGTCGCGCAGCAGGTCCTCGTACCACTCGATCGGCAGCGTGGGATGAAAGCCGCCCTGCATCAGGATCTGATCGCCGCCCAGGTCGACCGTCTCCTGGATTTTCTGGAGGAGCACGTCGCGGTCGAGCAAGTAGGCCTCGGCGTCTTTCGGCTTGCGATAGAAGGCGCAGAAATCGCAGACGGCCGAACAGATGTTCGTGTAGTTGATGTTGCGGTCGATGTTGTAGGTGCGATACGGCTCCGGGTGCAGGCGGCGGGTGACGGCGTCGGCCGCACGGCCCAGCGCGGTCAGGTCGGCCGACTCGAAGAGCGCGAGCCCCTCGGCCTGGGCCAGCCGCTCGCCCGCGACCGCCTTATCCAGCAGATTTGGAATGCTCAAATTCAAGTTCCACTCCCCTGGAGTGATTATGGTCGGGGGCCAGGCC
>JACOUI010000247.1 GCA_016177915.1 Planctomycetia bacterium
AGCGAGCCAGGAAAAAACGACGGGATTTTGCGTTCCCATCATCCTCTGGTGCTCCGTCTTCGCGGCAAGTTTCCCAAAAAATCTCGGCAGATCGGCTTTTTCACAATTTCCGACAGACTGTTGCTAGCAGCGCTAGCAACGCCGCACAGAAAATAGTCCAAAATAGTTGGCGTTTTTGGCCGGATTGCTATACTTCACCCTTTGTGACAGCCCGCCGCCCCTGATCCGAGGGCCCGGCCTGTCGCAAGGAACGTTTGACGGACCCCGGCGCCAACGGAGACTACGCGGTCGACGGACGACCGGCCCGCCGGAGCGGGTTTTGCCCGTGGGTCCACGTGCACCGTCCCTCAGGGAGGAATCATGGCTCGGACGCGGATTCGTTTGAATGCCGAAGAAGGCAACGCAAAAGTGATGGCACAGCGATTGGAGATGAGCACGGCCGAGATCGGCCTTTCGGTGCGGACCACCAACTGCCTCGAGGAACGGGGCATCTTCACCGTCCAGGACCTCTTGAACTGCACGCGGGACGACCTCCTGAGCATTTCGAACTTCGGCGAAAAGACGCTGGAGGAGGTCTACAAGGCGCTCGAGGGCGTCGGCTTCTACCGTCAGACGCCGGAGCCGTCCGCCGCGCCGCCGGAGCGCATGCGGCCCCGCGCAACTTCACAGCAGCCCACGGCTGCCGTCGCGTAGCACAGCGGCTCGTGTCGTGGTCGTGGCTGGGGGCGGATTCCCGACCCCAGCCACGGGCGCGCGCTCAGGACGGATGGAACGGAAAGAAGAGCGGCGTGAGCATCAGGGCCACGGCCATCACAAGCAGGTCCATCGGCGCGCCGATCTTCACGTAATCGCCGAACCGGTACCCGCCCGGACCATACACCATCAGGTTCGTCTGGTAGCCGATCGGCGTGGCAAAACCCGCCGACGCCGCGATCATCACGACGATCACAAACGGCAGCTTGTCGACGCCCAGGCCCTTCGCCGTGGCCATGGCGAACGGAAACATCAGGGCCGCTGCGGCATTGTTCGTGATCAGCTCCGTCATTACCATCGTCAACAGATAGATCAGCGCCAGCGCCAGCCACGGGCTGCCCTGCCCGAGACGCAAGAGCGAGATCATCTGTGCGGCGGCCCCGGTTTTTTCGAGCGCCGCCGACAGCCCGAACGACGCCGCGATCGCCAAGAGCACCTGCCAATCGACGCTCCGCCGCGCGGCCGTCATGCCGACGCACCGCGTGGCGATCATCAGTCCCGCGGCCGCCAGCGCGGCCTTGAACATCGTCACCGGCCAGCCGGCGGCCTCGCTGACTGTCACCGCCGCCACCATCAACAGGAGGATCGCCAGCGCGATCGGCGCCCTTTCGTGCCGCGGGGGGCTGGAGCCTTCGACGCTGCTCACCAAATAGAAATCGCGCGAGTTGCGCTGCTGCGCCTCGAACGACGGGCTGGATTCCAGAAGCAGCGTGTCGCCCGGCGCCAGGACGATGTCGCCGATTTTCTTGCGGATCCGCTCGCCGTTCCGCGCCACCGCGATCACCGCCGCGCCGTACATCGACCGAAACCGGCCGTCGCGAATCGTCTTGCCGACGACCGGGCACGAGTCGGAAACCACGGCCTCGGTCAGACACCGCGCCGACCGCGGCCCCCCCAGCTTGAAGACCTGGTCCGTCGCCGGCACCAGTCCCCGCACTTTTTGCAGGTCCACGATCGAATCGACGATGCCCACAAACACCAGCCGATCGCCCGCGCGTAACTTCTCCTCGGGCGAGACGGCGGGAAAGACCATCCCGTCGCGGTCCAGCTCCGCCAGGTACACGCGCTCCAAATGCCGCAGGCCGGCTTGCTCGATCGTCTTGCCGACGAGCGGGCTGTCCGGCTCGACGAGCATTTCGATCGTGTATTCGCGCGGGTCGTCCTGGATGCTGATGGGGGGCTTGCGGTCCGGCAGCAGCCAGCGCGCCGCCAGCAGGAGAAAGGTCCCCCCGACGATGGCCACGGGAACGCCCACCCAGCTAATCGTGAACATCCCCAGCCCCGGTCCCTTCGTGTGCTCGATCCAAAGCCCCTGCACGACAAGGTTCGTGCTGGTGCCGATGAGCGTGCACGTTCCGCCGAGGATCGCCGCGTACGACAGCGGGATCATGAACTTGCTGGCGCGCATGCGGTTCTTTTTCACCCAGTCGCTCACGGCCGGGATGAGCATGGCCACGAGCGGCGTGTTGTTCATGAAGGCGCTGAGCGTCATCGTCGGGAAGACGAGACGACAAAGCGCGCCGAGCATCGTGCGAGGCCGCCCGAAGAGGCGCGTGGAGATCCACAGCACCGCGCCGGTTTCCACGATCCCCGCCGCCACGACGAAGAGGGCGCCAACGGTCAGCATGCCCTCGTTGGCCATGCCGCCCACGGCCTCCTTGGCGGTGAGGATGCCGGCCAGAAAGAGCAGCACGACGCCGCCGATGAGGGCGACATCGGGCGGGACGCGCGTAAAGGCCATCAAGTAGAAAACCAAGCCCAGAACGCCCAGCGTGAACCAGGGCGCCCAGGCCGGCAGGCCGGTTTGTGCCAACAAAACGATCACGGTCAGGGAGGGCCGACGCGAAAGAGGACACAGCGTGCCAACACGATCTCAGGGGTGGCACGCCCTGAGGTGCTCCGAAGGGCGTGCTCAGCCGCGGCTCGAAAACGGTTTTCGGCGTTAAGCACCGCTCGGCCGCGCATCGTAGCCGCATGGTCCCAGGGCCACAAGGCAACTGCGAGGCCCTCGTCCATCGGGTAATCCACACTCATCTCAGCCACGCCCTTCGGAGTACCTCAGGGCGTGCCACCCGTGCCACCCGTGCCACCCAGGACGATTATTCAACGACTTCCTTAGGGATCGCCGGCTGCGCGGCAAGAAACACCGTGCAATGGGCATGGCTCAAGACGTAGTCGCGCCATGACGACGGCAACTCGCCTTGCGGGGGCCGCTCCTCGCCAAAGGGCACAACAATCAGATCGTACCGCCCTTCCTGCGCCAGCTCGACGATCTTCGCGCCCCAATCGCCCTCGATCTCGTGGACGGTCAGCTCGCGGTCGAGCTTCAAGGCCCGTGCCTGGTCGCGCTGCAGCGCGCCGTCGCCGTCGCCGTCGGGCGGTTTGGTTTCCGCGGCGGGCACGTGCACCAGGTCGAGCCGGACCGCGGGATCGAGCATCGTCAGGACCGACTGGAACAGGTCGCTCGCCGCGGGAGTGCCGTCGTGGGCCAAGAGCACCCGGTCCACGCCGACCCCGGACGCGCGCAGCTCCGCCACGGACCGGGCGCGGTGCTCGCCGATCTTGGGGATGCGGTTGCCTCCTTCCAGGTCGAACGACACGTCGCGCTTGTCGCTCAAGATGCGGACGGTCAATCCCGGCGGACTCCCCTCGTGCAGGCTGATCCAGTAGAAGGCGATCTGGTCGAGCTGCTCCTCGGCCGTGAATCTGTTGGAGACGCCCATCACCAGCTCCTGGGCCTGCATGTCCTTGGCGGTTTTCAGCACGGCGTGCAGCGGGTTGTTCGTCGGCAAGATGAGCGGCACGACCTTCTTGCCGGCCCGCTCAGCGCGCTCGACAACCGCCGTCATCAACTGCCGGTCGTAGGGATCGAGGTCGACGCGGTGATCGACCGCCTCGGCCCCCGGCGGCACCACCTTGGCCGTCATTACGACCACGTCGGTGGTGTCGGGATCGGTCTCCGCCAGGGCCTTCTCCAGCATGAACAGGTTTTGCGGCGAGCGGATGGCCACCAGCTTGCGATAGGGCTTCTGCAGCGCCAGCCCGCCCGTCGTGACTTCCGAGCGCGTCTCGCGGTTGAATTGCTCGACGTGCTCGTGCTTCGCGCCGCGGCGGCGGCGCTCGTAGACGCGCTCCGTCACGATGAAGACGGTCAGGAACACGGCCGCGAACACCAGCCCGCTCGCCGTCGCCACCGGCTTCGTCAGCAGATTCGCCAGCGCCGCCAGCGCCACCACGACGAAAATCAGGCACAGCCCCAGCGGCACTTCCACGCCGCCAAGGCGAACGTTGAAGGGCACCTTGAACTCGCGGCCGCTTTTGTCCTTGAACCGCAGCACGACCATCGACAACGTCTTGAACACGAAGCTCCACACGACCCCAAAGGCGTAGGCCTCGCCCAGCAGGATCACGTCGCCACGGCTGACGATGATCGTGAACAACTGCAGACCGGCGATGAGGTACAGGATGCGCGACGTCGTCCCGTACCGGCGGTGAGGCCTGAGGAACCAGTCGGGCAGCACGCCGTCTTCCGCCACGCGGCTGAGCACCCCGTTGGAGCCGATGATCGACGTGTTGACCGCGCCCGACAAGATCAGAAAGCCGACGAGCACCACAAACGCATTGAGCAGCAGCCGGGCCGTGACCGGGCCGACCATCTGCATCGACAGCCCGCCCATCCAGTTGTCGTAATACCGCCCCATCCGCTGCTGGTCGGGCACGAGCAACGACGCCAGGAGGTTGAGCGTGCCGGTCAGGAGCAGGCTGTAGATGAACACGAGGAAAGCGGCCTTTTTGAAGTTCGGCAGCTTGGGGGCCTTGACCTCGCGATACACCTGCGCCAGCGTCTCCTCGCCGCTCATGGCCAGAATCGAATGCCCAAAGGCGATGATGACCCCCACGATCCCCACGAGGCTCAGCCAGCTCGGCGGATCGCGCAAGGGTTTGGCAACGGCCGGCCAGCGGTCGACGAGACCCAGCGGGTCTTCCTGCTTGCCGGTGACGGGACTGATGCGCTGCACGGTCTTGCCGGTCTCATCGATCTGCACCTTTTTGTGCAGGTCGGGCTGGAAGGGCGGCACGTCGTTGGCCGGCCCGCGGGCGGCCAGCGTCACGCAGCACCAGCCCAGGAGCACAACGCCCATCAGCGTCGTGGCGATCATGATCTTGAGGGCTTTGTCGCTCGACGAAGGGATGCCCAGCAGGTTCTGGCGGAGAAAGTAAAGCGTGATCGCGCAGGCGATCAGGACCGAACCTGAGCTTTTGATCGCCTGCCGCGTCCCTTCGTCGAGCTGGATGTCCGTAAATCGCGTCAGGGCCTCGAGCGCCAGGCCGACAATGTATTGCCCCGCCGAGACGCCGCTGATCGGGCCCGTCAGGATGTAGTCGAACATCAGAGCGGAGACGGACAGCTTGGCCAAGAACCCGCCCAGGGCCTCCTTCACCACGCGGTACACGCCGCCGCGCACGAACAGCGCACAGCTCTCGATGTACACGGACCGCATCGCGTAGCTGAACAGCAGCACGGCAATGATGAACCACGGGGCGGCCGGGCCGATCGCCGTCTCTACGATCGCCCCGATGTAGTACACCGTGCTGGACATGTCGCACAGCACCACGGCCGCCGTGCGCCAGTACGAAATGAACGTGAACATCACGCTGCTGACGATGATCACCTGCGCAGCGCGACGAGACCGCCGCCCCATGGACGACCCAGAGAGTGGCCCCGAGGGCGCCTCTGTGGGCGACCCACCCGAATCCAAAGTGGACACGGAAGCACCGATGAAAATGAGCGGCACTTCGTCCGTGCAGAAGACGGGCATGCCCTTTCAATGCGGTCCCAGCACCCTGCCTGGACCTGCCGACGAGGTTAGCTGACGGGCTAGGGCTTGAAAGTGCCCTGGTCCCCCGTGGGACCTGCGCCCCGGAGCCGGCAACCGCCGGCTCGTTGGTTCCCCCGTTCCCGCACCGGGCGGCGCGGGATTAGGCTGCACTAGGGAAGTATTATACTTACGCTGGCATCTTGGCCAAGAGCGGGGAGAATGGTAGACCCGTGAACCGTGAAGCGACGGCGCTCGATCGACCGGACATGGAATCGATTGGCAGGAGACATCTTACGGAGACGGGACCCTTGATCGCATTCGACCGGCGCAGCGCAACGAGGATGGTCGCGTGACGCACGACGCAAAGAGCGCGCCGACGCCGCTGCCCGCCGCGGTCAAGGCCCCCCACCAGAGCTTCTGGCTGTGGGTGATGTGCCTGACCGGCGTCGACTACTTCAGCACTCTCGGCTATCAGCCGTCGATCGCGTTCGACGCCGTCGGCATGCTCGCCCCGCTGGCCACCGTGCTGCTTGTGGCCGTCACGCTCGGCGGCGCGCTGCCCATCTACGCGTACGTGGCCCGCGAATCGCCGCACGGTCACGGCTCGATCTCCATGCTCGAGCACCTGGTGCGCGGCTGGACCGGGAAGTTCCTGGTCCTCGTGCTGCTGGGGTTTGCCGCGACGGACTTCGTCATCACCAAAACCCTCTCCGCCGCCGACGCCGCCGAGCACGTCATTCACAACCCGCTGTGGGAGAAAATGCCGCCGTGGGCCCACAGCCAGTTGCTCGTCACCATGTTTCTACTCGTGCTGCTGGGCGCGATGTTCCTCCGCGGGTTCCGCGAAGTCATCACCCTGGCGGTGGGGATCGTCGCCGTCTATCTCACGCTGAACGCCGTGATCCTGCTGGCAGGATTCTGGCACCTGGCCACGCACCGCCAGCTCGTCGCCGACTGGCTTTCACGGCTCGGCTCCGGTGAGTGGCATTTGCACAACGTCCCGCTCCGCGGCGCCGACTTTGCCACCATCGCCCTCGTCTGTCTCTTTTTCTTTCCCAAGCTGGCCCTCGGGCTCAGCGGCTTCGAGACGGGCGTGGCCGTCATGCCGCTCGTCAAGGGAAACCCCGACGACGACCCCAAGCAGCCCGCCGGCCGCATCCGCGGCACGCGCAAGCTGCTCCTCACCGCGGCGGCGATCATGTCGCTTTTTCTACTCGGGTCCGCGATGCTCACGTGTACGCTCATTCCGCCGGCTGCGCTGCGGACGGACGGCATGGCCGCCAACCGCGCCCTGGCCTACCTGGCCCACAACGAAGGACCCCACCGAATCTGTCCGTTCTTCGGCGAAGCGTTCGGCACCCTTTACGACATCAGCACCGTGGCCATCCTCTGGTTCGCCGGCGCCAGCGCCATGTCCGGCCTTTTGAACCTTGTCCCGCGGTATCTGCCCCGCTACGGCATGGCCCCGCGCTGGGCCGGCGCCATTCGTCCGCTCGTCGTCCTCTTCACCGTCGTGAATCTCGTCGTCACGCAGCTCTTCAAGGCGGACGTGCAGGCGCAAGGCGCCGCCTACGCCACCGGCGTTCTCGTGCTGATGACCAGCGCCGCCGTGGCCGTCGTCATCGACCGCTGGCGGAAGAGCAAGCGCTTTTTCCTGCTCCGCATCCCGTGGTTCTACCTCTTTGTGCTGTGCGTCTTCGTCTACATCACGGCGGCGACCGTGATCGTGAAGGTCGACGGCATCAAGATCGCGGCCGCGTTCGTCGCGGCCGTCATCCTCTTTTCCATGATCTCGCGGCTGCTGCGCAGCACGGAGCTGCGCTTCGAGGGCTTCGAGTTCACCGACGAGACCTCGCGCGTCCTCTGGGACACGCTTCGCTACCTGGAATTCCCGATCCTCGTGCCGCACCGCCCCGGCCGCCGGCCCATCCCGGAGAAGGAAGACGAGATCCGCATGATCCACCGCCTCGAAAAGGACGTGCCGATCGTCTTCATCGAGGCCGGCCTGGGCGACCCCAGCGAGTTCACCGGCAAGCCGCTGATCGAGGTGATCCAGGAGCAGGGGCGTTTCGTCATTCGCGTCACGCGGTGCGTCTCGATCCCGCACGCCGTGGCCACGATCGCGCTGGAACTCTCCAAGACCGGCCACCCGCCGGAAATCCACTTCGGCTGGTCCGACGAGAATCCGCTGGCGGCGAACTTGAATTTCCTGCTCTTCGGCGAGGGGAACGTGCCCTGGCTGGTGCGCGAGGTGATTCAGAAATTCGAGAAAGACCCGGACCGCCGCCCGCGCGTCGTCATCGGCTAGCCTCCCTGCCTCCTGCTTCCTGTCCCCTTCGTTGCTGCAACGCGACGCTTGGCCGCGTATCATGGCGGCATTGTTCCCCACGACGTAACCCACCCGCCGCTGGAGCTTTACCATGCGCCGCCTCTGCCGCATCGCCGCCGCCGTTCCGCTCTTTCTCGTTGTTCACTTCGCACAAGCGCAGGACTGGCGCCCCACCCAACAGACCGCCCTGGCCGACGTCGATTCCCGCGCCGACGAGCTCAAGGCCGTCAACAAGGCCATCTGGCAGCACGCCGAAATCGGTCTCGAAGAGCGCCGTTCCTCGGCCCTGCTCGTCGAGAAGCTCGAATCGGCCGGCTTCGACGTGCAGCGCGGCGTCTCCGGCATGCCCACCGCATTCGTCGCCAGCTTCGGCTCCGGGAAGCCCGTCATCGGGATTCTCGCCGAATACGACGCCCTACCCGGCCTGTCGCAAAAGACAACGCCGCAGCGCGAGCCGGCCGTCGAAGGCGGCGCGGGCCACGCCTGCGGACACAGCGGCCTGGGCACGGGCGCCCTGGGCGCCGCGCTGGCCGTCAAGGCCGCGATGGAAAAGCACAAGCTCCAGGGCACGATCCGCCTCTACGGCACGCCCGCCGAAGAAACCGTCATCGGCAAGGTGTACATGGCCCTCGACGGCCAATTCAGCGACCTCGACGTTTGCCTGCACTGGCACCCGGCGACGAAGAACGAAGCCTGGGCGGGCAGCTCCAAGGCCCTCGTCTCGGCCAAGTTCACCTTCACCGGCACGGCCACGCACGCCTCGGTCAGCCCGGAGAGCGGCCGCAGCGCGCTCGATGCCGTGGAGCTGATGAACGTGGGCGCGAACTACATGCGCGAGCACCTAAGCGAGGACGCCCGCACGCACTACGTGATCGTCGACGGCGGCGGGCAGCCGAACGTCGTGCCGGCGACGGCCACGGTGTGGTACTTCGTCCGCGCCGACAAACACGAGGACATGGAACGGCAATTCCGCTGGCTCCAGGACATCGCCCAGGGGGCCGC
>JACOUI010000248.1 GCA_016177915.1 Planctomycetia bacterium
CACTGCTCCCTCCCCCCTTTGCGGGGGAGAGTTGGGGTGGGGGGGCCCGAAGCCTCCCGAAAACGGATCTCAGACAGCTCGATCAGTTTGGGATGGCAAGCAAGGGGCTTCGCCAAGCGAAAACTGAGTTCGCGATGTTCGTGCATGCACCGGGCGAGCTGCGTGGGGATGTCGTCCTTGGCATGGCCGGCGGCGAACAAGAGCAGCGGCGAGACGGTCAGTCGCCGCGCGCCGCACGAAACGAGCCGCGCCACCGCCTCGGCGATCGTCGGATGCGCCAGTTCCAGGAATCCTAACTCGACGGCCAGACCGGGCACACGAGGAGCGATGAGCCGGCGCAGCTCGCGCGTTTGCGCCAGGCCGACGGCGTCGCGCGTGCCGTGCGCGGCCAGGAGCAGGGCGTCGGGAGCGAAATCGACGGTGGGGGGAGGAATCACGGCAACGACACGATCATCGAAAGGGCTCTAGGGAGCGGCCGAAAAATAACTTCCCGAATTGTCGCCTTTCGCTCCGCGAAAGACGAAATCTATTTTTCGTTCGACCCTCTATGCAGTATGCGTCGTCGCATAAGATCGGACAACGGCCGGGCGATTTCGTCCCGATCGTGATCGTGGTATGGTTGGGACCGGAAACAACGGCCGGTTTTCTCGGCGCGAGCATTCATGCCGACCTTCTGCCCCCATTGCCGCGCCGTCATCGCCGCGAGCGGCCAAGCACCATTGGGCGAGACCGTCTGCCCCCATTGCGGATCGAGCTGCCAAGTCGGCGCCTCTGGATCGTTGAAGCGGCTCATGCAGTGGCGCCGCCGCCGACCGGCCGTGGCCGCATTGTGCGGCAGCTTGGTCCTCGTCGCGGCCGCCGCCGCGGTATTCGTCGTCCTCGGCTGGCTGGCAGCAATTCAAGCGCGCAAGCCGCACCGCGACGTTGTACTTGTGCCGCCGCCGCAGCGCGACGGGGACTCGCTTCCACCGACAGTGCGTGGACTGCCCAAGGATGATGCCGGGGAAGTCTTGCCGCCGGACCGCGAAAAAAACAAGGACGAGTCAATCGTCGCGCGCACCCGCAAAATCTCGGATTTAGTGGTTGTCTTCGCGATCCCGGTGGCGCTTGTAGTGCTCATCGCGTGGACACTGATTGCGGGCGGAACACAACTCGAGGTCATTGCGGCGGCACGACATACGGCGACGGAGGCTCCCAAACAGGCCGGCAGCCCGGAGAACCCAAGTGCACCCGCAGCGGCGGAAGCAGTTCCGACGGAGAAGCCGCAGACCGAGAAGACGTGGACGATTATCGGCCGCGTCCTAGAATTGGGCGAACCGGTCGCGGAGGCGGCCGTGTGGGCCGTCGCCTATGATGATCTGGGCAATGCCTACTCGCCGCCGGGTCAAAAAACGAACGCGCTGGGCGAGTTCCGCATCGATGCGATTCCCGAACGCCTGACAAGCGAGCCTTCGGCGGCGCCGATCAAGGAACTCCGGATCTCGGCCTCGAAGTCGGCCTGGCTGGGCACAAAAAAAGGGGCGGTCGTTCTTTCACTGATGCAGGACACGAACATTCTTCGGCTCAGCCAGTTCAATGGTTCGTGGTGGCTGTCGGTTCCGATCCTGTGCTTTCTGGCGACCATTGCCGTCATTGCGTTTGTCCCCGAGAATTCGTGGCAAGCAAAACTCTTCATTACCCGTTTGATTGCGGTGCTTTTTTCCGGCCGTCGAGCAAAGTACTACCTTGCGCTTGTGTTTACGCTCGTTTTGACGGGGAGCATGGTGTGGGTGATCGGTGACAGCATCCTGAGATTCCACACCACCGTTCCCAGCGGCGACGTGCGCACTCTCGGTTTCGTGACGTTTTTCGAAGGGACGTACGTCAAGGACGCTGCGCCCGAATGGCTGATCTCCCTCACATCGCCTCCGCCTCGCAGCGCGGACTCCGGCAAGCCGGCGACCGCGGGCGCGACGAACAACCTGGCGGAAGGGTTTGGAGCGCCGTTCTGGGTCGTTTTTTTGTCCGTGGTCGGGTCCGCCTTATTGACGGTTGTGCTCGTCATCCGAGGCATTTCGCATCCGCCGAATTTCGGGCCTGCCGGAGAGTCGAAAACGGCTTCCGCGAGTCCCAACGGCAAGTCCGAGAAGGCCGAGCAGACGTCCGCGGGGCCCGACGGGGCTTCCGCAGTGCCCGGCAATAGTCCGGACCACCCCGATCAGACTTCCGGCAAGTCGGCCGAGACCGGCGAGAAGGCTCCCCAAATCCCCGATAAGCCCGCCGAGACTTCTAGCGCGCCCGGCGAAGCTGCCGGAGAGCCCGCCGCAATCTCCGACATGGCGCCAGGAACCCCCGGCCAACCGGCGGAGCCTTCTGACGTGCCCGCTGAGGCTTCCCGCTCGGCGGAGGCAACGGTCGACAAGGCAGAGCTTTGGAAGTGGCGGCGCGCGATCCTGGAACACCAGTTCTTTATTCTGTTCGCTCCCCTCAGCGGCATTTTCCTGTACCAACTGCTGCTAGTCGGCGGCGCCGCCACGAAGCCCATCATCGTGGCCGTGGTGATTCTTGGCGCCGGCGCCACGCTGAATGGACTGTTATCCTGGGCCGTGCGGCTGGCCGAGAGCTGGGTGGAGCGCATGGCGGGCGAACGGGCGGCCGACACGTAGCGCAGGTTGGGGCACCAAAGGCAGGCGGGCCGCCTGCCCTAGGACGCGTGCGGCTTCGATGGGGCGCCGGTTGAGGCGGTCGCCGCCGCCGGCGCGGACGCCGCCGCCGGCGCGTCGGCCCCGTCGAACTTCACGATCGTCGAGGGGATCTCCACCCCGCCGATGTCCTTGAGGACCTGCATCATCGGCGGCAGCGAGCGCGAGACGCCCTGCAGGAAGTTGGCGGTGGCGCTCTGGCCGTTTGGGCCGCCGCTTTCCCAGACGACGACCTTGTCGAACTTGATGTTGCTGATGGCCTTGGCCGAGGCGTCGGCCAGGTGATCGAGGTGCTCCAGCATCAGGAGCTGGAAGGCCTGCTGGGCGCCGCCGCAGGCGTCGATGATGGCCTGCAAACCGTCGCCTTTCTTCTTGAGGATTTCGTACTGGCCGCGGGCCTCGGCTTCGAGCCTGGCGAAGATGGCCTGGGCTTCGCCTTGCGCCTCGATGCGCTTGCGGTCGGCGAGGGCCTCGGCGTCGACCACGACCTTGGCCTTTTCGGCCTTGGCGGGGGCCTCGAGCTGCGCGCGGCGCTCGGCCTCGATGCGCTCGGCCTCGGCCAGGGCGGCCTTGGCCATGGCGCGGTTCTGGGCCTCCAGCACGGCGGCCTCGGCCTCGCGTTTTTTCGTTTCCGCAGCCTGGTAGGCCTCGGCCGTGCGGATGCCGAGCTGCGCCTTGGAGGCGGCGACGCGGGCCTGGGCCTCGTTTTCGCCGTCGATGGCGCGGGCGTCGGCGTCGGCCACCTGCACGCGCATCTCGCGCTCGGCCAGCTTCACCTGCGCCTCGCGCTGGAAGCTGGCCGTCTGCTCGCCGATCAACTGCTCCTTCTCCAGCTCGGCCACGCGGATCGCCTGCTCGCGCGCCGCCGATCGCGTGCCGATCTCGCGCTCCTTGTTGGCCTCGGCCACCTGCACCACCTTGTCGCGTTCCGCGGCCGCCACGCGCACCTCGCCCAGCTTCAGCTCCTCGGCCACGTCGCCGCGGGCCTTCTGGATCGCCTGGCTGGCGGCCTTCTGCCCGATAGCGTCGATGTAGCCCGACTCGTCCGTGATGTCGGTGATGTTCACGTTGATGAGCACGAGGCCGATCTTCCGCAGCTCCGGCTCCAGCGACCTCTGGACGTGGTTGAGAAACGTGTCGCGATCGCGGTTGATGTCCTCGATGTGCATCGAGGCGATCACCTGCCGAAGCTGGCCGAAGATGATCTCCTCGGCCTGGTGCTGCACCTGCTGCACGTTCTGGCCCAAGAGGCGGATGGCGGCGTTCTGCATCACCTCGGGCGTGGTGCCGACGGCGACGGTGAACACGCTGGGCACGTTGACGCGGATGTTCTCGGCCGACAGCGCCCCGCGCAGCGGCACCTCGATCTGGATCGGCTCCAGGCTGAGGTAGGCGTAGTCTTGAAACAGCGGGATCACAAACCAGGCGCCGCCGTGGATGCAGCGGGAGGGCACGCCCTTGCCCGACTTGCCGTAGATGACGAGCACCCGGTTGCTGGGGCAGCGCTTGTACTGCTTCGCCATCAGGATGACAAAGCTGAAGAAGGCCAAAGCGGCGAGGCCGATGCCGATGACGACGTACTGATGCGTTTTGTTGGACCAATCGATGAAGATGAAGGCGAGGGGCAGGAAAACGTTCATGGGAATCCTCGTGTGAGCACGGCCGGACCTGACTTCTGTAGGACGGCCTTTCCGGGCCGTCTCTTCTGCGACGGCCTGGAAAGGCCGTCCTACAAAACTGTCTCTGCCCGAGAACCCTACCACGCGGCCGCGCCGCCAACTACTTGCGCCGGCCGCGGCCAGCGAAACGATTATGCGGAAGCTTCGACCTGTGATTCTTGCGCCACCTCCACCGTGTCCGGCCCGAGGACGTCGACCACGATGACGCGGGCGCCCGTGGCGAGCTCTCCGCCGGCGGTCATGGCCTCGTATTCGACCTCGCGGCCGCGGACGTCGACGGTCACCTTGCCCGCGCCCGATTTCTGCCCCGGCACGCGGAGGTACACGGTGCCAGTGCAGCCGACGGCCGAGTGAATCCGCACGGTGCCTTCTTCGCGCATCTTGCGGAGGAACTGCATCATCCAGTGGACGCCGTACATGGCCGCCAGGCCGGCGACGACGGCGATGCCGATCGTGACGGGCGGGGAAGCGGCGGCGGAATCGGCCGCCAACCCGGCCAGCCCGAAGAACGCCAGCGCCGCCACGACCGTGCGGAAGGTGATGACGCCGAAGAGCCAGGTGGAGTCGGTGTGGTGGTCGTCGTGGGAGGCGTCGTGGCCGGCGTCGCCGCCGGCGTGGTCGCCGGCGAAGTCGTGGCCGACGTCGCCGCCGCCGTCGTGTACGTCGTGGCCCAGGCCAAACAGCGTGAGCAGGAACTGGCACACCATGACGGTGCCGCCGATGATCGCGCAGGTGCCGTAGACGTAGGTCATGTGATGTGTCCCCCGTGCCTTCTCTGCGCCATTCGGGCCGTCCGCAGCATTCTTGCCCGCAATCGGCCCCGGGCAAATCCGATTGTTGCAACTACCAGCCGAACCGTAGTTTAGCACGTGGCGCCAGCGATTGCGGTAGGCGAGACGCCTGCCCCACGACGTACGGCAGGCGGGCCGCCTGCCCTACGTGGGTTTCAGCGGCACTTCGCCCAGCGGCATCGAGCGGAGGCGGACGCCCGTCGCGGCGAAGATCGCATTGCCGATCGCCGGCGCGATCCCGATGATCGGCGTTTCGCCCGCTCCTTCCGACGGCAGGTCCTTGGCCATTGACGACGAACTTCGTTACGGGGAGTTTCGCGACGGCAGGCATCGGGTCGCCTCCAGAGAAATGGGTTGGAGGACTTGTGCCGAGGTCGGCTTCTTTTTATGCGCGATGTCAGCCGTTGACAAGCAAAATCGCAATGCGGAAGCAAAGAAGCAATGAGCTGGCCGCACAGATTTAACAGCGACGGGCGTCGGAAGTTCCGTGTCGACGGAATGGCGAACGGCAGGCGGGCCGCCTACCCTACGGCGCCGCTTTCCCCACGTGGAAGTTCCGCAGCGCCACCGGCCCGTGGTCGCCCTGGATCATGATCGGGCCGGTCGCTTTTTCGTCGTCGAACGCCGCGGCGCGGGTCGGGCCGGTGACCTCGACGTTCTCGTGGATCAGCTTGCCGTTGTGGACGACCTTCACGAAGCGGGCGTTGGCAGTCTTCTTGCCCTCCTTGTCGAAGCGCGGGGCGCGGAAGATCACGTCGAACGATTGCCACTCGCCCGGCGCGCGGCTGGCGTTTTCCTTGGGCGCGTGGCCTTCGAAGCCCATGTTGTTGGCCCAGCGCTGATAGATGCCGCCGCAGTCGCCGTACTTGGGTTTCTCCACGCCGTAACTATCGAGGATCTGGATCTCATATCGGCCCATGAAGTAGACGCCCGAGTTGGAGCCTTTGGGGATCATAAATTCCAGATGCGCCTCGATATCGCCATATACATCTTTCGTGATGAGATTGACCGTGCGGCCGGCGGCGCCGTTGACGAGGACGAACTTCTTGTCGGCGGGGCTGCCGGCGGCGTTCACGGCCGTGGCGGCGATGAGTTTTTCGTCCTTGTCGCTCTGCCGGGCGTCGGCGGCGGCGAACCAATCGCCCGTCGGCGACCGCCAGTGCGCAAGCGCGTCGCCGGAGGCGAGGTTGATCGATTCCGCGTCTTTCCTGCCGCTGTCGACCTTTTCTTGGGCGAGCACCGTGGGCGCCGACAGCGCGCCCAACGCGGCGACGTGGAAGGCCAGACCAAGGGCGGAAGGAAGGCGCGGGCGCTTCACGGGTCAGGCTCCTCTTGCGAAGTCGGCTGAATGTCGGCGACGATTCCGGGCGTGGCGCAGCCGCCATTATATCAGGCGGTAGGAGGCGGCGAACATGGCGGAATAGAGTCCCAGGAAACAGGCGGCGACGGCGAAGACAAGGCAGCGGGCCCCAGTATCCAGCCGCAGCAGCAGCCAAGCCATCACGGGGTACACGGGAATCACCACCGCCGCGAAGCGGCCGAAGCCGGCCATTGCGTTTTCATGGCTGCGAGTGACGTAGGGAATCAGGAGCAGCAAGACCGCCGTCCACACCTCATAGTCCGTCAATTGGCGACGCACGGCGCCGATGACGACCAGGACGGCGGCGCCGATGAAGAAAACCGGATTGGCGAACTGCAAGCTGAACAAGGGATTTTCGTGGCTGTCGAAACGCATCCAGTAGTCCGGGCGGGATGGGACGTAGACGGACCAGACCGGCTCCAGTGTGAGCAGCCGCCAAGCGCTTTCGAAGGGTCCCGCCAATTCGTCGTGGCGGATGCGCCACGTGCTCTGGGTCTTGACGAAGGCCAGGGCGTCGCCAAACTCGAACCACTGAAACGCCATGAACGCCGCCAGGCCCCAGCAGCAAAGGCCGATCGTGCCGAAACAGGACAGCGCGGCAAGGCTCAAGCGAAGCCCGCGCTGCGTGCGCGTCGCGCCGCTGCGATCCCAGTTGGACCAACCGCTGCGCGTCCTCCGCCAGGTGTAGATTGCCAGCGGCACGACTAGCGCCACGCCAACGGGGCGCGTAGCCGTCGCCAGCCCGACGATAACGGCGACCACGACGGGCCGCCAGTGGCGGTGCATCCCCAGCAACGCCAGCGCGGTGACAAGGCAGAAGAGCGCCTCGCTGTACGCCATGCGCAGGAAGAACGTGGTAGGCAAAAGTCCAAAAGCCAGCAACGTCAAGTCGACCGCTTCGGGCGGTCCGCTTGCGCGTCGGGTCCGGGCGTAGCACGCCATGACCATAAATGCCCCCAGCAGGGCCAGATGCGATACGATGACGAGCGCGACGTCTGCCTTGCATCCAGTTGCTTGATGCAGGAAACGCGCCAGCAGCGGATAGGCTGGGAAAAACGCCACATTCGACGCCAACTTCGGATCATACTGATACCCGTCGTCGACGATTCGCCGATACCAGCGGCCGTCCCAATTCGCGAGCCTTGCGACAGTCCCGAGCCCTGGATCGGTGTCGACGAGCAGTGAACTGCCGGCCAAGACGCCGACGACGACGATCACCGACGTGGCAAAATAATAGGACGCTCCCGTCATGGCCGTCTGTGCGAGAAGGGAGCGTGTGGGCGCGGAGGGCGGCACGGAATTCCCTTGAGTTGCGAGCGAACGAAAAATAAGTGTCGTCTTTCGCTCCGCGAAAGAGCGTCCTTTCGCGGAGCGAAAGGCAACAATTCGGGAAGTTATTTTTCCGCCGCTCCTTGGGGAGCTTTCGCTTCCGGTTCGCATTCCTGCTGCTCGGCGGAATGTGGCTCGACGGGAGTCGCCTTTCGATCAACGCATCCAACGGCGAAGTCCGTACAGGAAAGTGGCGGTCAAGGCCATGGCGACACAAAAGTACAAGGTCGCCGACGTGCTGCGGGCCAAAACGCGTCGCTGCGGATGAAGCCTTTGCGCCGCATCGATGGCAGCGTCCAGAGGGTCATCGATCCCTGCTCGATAGACCTGGGACCTGACGAGATCAGTGACCAATGTTCGCTGCGGAAAAGCGATTCGAAAGTCCTCCGGCTTGAACGGCTGCGACTTGTACGTGGCCTCGATCGTCACTCGCGTTGCCACGGTATTCCATTTGTCGGCCGGTCGATCCAAGGGGCAGAAGTAATCGCGTGTAATGTGTTGCGGCAACCAGAGGTTGGCGCCGACTTTCTGCCAACCCGTTGCAACCGTTCGGACGCGAAGCGGTTGATTTGGCCCGAACCGGACCTCGCGCTGGATAAGCGCGAAGTTCTTGCTGCAATCCACCCACAGCTTGTCCTTGCCCGGCGCCTCAACAACGTGACAGAGGTGCTCATCAATCTTCTCTAAGGTGGGATGCACAAATGGCGCCTGTCCCTCAATGGAACGTGGAAGGTACAAATGGTCCTTCTCGTTCAGGGAGAATTCGTGGACGGGCCAGTACAAATGGCGGAACGCCAAATTTTCCGTGCTGTGCTTCTCCTGGATCGCAAGGATGTATCCAGTGCCGCCAGGCTCAAGGCGCATCGCAATGGCCCCGTCCCAAGTGATTTGTTCACCCTCGGAGAGGGGAGCCCCGTACGTACCCAGCGGTGGGAAGCGATACGCCTTGTACCTCCTGGAACCGTCGATTCGGTAGTCGGCACTGATGCGCTCGTAACCGAGCTTTTTGTCGCCGAGCGAGACCTCGGCCTGATCGTTTTGGAGCGGTGGCGGCTTAATGCCGTTGACAATCTCCTCGGCCGCTTCGACGTGCATGGCAAGTTCGCGGATGTCGCTGAATCGGGTCGCCAAGCCGCGCAGGATCGCGTCCAAATCGTGCGTGGCGGCCGTTGACTGATCGGCAGCCCGCGCGCCTGAAACCACCGGCGCAAGAGTCAATGGCGCGAGCACGGCAAACGCCAGCGCGCCATAATGGACGAGACTCCGGGCCATGTTGGCAATCCTCCAGCGTTTCTTGGGCGAACAGCGTCGGACGAAATGGCAGCCCGACTAGGGCGGCGTTTCCGATCCGGCGAAGGCCGACGGGTCCGTCCCTGTGGTCGCGCACAGCGCTCGGACGGCGTGAGTAACGGGGGCGTAATGCAGGTCGAGGAGTTCGCCGGGCGCCTCATTCAACTGATCGACCAAGGCTCGTGCAGCGTCTCGCACGACGTTGCGAGGCGGGCGAACGTCGCTCGGCGCCACCGGGGTATTGGATCATATAGGAGCGCGGAGTGGGGAGTGCGGAGTGTGGAGTTGCCAGGAGGGGCTACGTCCCGCTTCTCGTCGTCTTCGGCTGGCGGCGAGGGCTGCTCAACCGATACGAATTGCTGACGCCGCCGGGTTGCTGCTCATCCCGTACCTCACCAAGAGCTACGACAACGCCATGGCCGGCTTCGGGCGGTTCGCGGCCGTCGTCGTGCCCGTGTATCCCGTCATGGGCTGGCTTTTGATGCGCATGCCCGCGGCGCTGCGCTGCGGTCTCCTGGCAATTTCGGGTTTCTTGCTGGGGGCCTACTCTGCGTTGTTTGCGGCGGGGTATCGGTTCCTTTAGATTACGGGCACCGCGGACGACTTCCCCCGGTCGCCCGGTCCCCCCACCCCAACCCTCCCGCAAAGGGGGGAGGGGGCCAGAGCGATCACTTCTTCGCGTAGACTTTGGCCGGATCGAAGACGCGCTCCGCCACGACCGCGAGGCCCTGCGCCGTCACCTGGCGGAAGAAGCAGCTCTTGTAGCCCTCGTGGCAGGCCGCGCCGCCGATCTGCTTGACCTTGAGCAGGATCGTGTCGGCGTCGCAATCGAGATATACGCCGCGGACCTCCTGGAAGTGGCCGCTCTCCTCGCCCTTCCGCCACAGCTTCTGGCGGCTGCGGCTGAAGTAAACGGCCCGGCCCGTGGCGACCGTCTCCGCGTAGCTCTCGGCGTTCATGTAGGCCAGCATCAGCACCTCGCCGGTGTCGGCGTCCTGGGCGATGGCCGGCAAGAGGCCCTCGCCTTTCGTGAAATCGGGACCGCTCGTTGGGGCTTGAGTCACGGGCTGCTCCAGGAAATCGGGGGACAGGAGTCGGGGG
>JACOUI010000226.1 GCA_016177915.1 Planctomycetia bacterium
CCCCCCAACCCTCCCCCGCAAGGGGGGAGGGGGCAAAAACTCATGGGCCGCCTCTTCAAAGAAAAGCTCGCCAAGAATCAGCTCGTCCGCCTCTTCGCCGTCTCGCGTATTCCCAGCCCGGTCGTGATCGACCTCTTCGGCCTGGCCGGCGGCTTCGACGGCTTCTGGATCGACCAGGAGCACGGCGGCATCAACTACGAGCAGATCATGATCGCGTCCGTGGCGGCGCGGGCCAACGGCATGGACTGCTTCGTCCGCATGGCGCCCACCGATTACGCCCTGGTGACGCAGAACCTGGAGGCCGGGGCCGGCGGCGTGATGGCGGCCCGCATCGAGTCTTCCCAGCACGCCGAGCAGTTCGTCCGCTGGGCGAAGTTCGCGCCCCGCGGCAACCGCGGCATGAACTCAAGCGGCCGCGACGCCGACTACACCTTCAAGTCGCAGACGCAGTTCGCACAGGAAGCCAACCGCGATCACTTCCTGGCCATCCAGATCGAGACGACGGGGGCCTTGGAGCAGGCCGACGAGATCGCGGCCATCGACGGCGTCGATCTCTTGTTCATCGGGCCGTCGGACCTGTCGCAGGCGCTGGGACTCTTGGGGCAGCTCGAGCACCCCAAGGTGTGGGAGGGCTACCAGCGCGTGGCGGCCGCCTGCCGCCAGCATGGCAAGCACTGGGGAACCGTCGCCCCGACACCGGCCTTCGCCGAGCGGGCCTATGAGCTCGGCAGCCGGATGATCAACCTGGGCGGCGACGTGCCCTGCTTGCGGAAGGGGATCGAAGACGCAAAGCAGGCCAACGCGCGGCTCTTTTCTCTTTAGCCCTCCGCTCGTAGTGACCGCATTCATGCGGTCCCGCTACGCACCTGCATTCCCACCAACGCGACCGCATGAATGCGGTCACTACGAACTCCGGCGCGACGAACAGGGCAAGCTGGGCAAAGTGTGCCCCCGGAAACGAAAAACGTGGTTTTCCGGCTTCGCCCGATGCGATTGGATGTAGTGGAAACACCTAAGCGTCCGGTTCCCCGGTTTATCCCGCGCGCCCGGCCCCCGCGCCAGGCATCGCGCCCGCAGTCCTTGCCCACAACGAACAGCGATTGCACTCTTGAGCGTGCGTCCAAATAGGGAGGCCAAAGTGAAGACGAAGATCCTGGCCCTGTCTGCCGCGATGATCGCGGCGGTGGTGACAGCCGGTTCGGCCCGCGCCCAAGAGGGACAAGCTCCCTGGCCGGTGATGCAGGCCGGCGGCCCGCTGGCCGGTCCCGTCATGCAGCTTGGCTACGACGACTACGTCGGTCCCAGCCAGGCCTCGCCCGAACAGGTGCTGGCCGCCGGGGGCCTGGCGGCGCTGGAGGGGTATCCGGGCATGGACGACCCCTATGGCGTGATGCCGGTGGGCTTCCGCCAACGCTACGGCGGATGCGCCTCGTGCGGCGGCGGCGACATCGTGGGCGGCGACATCGTGGGCGGCGACATCGTGGACGGCGAATCCGCGGACGGCGGGTGCGCAGACTGCGGCGGCCGGGGTTGCCGGAGCTGCGGCGGCGTCCTCGGCGGACGATTCGGGCGCCTTGGTTCCGGGGGCGTCCTCGGCGGGCTTCTGGATCCCTACAACTGCAGCGCCTGCGACGCGCTGTGGCGCGCTCGCGTCGAGGGTCTGTATTTCGACCGCGACGTTCCCAATGCCAACTTTGTCTTCACGGGACTCGGCGTGGCCCGGGACCTGAACACGAGAGACCTGGACTTTGACGCCAGGTCGGGGTTCCGCATCGCCGCGGAGACGCGCTGGGGCGAAAACAGCAGCATTGAAGTCGTCTACGCTCAGATCGGCGACGAGATGAACACCCGACTCGACGAGTTCGGCACGGTCGCTTTGGCCGGCGGCGGCAACTTCACCGTCTTCCACGAGCTGATCTACGAATCCACTCTCATCTCCGGCGAGGTCAATTTCTGGCGCCCGATGCCCTGGCGGTTCGCCCGCTTTCAGTGCTCGTGGATGCCGGCCGGCATCCGCTACCTGAACATCAACGAGGACTTCATTTACAACGCGATCTTCCCCGACGCGCGGCCGACGCTCGCCATCCCGCCCGGCGGGCTCGTCAGCAGCACCTCGGGCAGCGTTCACACGCGGAACCATCTGCTCGGCTATCAGCTCGGCTTGTGGGCGATGATTCCGGTGACGTGCAACCTGGGCGCCACGTTCGAGGGCAAGGCGGGGATTTTCGGGAACCGGGCCGAGCAGGACACCGAGTCCGCGTTCTTCCGCGGCAATGGAACGGCGATTCTGGCGGCCGCCGAGGACGACAACCGTGGGCAGGAGTCCCTCATCGCCGAGATCAACCTCGTCGCCACTTACCGCCTGAGCTGCAACGTCTCGACCTACGCCGGCTGGCAGGCGCTGTGGGTCAGCGGCCTGGCCCTGGCCGTCGAGCAGGCCGACCGCATTGACCAGGTTTTCAACCCGGTCGATCCGCTCATCCGCACGAATGGCCACTCGTTTTACAACGTCCTCCGCGGGGGCGTGGAGGTCGTGTGGTAACAGCGCGGCGGACGGGTGCCACGCCCTGAGCGCGCCGGCCAGTGCATAAGCGCCAGCCCCTCACGTGTCCTTATTGTGGCGATCACGCTCGAAGTGAGCGAGCGAAGGGCGTGCCAGGCGCGCGGCTCATTGCGCCCGCGCGCACGCCCTTCGTCGAGCGGCGCTACGCAACTCCATTTGGCCACGTGCGTCGCGCCGCGACAGCCGTCTTGGTCGCAACCACGCTTAGGGCGTGCCACCCATAAATGCGGATGAGCGTCGACGAGTCGCCGCTGTCCCCAGTTAGCGACGCCGGCGGCCGCCCAACGGCGAGAAGCCGTCGAACGACCCCGACGGGGAACTCCCGAAGTCTCCGAACCCTTCCGGGCCCATCAGAAATCCGTCGTCGTTCAGGATCGTCCCCACGCCGATGAAATCGGTGATCTGTGCGCCCACGGGGACCGACAGATTGACGTGGAAAGTCTCGTTCGGCTCCTGCGTCAGGTCGCTGATGATTGTGACCACGACGGTCTTGGTCGTCTCGCCCGGCGCGAAGGTCACCGTGCCAGACGTCGCAAAATAATCGCTGCCGGCCTGGGCCGTCACGTCCTCCGTGGCGTAACGCACGGACACGAAGGAGGTGCTGGCCCGCGTCAACGTCACGGTGAACACGGCGTTGACCGTCCCAATGTCCCCTTCGACCACGGTCACGTCGTTGATCGTGATCCCGGCAGGCGTTGTCGCCACGGCATTGAAGAGGTTCAGCCGGCCGCCCGTTACGGTGATCCCGTTGAGCGAAGGCAGCGGATCGACGGTCGACAGCACCCGGTTGATCACCTGGATGTACGAGAGCGACGGGTTCTGCTGCCACACGACGGCCAACGCGCCCGCCACGTGCGGCGACGCCATCGACGTCCCATCGAGGAACGTATAGTCGTTGCCCGGGATGGTGCTCAGGACTTCCACGCCCGGCGCTCCCAGGTCGACCGTCGTGGCCCCGAAGTTGGAGAAAAACGCCAGGTCGTCGAACTTGTCCGTGGCCGCCACGGCGACCACGTTGTCCAGTTCGAAATCTGACGGATAGTGGTCAATGACATCGTTGTCTTCCGTAGTGTTCCCCGCCGACGCCACGAAGATGAGCCCCGCGTCGCGCGCCCGGGAGACCGCATCGAACAGACTGGCGCTAAACGCCCCCAGCGGCGGCCCCGGGGTGCGCCAACTGCTGTTTGAAATCCGTGCCCCCATGCGCACGGCGTACCCGATCCCACCAATCGCGGCGCTGATGAAGGGACGTCCGCCAAAGATCTTCAGTGGCATGATCTGCACGTCCGGCGCCACGCCCGAAACGCCGATCCCGTTGTTGTGTACCGCCCCAACAATGCCCGCCACGTGCGTCCCGTGGATGTCGGCGTCCTGCGGGTTGTTGTCGTTGTCGCCGAAGTCCCAGCCGATCAGGTCGTCGATGAACCCGTTCCCGTCGTCGTCGAAGCCGGGGAAGCCGAAAATCTCGGGGTTGTTCCTCCAGATGTTGTCAAACAGGTCCTGGTGCGTCCAATCCACGCCCGTGTCAAGGATCGCCACAACAACTCGCGATGTCGGCGTGCCGCCGCCCGAGCCTGGCGGAATGAGGAAGCCTCCCGGTCCGCCTCCTCCGGCGCCTCCCCCAGATCCTCCCCCCCCGCCGGAATTGATGAGATCCCACGCCTCCGGCGCGTCAATGTCTGCGTCCGGGGTCCCAGGGCCGAAACCCGGAATGTCCTGTCCGGTGTTGTGCAACCCCCACTTGAAGCCGAACAACGGGTCGTTCGGAATGAACTCCGGCTGGATCAGGTAGTTCGGCTCCGTGTACCGCACAAACGGGTTGCCACTCAGGACGTCGATCGTTTGCATGACGGTCAGCGAGCCGTCGAGATCGATCTCGTAGAGGCCTGGCACGATCGTGAGCGCATCGCCCAGCGACGCCCCCGCCGGCAGGATCTCAGCCGGCACCGCCCCGTCCTGAAAAGCCACCAAGAGGGTCGTCGCGTCGTATTGAAGCCCGTTGGGGTCGGTCTCCAAGAGAAGCCCCGGCGTGGCCGCATCGAGCAACGTCCGCTCCTCCAGAACTTCAAAGTGCAGCCGCTTCCGCGGCTGGCGCAAAGGGGTTTCCGCCGGCCGCCGAAGCCACGACACAAGATGACTGACAAGACCCATTGAATTGTCCTCTCGCCAGGTAGGCACTGTCCCGCGCGCATGATCCATGCGGAGATGAGTCCATATCAGGACAGCTATACCCAGGCCCGGCGGCAATGTCAATCAAAAAGTCGCCCATTCCTGCATGCGCCGCCGCTCGGCGCCGTGGCGGGTTCGGTGCTTGGTCCCCGGCCATCGCCCCCCACGCCGCCCCACGCGACCCATCCTGCATTGACCGCCAAAAGTAACGTCAGGGCACACTCGTCTGGGCAAAAAGGGGGGTGTATCGTAACTTGATGCGCCTGGGAGGCGTTTCTCCGCAGGGTGCCTTTGGATGGCCTTTCCGCGCGCAGCGTCCGTCATGTCGCCCAAGCCGGCAAGCCGAGCCGCCCCGCCGGCCGAGGCGGAATCTCGCGCCGGGGCAGCGCTGCACGCGCCTCGATCTCGCTGGCCCTGGTGGCAGAGCACGGCCGCATTGTCCTTCGGCAGCGCGCTGGCGTTGTTTGCGTCGCTGCCGCCTTTTGAGATGGCGCCCTTGGGCTGGATCGCGCCCGTGGGGTGGCTGATCGTCATTCGCCGCCGCTGGCTTCAAAACGGGGTCCCGCAAGACGGATGCGACGGCAAGCGGAAAAAGCGCAGGAGCGCCGGGGAACAGGACGAGACGCCAGCGATTGAATCGGGAGACTCGTGGCTCGTCCGCTTAGGCTCGCGCGTCGCCCTGCACCTTACCGCCCGGCCCTACCTGGCCGTGTACTACTCCGGGTTCGTCTTCTGGCTGCTCGCGCTTCACTGGCTGACGCTGCCCCACTGGGCGACGAATTTCGGCTGGGCGGCGGTCTCCTTCTATCTGGCGTTTTACGTTCTGCTCTTCGTGGCGATTTCGCGGGTCGCCGTGCACCGGCTGCGCGTGCCGCTCATCCTGGCGGCGCCGGTCGTCTGGACCGGGATGGAATTGGCGCGGGGCTATATGCTGGGCGGGTTCGGCATGGCCAACCTGGCCCACACGCAATACGCCTGGACCACGCTAATCCAAATGTGCGACGTAGCCGGGGCCTACGGGCTGAGCTTCTTGATGATGCTCGTGGCGGCCTGCCTCGTGCAGATGCTGCCCGGCGAACTGCGCGGTTTCAGCTTCCGGCCGTTGTTGCCGCTGGCGGCGGCCGTCGCGGCGGCGCTGGCGTACGGGCAGGGGCGGCTTTCCGCGGTGCCGACGTCCAACGAGAAGCTCCGCGTGGCGCTGATTCAATGCAATTTCGACACGGAATTTCGCGTCGATCCCTCGCGCCCGGCGAAGATCTTCTTCAAGCACCTTGAGCAATCGGAGCGGGCCGTCGCAGAAAACCCGAAGCTCGACTTGATCGTCTGGCCGGAGTCGATGCTCGGAGCACCGTATCTCACCTTCGGCCCGGGGGCGAAGCTCCCCGCCAACGAGAAGCCTCCCGAGGGCGTGTCTCACGAAACGGTGTTCCAAATCAACGTCGATCGGCAAAACCGCGACTTGCGCGTGCTGGCGCGAAGGCTGAAGAACACGCCGCTGCTGTTGGGAGCGAACCTGCGATACTTCCACGACGGGAAAACAGACCACTACAACTCGGCCTTGTACTTCGACGGTCTGGGCGAGCTGGTCGGCCGGTACGACAAGAATCACGCCGTGATCTTCGGCGAGTACGTGCCGCTGGGCGACCGCTTTCCCTGGCTCTACAAGCTGATGCCGTTCGCGGTGGGGCTCACGGAAGGCGACGGCCCGCGGGCGTTTCGCGCCTCTGGATTCACTCTCTCGCCGAGCATCTGTTATGAGTCGATCCTTCCTCACTTGATCGCCGGCCAGCTCAACACGCTCGCCGCACAGGGCCAGGAGCCGGACATCCTGGTCAACGTCACCAACGACGGCTGGTTCCACGGCTCGTCGGAATTGCGGATGCACCTCGTGTGCGCCGTGTTCCGCGCGGTCGAGTGCCGCAAGCCGATGATCGTGGCGGCGAACACGGGCATTTCGGCGCACGTCGACGCGGCGGGGCGGATCGTGCAGGAAGGTCCGCGGCACGACGAGGCGATCGTCGTGGCCGAGGTGCCGCGGCAATCGATGACCAGCCCCTACCGGACGGTGGGCGACTGGCCGGCGGCAATGTGCCTCTTGTTGTCGCTGGCGGCGGGCGGTTGGGGGATGGTCGCCACGTGGAAAGAGCGCGGAGCGCGCCGCGCCGGTTGAGCCGCACTATGTCTCAAGCCGCGCAAGACGACTCGCCCTCCCGGTCCGCTTCGCAGGGCCGCGCCGCCGGCTTCCCGGCGCAGGCCTGGATCGAGACGCTGCTGATTTTCTGCGTTTTCGCGCTGCACGGCGCGTGGCTGGCGCCGGAGGTCAACGAGTCGCACTACCTGTGCAAAGCCAAGCACTACTGGGATCCGGAGTGGCTGAAGGGGGACTTCTTTCTGGGGTCGGCCGACGCGCACGCCACGTTTTACTGGGCGGCCGGCTGGCTGACCAAGGTGATGTCGCTGCCGGCGGCGGCCTGGACAGGCCGGGCCGTCACTTGGCTTCTGCTCGCCTGGACATGGCGACGGCTGGCGATCGCGATTTTGCCGCGGCCGCTGTGGGCGGTGTTGTCCGCCACGGCGCTGCTGCTGCTCAACGAATACGGCGAGCTGGCCGGCGAATGGGTCGTGGGCGGCTTCGAGGCCAAGGGGCTGGCCTATGTCTTCGTCTTGGCGGCGCTGGAGCGGTTGGTGCGCGGCCGGTGGAATGCCGCGATTGTTCTCCTGGGCGGCGCGGCGTTTCTGCACGTGCTGGCCGGCGGCTGGATGATCGTTTCCTTGCTGCTGGCGTGGCTCATGTCGCCGCGGCGATCGAGCGCGAGTGACGAAGGCGGACGGCCGCGGCTGGTGTCGCTCCTGCCGGCGCTGGCCGTCGCCATCGTCTTGAGCCTGCCGAGTTTGATCCCGGCCGTGCGGCTGAGCTGGGGCGCGCCGGCCGACGTCGTCGCCGAGGCCAACCGGATTTACGTGTTCGAGCGGCTGGGCCACCATCTCGACCCGCGGCAATTTCCCATCGAAAAGGTCGTCGCCCACTTGCTGCTTCTGGCGTGGTGGGCCGTGCTCTACTGGCGGATTCGCGGCGACGAGCGGTTGCGCCTTCTCGGCAGCGTCGTTTTTGGGGCCGTTGTGATTTCGGCGGCGGGCGGCGTGATCGCGGCCGTGGCGAATTTCGCGCCCCATGCGGGAGCGGCGCTCCTGCGATATTACTGGTTCCGCACGGCCGACGCGCTCGTTCCGCTGGGCGCGGCGCTGGCGGCGGTCTTTCTCCTGGCGCGATTGTGGGACCGGCGGCCGACGACGGCGGCCTGGCTGCTCACGGCCGCGCTGGCCGTCGCAGCGATTCACTTTGGCACTTTGTGGTACCAGCGGCGCACGGCCCCCTGGCCGCGCTGCGACCTCCGCGAAACATCGGAACGCTACGCCGCCTGGCGCGACGTCTGCCGCGACATCCGCGAACACGCGCCCCGGGAGGCCGTCTTCATCACGCCCCTCGACCGGCAGACTTTTCACTGGTACGCACAGCGCCGCGAAGTCTTCAACTCCAAGGACATCCCGCAGGATGCCGCGTCGATCGTCGAGTGGAACCGCCGCTGGGACGCTTTGGATCCGCCCGTCGACCCGCCGCCCTCCTTTAGCCTGGCCCGGCGGCCGCTCAAGGACCTGCGGGCCGCCGCGCGGCGCTACGGCGCCAGCCACCTCGTGACAGAGTCCGAGCCGCGCTTGCCGCTGCCGCTCTTCTACGGAAACGCCGTATATGCTGTTTACGTGATCGGCCCGATCGCAAAGAATGGCGTGCGGCCGCGGGGCTCGCCGACGCCCGACGCGGACGATCAGCGGCCGAACGATTGACCCTGGAGCCACTGCGATGGACGCGCAAGCCGAACTTGATGCCTACGAAAAGCTCTGGCAGTCGACCGACCCCTGGGCCGCGATTCCGCAGCGCTACAACCTGGGCGTCGCGCTGACGCGGGGGAACGTCGAGGCCGGACGCGGCGAGCGCGTCTGCCTGACGTGGGAGAACTCCGCCGGCCAGTCGCGGCGGTTTACGTACGCGCAAATGGACGAGCATTCCAGCCGCTTTGCCTCGGCGCTGTCGCGGCTGGGGGTCAAGCGCGGCGACCGCGTGCTGCTCAGGCTGCCGAACCTGCCGGAGTTTTACATTGCGGCGCTGGCCGTCGCCAAGCTGGGGGCCGTGTTCATTCCCTCCAGCACCCAGTTCCGCGTCCCGGAGCTTCAGTACCGCCTGCGCGACTCCGACGCCGTGGCCGCCATCTCGACGACGGGCCTGATGAAAGAGGTCGTCGAGGCGCGGCCCAATTGCCCGGCGCTAAAACACCTGATCGCCGTGCCGTATTCGGATGTGCCGCTGGCCGCGGGACAGAACGATTTCTGGTCGCTGCTCAATTCCGGCGACGCGAACTTCGCGCCGGCCGACACTTCGCGCGACGACGTGGCCTTCATCGCCTACACTTCCGGCACGACCGGCGACCCCAAGGGCGTCGTCCACTGCCATCGTTACGCGATCGGCTACGACCCGCTCATCCGCTATTGGCACGACTACCGCGACGACGACGTCTGCGCCTGCCCGGCCGAGTTGGGTTGGCTGCTGCCGGTCGCCTCGACGTTCCTGTACGCGATGCGCTGGGGCATCCGCATCGTGCTCTATCACCCGCTGGACGGCCGGTTCCGCGCGGCCGACTGGTTCGGGCTCATCGCCCGGCACCGGATCACGAATTTCACCGGCACGCCGACCGTCTATCGCATGCTGGTGGGCGACGCGGCGGTCGGCCAGGCGGACCTTTCGAGTCTGCGGCACGGAGTGAGCGCGGGCGAGCCGCTGCCGCCGGACACCATCGCGTCCGTCGAGCGGGCGATGGGCTTTACGCCGCTCGACGGCATCGGCATGAGCGAGTGCATGGTGTATTGCTTCAACATGGTCGGCAGCACCATGCTGGCCGGAAGCTGCGGCCGGCCGGGACCGGGCTGCGACATCCGCCTGATGGACGACCACATGCAGGAAGTGCCCGTCGGCGAG
>JACOUI010000227.1 GCA_016177915.1 Planctomycetia bacterium
CCTCGGCCAGCACGGGACCGTCTTCCATGCCGCGCGACACCGCGAGCAGGCTCTGCTGCGCGGCGTCGTCGAGTTTTTGCGACAAAAGCGCGAGCGCGGAGAGGCGATTGGAAATCGCGTGCCGGCGGTCGGCCGCGACTTCGGCCAGCGCCGCGCGGACAGACTCCGGCGAGTGCTCGCCCAGCGAGGTGAGAATCGCGGCGACAGCGCCCGTGTCGCGTTCGTCCTGCAGCCAGGCCAGGAGCGACTCGAGCGGCACGGGAATTCTTTCGCGCTGCATCCGCCGCAGGACGGCCAGGCGCACCGCGACATCGTCGGCGGCCAGCACGCCCCGCAGCGACTCTTCGATTTTCGCCGTCCGCTCCCAAGCGACCGTGCCGGGCGGACGCGGGCCCGGCCGGAAGCCCCAGTAAATCCACGTTCCGGGTTTTTGCCAGACGCGGCTGAGGAGGTCGGCGTACTGCTGCAAGCGGGCGGGTTCGGCCTCCGGCCGGAGACGGTCGACGAGCCCGTCGACGAGGTCCGGATCGAACTGGTCGGCCACGGCCCGCAGCGCGATCGCGCGAAGCGGCCGGTCGCTGGGCAAGTCCAGGAGATCGGCGACGGACGGCCAATTGCCGGAGCGGCGCAGCGCCTGCATGGCGGCGTGGGCCAGGGCCGCATCCGGCTCGGAGGGCAGATGTTGTCGCAGCCACTTGGGAGCGTCCGGCCAGCGCAGCCGCGCGAGCGCAACCACGACTTCGCGGAGAACTCGCGGGTCTTTGCCGTCGGCCAGGTGTCCGAGCCGCGCAGCGAACTCAGCGTCGCCCGGCGCGGCGTCGAGACGGTGCTGCGCGAGCACGGGATCACCCAGGTCCGCGAGCGCGCGGATGGCCTGGACTTGGACCGCCGCCTCAGCGTCGTTGGCGGCGATCCGGAACAGCTCATCTTGCGCGGTTGCGTCGGCCGTGCGGGCAATGATCCAGACGGCGTGCCGCCGGGCGCGGGGGCTCAGCCGGCGCTGTGTGAACGCGCCGTGCAGCGCGGCGAAAACGTGTTCGCAATTGCGCTTCTCCAGCGCCGTCTGCGCGTCCATACGCTGCGAGAAGCTCTCCGAGTCGAGCTCTGCGAGGAGATCGGCGACGGACGTTTCTTTCTCGGGCTTTTGAGCATCGTTCGGCGGCGCCATCGGCGCGTCCTTGTCCGCCGCGCGCGACGACGTGATGCGGTAAATCCTCCCCCGCCCCCGCCGCGGACGCTGGCCGTCGCACCAGTCGGCCACGAAGAGTGCCCCGTCGCGATCGACGACGAGGTCCGTCGGCTTGAAGCCGTAGGGGTCGTTGTCGGACCCGGCGGCGAAGTCAATCTGCGTCAGCGGCCCGAAGGCGCTGCCGGCGGGCCGCGAGGCGTATCGCACGACCGCCCGGCCCCATTCGCAGAAGAAGAGGTTGCCCTGGTACTCGGAGGGGAACTGCCGCTCGAGGTAGCAGACGCCGCCCGCCGACGAGCCTAGCCCCAGGTCGGCCAGCGGCGGCAGCGCCTCGTCGGGCCACTCGTAGTAGAGGTAGGGGTAGCCGTGGTCGGCCCCAAAGAAGCTGTGGCAGACGCGAATCTTGTAGTCGCCGCCGTCGTTCTCGTTGTCGCGGACGAAGACGTCGAGGTCGGCGTTCAGGGCCACGTCGTAGATGTTCCGCAGGCCGGTCGAGAAAACGTGCAGATCGCGGCCGTCGGCGCGGCAGCGAAGGATGCCGCCGCCGTTGAGGACGAGCCGGTCGCCCTCGGGCCGCTTGACGTCGCAGCCATGATCGCCCAGGGCCAGGTAGAGCCAGCCGTCGTAGCCCATCATGAGTCCGTTGGCGTTGTGCAGGCGGACCGTGTCGACCTCGGGCACAAGGCCCAGGCCGGTGAAAAGGTCGCGGCGATCGTCGGCGCCACCGTCGCGGTCGTTGCCTCGCAGGACGGTCAGATTCGGCGCGTGCATGACGTAGACGGCGCCGTCGTGCGAGGTGAGTCCCTGGATCGAGCCGAAGCCGCTCGCATAGAGCGTCGATTTGTCGGCATAGCCGTCGCCGTCGGTGTCTTCGAGGAGGCGGATTTCGTCGCGGCGCTCGACCTGCGTGCCTAGCCCGGTCATGTAATCGACGGCCACGTAGAGCGACCCGGCCCGCGGACCCTGCGCGATGGCCGAGGGGTATTCGATGAACGGATCGCAGGCGAAGAGGGTGGCCTTGAAATCGGGCGGGAGGCGGAGGGGCGGGAAGCGCTTTTCGGCGTCGGGACCCGTCGGGCGGGGTTTGTCGGCGCGACAGAGGATCGGCGAGCAGAGGAGCAGCGCGAAGCCGAGCAGCGGCGCGAGGGAGGGCGGGGAAATCCGGAAGAGATTCATGGCAGAACCGCGCCGGCGTTGGGTCTGTACGGGCAGACGAATCGACCGCCAGTCTCGCCGCGCCCGCGCGCAGAGTCAACGCAAACGACGTCTGATCACCGTGGCGCAGTTACGTCCGCCCTGACTGTCGTGCCAATCGTTCAGCGCGGCGGGGCCTTGGCCGATTCGCACTCGCTGACGTAGTCGAGCACGATGCTGATGATCTCCCGGAAGTAAGAGTCCGACGCATCCGTGGCCAAGGACCAGTGGATCCACTCGCGTTTCGGATCATCGGCAGCTCTTTTGAGTGTCTGAGAGAATGGCGAGTGGCGCCTGCGTGCCTCGCTGCGCTCGACCAGCCGTTTGACAACGGCGTCGGAAACAGGGGCACCTTCCTTGGTGAATTCGATCGGACGAATAGGCTCTAGGCGGAGGGCGTAGCCCCGTCGGCGCCTCCCGTTCCATTTTCGTTGCTCCAGAGCGCAGGACCACGTGCGGCTTCACGCCGTGCACATGCAGACACTCGCCCGTGACGCGATAGTTCGCCTGGATTGCGAAGGACAATCCGCCGAGGTGCGGCGGCCCCACGGACGCCGACGGGATGGGCGCCATGGCCCGCGGCTACCAGAACACGGCCGCTGCGCGGCCACGCAAGGCTACGGCTAAGTTAGCGAGATCCGTTTTCGTCCCGCCGCGCGGTCTTGTTGCGGATCACCTCCAGCGCGGCGCGCAGGTAGGGGTCCTCGGCGCTGGAAGTGGGAGGCTCCGCGGCCGCGACCTGGCCGTCGACGGGCTTGGCCGCCTGCTGGACCGCCACGTCCGGCTCCACGCCCACCTTCGTGAACGGCTTCCCGAGCGGCGAGAAGAACTTCGACGTCGTCAGGCGGATGCCGGAGTCGGCCACGCGGAGCGAGAAGATGCCCTGGACGGAGCCTTTGCCGTAGCTGCGCTGGCCGACGATGACGCCGCGCTTGTTGTCGCGGACGGCGCCGGCGAAGATCTCGCTGGCGCTGGCGCTGTCGCCGTCGATGAGCAGGATCAAGGGCACGTGCCAGGTGCCGCCAGCCTGGGCGCGATAGGTCATGTCCTCGGCGGTGTTGCGGCCGCGCGTGGAGACGATGGTGCCGGTTTCCAGGAACTTGTCGCTGACGTCGACGGCCGCGGAGAGCAGCCCGCCGGGGTTGCCGCGCAGGTCGACGATCAGGTGTTTCATCCCCTTGCCGTGCAGCTTCCAGAGGGTCTCATCCAGCTCGCGGAGGGTGCTCTTCTGGAAGGTGGAGAGCCGGAAATAGGCGACGCCGAGCGCCGGATCGACGATCTGGGCTTCGTCGATGCTCGGCACGTCGACGTGCTCGCGGCGGATGGTAAGCGAGCGCGCCTCCTGGCCCGGCGAGACGACCGTGATCTGTGCGGACGTTCCCTCGGGTCCCTGGAGCTTGTCGGCAGCCTGCTCGTGATTCATGTCGAGGGCCGACTGGCCGTCCACAGCGGTGATCAAGTCGCTGACTCGCAGGCCGGCGCGGTCCGCGGGGCTGCGGCCGATGACGCGCAGGACCTTCAGGCCCTGGGCCGTCCCCTTCAGCTCCACGCCCAGGCCCACGAAATTGCCGTCGATCTGGGCGTAAGTGTCGGCCAGCTCCTTGGGCGGCAGGAAGGCCGTGTAGTCGTCCAGCGTGTTCGTCATGCCACAGGTGTATTCCATGATCACCGGGACCGCCGGCAGCCCGAGGCGCTGGTTTGCCAGCCAGGCGGCGGTGTGGACGGCGTCGCGCGTTTCCAGGCGCGTGCGGACGGGCATGGCGGCGAGCTTTTCGCGCAGCTCGCTGCGGAAGGTGTTGATGTCGGCGGCGGGGGTTTCCGGCAGGTAGCGCTGCAGGAAGATTTCGTCGGACAGCGCGATCTCGAACCCGACCGTCCCGCGGTTGACCAGGCTCCGCCATTCCGGGGCGTCGACGTAGTGCGACTGAATTTTGAGCAGCACCTCGGCGTAGAGGGCCAGGGCGTCGTCGGAGGCGAGCTTGCCGGCCAGGTCGCGGAAGGTGGCGTCGCCGTAGCGGCGGCCCAGGTCCACGTGCATCGAGGCCCACAGTCGGCGGCGCTCGAGCTGCACATCCTTGGGGTAATTCCGCAGCGCGTCTTCGAAATGGGCGAGGGCGTCGCCCCAGCGCTGCTGCGACTCAAGCTGCCCTCCGGACTGGAGGAGCGTCTCGACCGACGGGATTTCGATCTTTTCCTGCGCGCCGGCCAGGCCGGCGGAAACGAGCAGGAAGAGAGCGAGAGAAAACCCGCGAAGCGAGCGGGGGGCCGCAAAGACCCTGGGCAGCGCCATGAAAGCCGTCCGTTGGGTGGGGCGGTGGACGCTCTCGGAGGCGGCCGGCCACCTCGGCGACGGCTGCGCGGTTGGAACTCACGCAGACGAAGCCAAGATCCGTGGCGGTGGGAAGCGGGTTGGGCGGTCCGCGCCGTCCGCTCGTGCCGGATGGACCGGCCGCAAAGCGTGCAGGCAATTCTCGTCCGTGGACGAGGCCGCAAGACGGGTCCTGTTCCCGCGGCCTTTGCGAGTATAGTCCGCTGCGGAGGGGCGGTCAAAGAACTCGGGGGCGGATTGCCGGGAAAGCGCAAATACTGGCCGGAAAAAGCGGCATTTCGGGCACAGCTTGCGGCGCCACAGGGCCGGTGCCTGCGCGTGGACAGTTCGCCGGCGGCGACGAACGGGTCCGGGCAAGAGGGCTGCATCGACGGTTTGGGCCGGGGGCGGCAGCGGGGAAGACGGGACCGTCGGGACGGGCGCGGCCGGAGCGGACCGCCGGCGCATCACGCAGGGTCGTGCAAAGGCAAAAATCCGGCAGGTCTGGGGTTGATTTCCGCGCCGCAAGCGTTCATTGTATCAGGATTGGGGACTAGCTCCCCAGGGCCCTTCGCAGGTTCCTGCCCCACCTGCGTTGGGCATCTTTTTTGCGCCCCCTTTTTTTGCGCACGTCGCAGGGCCTCTACGTATGCCCGTTAACCCGGTTTATTCGATGTAGGGTGGGTCGAGCTCGCGCGTCGCGCGGTGGGCGTCGCCAGCCGTCGGCCGCAAAATCAACACCTCGCGGCGAGGACGCTGGGACCGCGAGCGAAGGCCCGCCGCCCCTCGGGCTTGCTCCACCCACCCTACGATGCGTGAATAATCCCGGCGGGTTGCCGCAGAGGTCCTCAAGAGAGGTCCCCATGCCCGCGGAATTGGTGCGAGTCACGTCGCCGGACGGCATCCGATTGGACGGGGCGTTGTTCGAGGCGGCGGGAGGGAAACGCTCGACGGCGGGCGCGGCGCTGCCGCTGGATTCGGCGATTCTGCTGCACGGGACGGGGGCGAACTTCTATGCCTCGTCGCTGTTGGAGGCGGTCGCGCAGGAGCTGCGGTCCGGCGGCGTGAACGTGCTGCTGGCCAATACGCGCGGACGCGACCTGGCCTACGTCGGCTCGACCAGCTCCGGTCCCAAGCGCCTCGGCGCCGCCTATGAGATCGTCGGCGACTGCCGCCACGACCTGCACGCCTGGCTCGGTTTTCTCGTGAACCGCGGCTTTGCGCGGATCGGGCTGTTCGGCCACAGCCTGGGCGGGATCAAGGCGATCTACGCGCTGTCGCACGAGGACCGGCCGGAGAGCGTCGCCTGCCTGTGCGCGATTTCGCCGGCCAAGCTGTCGTATCGCGCGTTCGCGATGGGCGCGAAGAGCGAGGAGTTTCTCGCGCAGCTTCGAGCGGCCGAGGAGCACGTCGCCGCGGGCCGCGGCGAGACGCTCTTGGACGTGAAGTTCCCGATCCCCTACCTCGCGACCGCGGAGGGGTATCTCGACAAGTACGGCCAGGCGGAGCGGTACAACATCTTGAATTTGCTGCCGCGGGTCGATTGCCCAGTGCTCGTGACGTTCGGGAGCGTCGAAGCACAGACGCACGAGGCGTTCCGCGGCGTGCCCGAGGAAGTCGAAAAGCTGGCCGACAAAAGCCTGCGGCTGCAAGTGGCGACGATCGCCGGGGCGGACCACGTGTATTCGGGCGCGCGGAGCGAGCTTTTGGCGCGGATCATGGGCTGGCTGCGGAGCGGGATGACGAAGCCGAAGAAGAAAGCAGCCGAGCGGGCGAAGGGGAAAGCGGCGGCGAAGGCCAAGGCGCCGGTCAAGGCGAAGGCGGCGGCGAAGCGGCCGGCCGTGAAAAAGCCCGCAAAGAAGAAGGTCAAGCCGGGGTAGGTGTAAGCTCCCCACGGTTCGCCGCTGGGAGGAGTCGGAACGTCGGACGCTATGTCAGGGCTGGCGTAGGGGTTGACGGTGGACATGCGATTCTCCCGCGACCACTCACAAATCAGAACGATGTTGGATTGGCGCGGGCGGCACCGACCGAGGTCCGTCCTGGGGCGGCCAGGGTGGCAGCGCCGCCAGGTAGGACGGGTTCACGCCGGAAAGCCAGAGGTAGTCGCCCTCCGTTTTGACCATGCGAAGAACTCGGACCGCGCGCCAACCGATGACAACTGCCGCGACGACGAGGGCCGCAAGGGCGATGAACCACGCGGCCATCCATGGGCCAGAATCGTGATCGCTGCCGCGATCGAGGAAGTTGAGTCCGACAGTCCCGCCAATCAAGGCGGCCACGAAGATGACAACCATCGCGTAGACGCTCAGCGGGATCCTCAGGCGCCGGCGGCTGACCTGCTCGGAAAGCGGAATGCCCAGCGACCAGCCCCTGGCGAAGTCATGGCGCAGCCGGCGGATCGCCACTTCGTTGGTTTTGACACACACGTCGGGGAGCTTTGCTCCGCGGCGGACGACAAGCCACGGCCCGTCGCTCCACAGCCCTTCGACTTGGCCCAGCGCCGCGGGCGGCGCGGCGTCGGGGGTCGCGTGCGGGCTGGCGTAGGGGTTGACGGTGGACATTGGAATTGCGCGCGACGGAGTCGGAAAGGCGAAGTGCGGGTCGACGGACATCATACCTTCCCTGCGCACGGGCGCGGCCGAGCGGTTGACGCACCAGGCTGACGACCCCCCGCTCGCCGTCACGGTTCGATCGATGGCAGCGCTCTGGGCCCGTCGCCGCCGCCCGGGCCGGCGTCCAGCCTTTGCAGGATCGCCGCGCGGCGTTGCGCGTAGCGCTCCCGCGCGTGGCGGTAGTCGCGGGCCTTGGCTGATTGAACGAGCGCCGCGACGATTCCGACGCCGATGAACAGGAGGCCGAAAAGAGCGATCGGCGAGAAGTTCGCCAGGCCGATGATCGCAAAGGCGCCGCCGCCCAAGACGCCCACGACGCCGATGAACGTGGCGACGGCCAGCGACGGCTCGCGGAGGCTGCCGTCTTTCTGGCGGATCATGTAGCGCTCCTTGTCGCGGTCCCATTGGCGGTCCAGCTCGGAAAGCTCGTTCTGGCAGCGGAGGCGTGAAATCTCGGCCGACATCTCCTGCATCTGCTCGCTCATCTGTTGCAGGACCTCGGTCGTCACGGCGCTTTCGCTGCGGCGGATCGCCAGCGACGAGCCGCAATGGCGGCAGGTGACGAAGCGGGCGTCGGCCGGCACCTCCAAGGGCGCGCCGCAGTGGTTGCAGCAGACGGATTCCAGCCGCATAGGGCAACTCAGCGGATGCGCTCCAGGAATTTTGTCCACTTTTCCGTGAGCAGCTCGCTGCCGCCGCCGGCCCGCCACACGTCCTTGTCCAGGCTCCCCTCGCCGACGGCGCGGGCGCGGAGGCAGTCGGGGCTGATTTCGGAGAAGATACACCGCCCGTCGCGGTCGATGAAGAAGCAAATGTCGTCGAGCACGAGCCCGCGGCCGGAAAGGAATGTCGCCAGCGCCTCGAAGGCGGCGATCGCCAGCGATCGGGCCTTCGGAACGTCGATGTAGAGATCGGCGAACTGCTCGGACATGATCTCGTCGGCCAGACGCTGGCCTGAGGAATCACGGACGGGATTCCGCCAGTCGAAGCGGACCTGAAGCTCCGGATACTCGGCGTCGGCGGCGAGGATTTTGCCCGCGCGTGTAGGGTACTGCTCGATGAAGCGGTAGCGGTGTTTCGGCGTGCCGATGTGGCGGCGCTTGACGACGACTTCGACGGGCGCAAAGCGCGGCAAGGCCGCCAGCGCCGACGCTCGGGTTCTGCAGCAGCTTGCCTAATTCAACCATGGCAGTTCGACCGTCGTTTCTTATCTCAGTCTGTGTCCAGCGCGCGACGCGTTGTGACTTGCTTCCGCTTCCACATCCGCGGAGGAGGGTGGCTGCTCAAGGCGTACGTCCAATCGTCCCACCACCTCATGACATCCTGAATGTCGCGGTAGCGCTTGTCTGCTTCGCTCATGTTTGCATGCACCCAACCGTCGGCAACGGCGTACTTCCAAATTGAATGCCCCGAGATGATTGGAGGTTGTGCTTTGCATTGTACGGTCATTCGCGTTGCGCGGTCAAAACGTCGGTGGATTGAGCAGAGTCGACGTCGGAAGGCGTCGAAGAACACCCTGAAGAAGTCGGACTTGTACGGCTCCTGATCGATGCTCATCGAACGTTCGTAGAGCTTCAGCAGCCGCAGGATGTCGACGTGTGCCTTCTCAGATCGAAGTCGCCATTCCTTGACTGACATTCTGCACCGCCGAACAACACGGTTCCACCCAGGCGAGCCTCCTGTAGCTCAGCCCGCCCGGCAAGTCTCCTGCCGTGCGTCGATGTGGCGCACCGGGGGGCCAACGCCCCCCGCTCGCTGTCTTGTTGGAAAGTCCTACGCAAGCGCCACGGTGACCGTCTTCGTCTCCAGGTACGCCTCCAGGCCCTTGTAGCCCAGCTCGCGGCCCATGCCCGACATCTTGTAGCCACCGAAGGGCGCCGCCGCGTCGAAGACGTCGTAGCAGTTGATCCAGATCGTGCCGGCCTTGATGGCCTTGGCCAGCGCGTGGGCCTTGCCCACGTCGCGCGTCCAGACCGCCGCCGCCAGGCCGTAGAACGTGTTGTTCGCCCGCTGGACGATGTCCTCGGTGTCCTTGAAGCGCAGGACGTTCATCACCGGCCCAAAAATCTCGTCCTTGGCGATGGACATGTTGTCGGTCACGTCGGTGAACAGCGTGGGCTCGATGAAGTAGCCCTTGCTGCCCACGCGCTTGCCGCCGGTCACGCACTTGGCGCCTTCCTTCTTGCCCAGGTCGATGTAGTGCATGATCTTGTCGAACTGGGCCTTGTCGACCTGGGGGCCCTGCTCGGTCTCGGGATCGAAGGGGTCGCCGATCTTGCGCTTGGCGTTGATGTCGGCCAGCTTCTGGATGAACTTGTCATAGATCTTCGACTCAACGAAGACCCGGCTGCCGGCGCAGCAGCACTGGCCCTGGTTGAAGTAGAGCCCGAAGTGCGCCCCGGCCACGGCCGCGTCGAGGTCGCTGTCGGCGAACACGATGTTGGGGCTTTTTCCGCCCAGCTCGAAGGTGAGGCGCTTCAGCGTGGGCGCGGCGTCGCGCATGATGATCTGCGCGGTTTTGTACTCGCCGGTGAAGGCGATCTTGTCGACGCCAGGGTGCTTGACGATCGACGCCCCGGCGGTCGGGCCGTAGCCGGGAATGACGTTGATCACGCCGTCGGGGATGCCGGCCTTCTGCGCCAGGCGCGCCATCCGCAGGCAGGTGAGCGGCGTCTGCTCGGCGGGCTTCATCACGACCGTGCATCCGGCGGCCAGCGCGGGGCCCCACTTCCAGGCCGCCATCAGCATCGGGAAGTTCCAGGGGATGATCTGGCCCACGACGCCCACCGGCTCGCGGCGGGTGTAGGTGAAGTAGTTTCCGCGGACGGGGATCGTCTCGCCCTGGATTTTGTCGGCAAAGCCCGCGTAGTAGCGGAGGCAGTCGATCGTCAGCGGCAGGTCGGCGGCGCGGGCGTCGCGGATCGGCTTGCCGTTGTCGTAGGTTTCGAGCGCCGCCAGCTCTTCGGACTCTTCCTCGATGAGGTCGGCCAGTTTGTTCATGAGCCGGCCGCGGTCGCGGGCGTCCATCTTGCTCCAGGGGCCGGATTCCAGGGCGTCGCGGGCCGCGCGGACGGCGGCGTCGACGTCCTCGCCGTCGCCCTCGGCGACCTGGGCGATGGGCTCCTCGGTGGCCGGGTCGAGCGTGTCGAACGTCTTGCCGCTGGCGGCAGGAATCCATTTTCCGCCGACGAAGCACTCCGTGTGTCGGACCTTGGGACGGGAGGGAGCAGTGGCAGTGGCAGTGGCAGTGGCCATGGGTGACCTCCGTGGGAATGCGACGGAAGGGGTAGCTGGGAAACGCAAAGGTATTTTATCACTTGGGGAAATGGGCGTACAAGCCGATCGGGACGACGGCAATTGGTTGATGTTCGTGCTCGGCCCGCGTTTAATAGGGCCATCCGGGCGCGAGAGGCCCAATCGCAAGAGGGAGGAACGCCAAGCATGAACGGTGCAAATCGAATGGCGCGGATTCTGAAGACGATCGTTTTGTGCGCGGCGGCGGCCGTGGCGGGAGTTCTGCCGGCCCTCGCCGACGAAGCCGTGCCCGAGGCGCCCGCCCTGCGCTGGTGGAAGGGAAACATCCACACGCACACGCTCTGGAGCGACGGCAACGATTTTCCGGAGATGGTGGCCGAGTGGTACCGCACGCACGACTACAACTTTCTGGCGCTTTCGGACCACAACATCCTGAGCGAGGGCGTGAAGTGGATGAAGCACGACGAGATCGTGCGCCGCGGCGGCAAGGACGCCCTGGAAAAATGCCGCCGCCGCTTCGGAGACGACTGGGTCGAAACGCGCGGCGAGCCGGAGACGCCCGAGTTCGCCGTCCGCCTCAAACCGCTCTCCGAATTCCGAGCGCTCGTCGAGGAGCGCGGCAAGTTCCTCATGATCCAGGGCGAGGAGATCAGCGACAAGGCCGAGGGCAAGCCCGTTCACCTCAACGCCACGAACATCGAGAAGCTGATCGTGCCGCTGGGCGGAAAGACCGTCCGCGAGGCAATCGAGGGGAACCTGCGGGCGGTCGAAGACCAGGCCCAGCGCACCGGCCGCGAAATCCTGGTGCACTTGAATCATCCGAATTTCGGGCTGGCGATCACGGCCGAGGACCTGGCCGAGGTGCTCTCGGAGCGGTTTTTCGAGGTTTACAACGGGCACCCGGGCGTGAAGCACCTGGGCGACGCGGACCATCCGGGCGTGGAGGCGCTGTGGGACATCGCCAGCACGATTCGCCTGGGGCAGCTCAAGGCGCCGCCGCTTTTCGGCCTGGCGACGGACGACAGTCACGTTTACCACGGGCAGGCGGGCAGCCGGCCGGGCCGGGGGTGGATCATGGTGCGGTCGCGGTTTCTGACGCCGGAGCACTTGATCCGCGCGATCAAGGCAGGGGACTACTACGCCACAAGCGGCGTGACGCTGTCGGACGTGCGGTACGATGCGGAGCTGGGCGTCTTGCGGCTGGCGATCGAGCCGGAGGAGGGCGTGGCGTACACGACGCAGTTCATCGGCACGCCGGTCGAGTACGACGCGGCCTCCGAAGAGCGAAAGGACAAGGAGGGGCAGCCGATCCGCTCAACGCGAAAATACTCCGGCGACGTGGGAAGGGTCCTGGCGACGGCCGAGGGGATTCAGCCACAGTATCAACTCACGGGCAAGGAGCTGTACGTTCGGGCGGTGGTGACGTCGAGCAAGGCACACGCGGACCCGTCGTACAAGGACCAGCGGGAGCAGGCCTGGACGCAGCCGGTGGGTTGGGAGCGGCATGTGCCGAGGGAAGCGGCGGGGAAGTAGCTTGGCGTGCGGTCAGCCAGTTCGCAGTGGGCAACCGCCTGGACTGCTACGACCGGGCGCCGTTGAATTGACATCCCGCCCCGCAGCGTCGATACTCCTAATGTCCTTTCACGGGCCATTTCCAGCGTTTTGAGCGGTGTGGGGGTCCATGCATGCCACTCTTCGATCGCGCTAGTGCGCCCGTCGAAACGTCGCCCGTCGAGGCCGGCGCCCGCCCGCACCGGCGCGCCCGGCGGCTGTTGCTCTTTTGCGTGGCGGCGATCTCCACGGCGCTCGCCGTGCGCGCGTCGCTGACGACGGGCGAGGCCGATTCGCTGTGCCAGGCGGACCGGCAATACTTGTGGGACGTGGAGCACGTGGCGTTCGTGATGGAGCAGAAGGCGTTTCCGCTGCTCAAGAAGGCGCTGGTGGCGGCGGACGGCGAAACGCTGAAGAGCTTTCTGGCGGAGGATTTTCGGGGCGAGCTGCCCTTCGACGACTGGTCGACGGCCTACGCCGATTCGCGGATCGCCATCCGCAAAAAATCGCTGGAAGGGGGAAGGGTCCGCACGGTCGAGGCCGGCGCGCTCGTCGACGAGCTGCTTTCGTGGCGGCGGCTCCTGGACGAGGGACGCGAGGGGTGCCAGGCCGAGATCGGACTCGTGCGGCTCAGCCCCGTCGATCGAAACGACCTGCACGGGCCCTGGACGGGATTGTGGCGGGTGCGGCTGGCGGGGAAGAGCCAAGGGAGGCTGACCGAGGTGTCGTTCCGTCTGCGGCTTCAGATCGGGCCGCTCGACGAGGACCTGGCGACGCGGCGCAGGTGGATCCGCGCGGCGCGGGTGGAGAGCGCCCAGACGGCCCAGGCCGAAGAGCCGCTGCTGGCGGACGTGACGGCGCGAAGCGGCATCGAGACGCGGCGGATGTACGACAACTGGATGGCGGCGGAAAAGCAATTGGGCGGCACCGGCGGGATTTATCTCCTGGATTACGACCGCGACGGCCGGCTCGACGCGCTCGTCAACGACATCGCGGCGGGCATCCTCCTCTATCGCGGCACGGGCGACGGGCGGTTCGTGGACGTGACCGGCGACTCCGATCTGCCGCGCGTCTCGCCCACCGGCCGCAACGGCGAATTGACTCCCAGCGTCGCCGACCTGGACGGCGACGGCGACGAGGACGTGCTCCTCGGGCGGTACGTGTACGAAAACCTGGGCAACGGCCGCTTCCGCGACGTGACCGGCAAGTGCAACCTCCGCATCCAGGGCGCCGCCGCCATCGTGGCCGCCGACTACGACCACGACGGCAGGATCGACCTCTACGAAACCCACACGCACGCGCCGTCGTACCGCCAGCCGAGCAAGCGGCCCGACAAAGTGGCCTGGATCGACGGCGGCTGGGGTTACAAAAACGTCCTCTGGCGGAACCTGGGCGACTGGCAGTTCGAGGACGCGACCGACAAGGCCGGCGCGGGTGGAAACGGCGGCAGCGCCTTCACGGCCGTCTGGCTCGACGCCAACAACGACCGCTGGGCGGACGTTCTGTCGATTAACGAGTTCGGGCGCAACGCGCTTCTGATCAATCAGCGCGACGGGACGTTTCGGCAGATCGAGGACATCGACCCGGTCTTCGGCGGCTTTTCGATGGGGGCCGCGGCCGGCGACTACGACAACGACGGCAACATGGACCTGTACGTCTCCAACATGTACTCGAAGGCGGGGAACCGCGTGCTGTCGAACGTCGATCCGGCGGCCTATCCGCCGGCGCTCTACGCCAAGATCACGGAAGCCACGGTGGGGAGCAAGCTCTACCGGGGCCTGGGCGACGGCCGCTTTGAAGTCGCGCCGCCGGAGAAGGCGCTCCGCGAGATCGGCTGGTCGTTCGGTCCCGCGTTTGTGGACCTCAACGGCGACGGACTCTGCGACGTTTATTCGACGGCGGGTTACGTGTCCTATGAGCGCGGCAAGCCCGACGGCTGACGGTGCGTCTGGCAGGCTGTCGTGTCACAGCCCTTCGACATGCTGGCCCACCACGAGCCGCTGGGGAAGCTGGACGAGGCGTCGGGCGAGTTTTGGATGGAAAACCCCTGGGACCCCAAGGGGAACAACCTCAGCGCCTACGAGCGAAACCGCATCCTCTTGAACACGGGGCAGGGGAGCTTCGTCGACATCTCGCACTTGACGCGGGCCGACCTGGACAGCGACTCGCGGGGCGTCGTGGCGGGGGACTTCAACCTGGACGGGATGGAGGACCTTATCGTCCGCAATTGCGGCGGCGGGCCGGTCGTCGTCCTCGAGAACCGCTTCCCCAAGACGCGCTGGCTGCGCGTTTCGCTGCGGGGCGTAAAGTCGAACAGCCTGGGGATCGGCGCCAAATTGAAGCTGGAGGCGGGCGGGCGCACCCTGTGGCGCGAGCTGTATCCCGGCTGCGGCTACCTGTCGCAGAATCCCAGCCACGTGCACTTCGGCCTGGGGTCTGCGGCGCAGGTGGACCGATTGACGATCTACTGGCCGTCGGGCGAGGACCAGGTGCTCACGCAGCTTCCCGTCGACGTGCACCTGGAAATCCGCGAGGGGGAAAGCGAGCCGCGGCGCGTGGGCCTGGCGGCGGAGCAAGCGGGAAGCTGACGGCGCTTCGCGATGCAGGAAGAGGCGAGCTACGTCTGTGCATCGTGCGGCGAGGAGGTCGTCATTCCGCTGGACCTCTCGGCCGGGGCGAGCCAGGAGTACGTCGAGGACTGCCCGGTCTGCTGCCGGCCGAACGTGATCCACGTGGAGCTTGGCGAGGACAGCGAGGCGCGGGTGTGGGCGGAGGGGGCGGGCAGCGACGCGTTGCCTTCGTTGAGCTGTCTACGGAGACGGCGCCAAAACGGAATGGTCAGTCCTACGTGAGTCTTGAGGCGGACGAATCGAAGAACTGGATTGCGGACGTGCCCGTTGAGGTGCGGCTCCGCGATGGCGTGGTGGTTGGGGTCAAGCGTGCGGACGAATTGCTGGGCGGTTAATCACTCTGACGCGTTTGAAAGGTGCAACATGAACCGGGCGACGAAGAATCTCGTGGTCGTGTTTGCTTTGGGCGTGGTGCTGGGGCTGGGCGCCGCCAGCATCGGGAAGGCGCTTGCGGGTGGGGTTTTCATGTATTGCGACACGGTGAATCCCGCTGTTTGTTTGTGGGCTGTCACCCCTTTCTGTTCGCCTCTCACGTGCCAGAGTGGTGCCTCGTCAGGCATGTGTCGCTCTGCTGATTGGTCGGCTGGCTGTCTTTTCGGCGGCACTCCCTGCAATGGATTCTGTGCCGGTACGACGAACCCATGCCAGAATGCACCTCCGCCAGAGGCTTGCTGGTAGCTTGTTTGCGTGCGAGCGAGAAGCTCTTTCCAGCAGCGAGGTAGCAATGTGGCTCAGTGCTGTGCTTTTGGCGTGTGCGCAGGCTTGCGCGGTCGAGGGCGATCTCGGTCTGGACGACATCGTCGCCGCCCACCGCGCGGGAGTTGAACAACTCGACACGATCGATTTGAAGGGCGAAATGCGCAGGCGCGATGATGGATCGCTTTTTATGTCGTTCCGATGGACAAAGAGCGGGGCCAGGGAGCGCTATCGAACGACAAACCACTCCGTTGCGGCAGGCGCTGGCCGCTTTGCGGATTGGTTCCTCGACGGCAGTCGGATGTCGCTCCTTTACAACTACGACCCTGACAACGCGCCCGACATTCGCCCGTTCCGGCAACATGGAGCAACCGCGTCGGTCCGCGCGCAGACCAGGAAACTCCTGGACCTTTTTGCGGCGACCCACTTGTTGCTTCGCTTACGATTAGCAGGGGAGGACGAAGACCGGCCGCTCTGGGAACTCGTGGCAGACACCCGGCGGTCGTTCGGCGATGGCGGCGTGCAGCTCGTGGGAAGGCAACTCGTCGGCGGCCGCCAGACGTGGCAGATTCACATCCAACATCCCGGGGTCCTCAATGAACAGACGGCGCAACTCCAATACAGCGGCAGCTCGATGGACGTTTTTCTCGATCCTGGCGCGGGCTTTCTGGTCCGGCGCCTCGATTGTCACGTGCATAACGTGGCGACGGCTGACGGTTTCATCGACCTCCACCACCAATACGAGGTAACGGCTTTTAAGGGTTTTGGAGACGGTACGTTTCTGCCCATGGAGGTCGTCTCGGAGTCGCGCGACGGAAAGGGCCAGCGGCTTTCGAAGTTCGAGCACAAGATCGCAGTGACTCAAGCTGCGGTGAACCAACCGCTGCCCCCCGACGCGCTCGATTTTCGCTTCCCGCAGAACATCATGGTGGTTCAGCTTCCCATGGTCCCCGGCAAACCTCGGGCCTACCTCATCGGGAAGGAGGGGCGGATCGCGGAGACGATCGATTCGGAGGAAAAGCAGAAGCAAGTGCTGCGCCAGGCGATGGTGGCCGAGGCCCAACTGGCCAGTTCCAGAAACTGGCTGTTCGTCGTGGTTGGCGGCGCTCTCCTGATGGCGATGGCGGCCGCGTTCCTTCTGTTTCGGCGCAAACGGAGGGCCGTCCGATGCGCTTCGTAGCGTTGCGTCGCCGGACCGTGCTACTGGTGGGCGCTTGCGGCGTCGCCGTGGGCCTTGCGATCGCGCTCTTTCCCGTCAAGCAAGGGGCATGCGCGCCCGCGTGCGCGATCGAGGGCGATCTCGGTCTGGACGACATCATCGCCGCCCACCGCGCCGGCGTTGAACAACTCCACACGATCGATTTGACCGGCGAGCAGCGCAGGCGCGATGATGGCTCGCTTATTATGTCGTTCCGATGGACGAAGAGCGGATCCAGGGAACGCTATCGAACGACAAGCCACTGGATGGCAGGCGCCAGCCGCTTTGCGGATTGGTTCCTCGACGGCAGTCAGATGTCGCTCCTTTATGCCTACGACCCCGATGACCCGCCCGACATTCGCCCGTATCGACAACACGGAGTGACCGCGACGATTCGCC
>JACOUI010000228.1 GCA_016177915.1 Planctomycetia bacterium
ATCGCGCACACTCCTTGTGCCCAGTATCAAACCTCCATGTTCCCAAGAACTTTGCGTGCGACATTTCACCAAAACTCCCAAATCCCATCAACCCCAGTTTTTACCCCGTCAGACCGACGAAGTTGCGAAACGCTGTACTAGTCCAGCACCTGCACAAGGAGTTGGCGAAGCCCCTGGACCTGTCGATCCATATTGGGCAAAAGCTGCTGGACCGCATCATCTTCGTCGCCTTCTGCGAAGACCGGGATCTGCTGCCGGCGGAATGCCTGAACCAAGCGTACCATTTTCTCCCGCCCTTTCGGCAGGTCACCAACCCGCGATGGCGCAACTTCCTCGATCTTTTCCGCTCCGTCGACGAGGGGATCGAAGGCGATTCGCGCTTTGACAAAGGCTACAACGGCGGCCTTTTTCGTCACGACCCGGAAGTCGACGACCTGCAGCTTGACGACAGTTGGACCTCGTTCTTTCGGAACGTCGGCACGTTCGATTTTCGCGACGAGGTCAACGTCGAAGTGCTGGGGCGGCTTTTTGAGCGCTCGATTGGCGAGTTGGAGCGGCTCCGCGCGACGGGGCTCTTCGGAACCGGCTTCGGCGACGCCAAGGCCAAACCTCCGACAATGCCCAAATCGCCAGAGCGTAAGCGCTTCGGGATTTACTACACGCCCCCAGAGTTCACGCGATTCATCGTCAATCGAACCGTGGGAACGGTCGTACACGAGCGCCTAGAGCAAGTCCGCCAGCGGCACAAGCTCACGGCGGAGGATTTGCGGACGGACCAAACCACGCCGGCGCTCGAAGCGTTTTGGCGCGAGGCGATCAACGAGCTGCGCAGCATCAAAGTCTGCGATCCGGCCTGCGGGAGCGGGGCGTTTCTCGTGCAGGCCTACGACCTGCTGGAAGAACGGTACGTCGAGGCCGTCGAGCACCTTCGCCCCTACGACGGCGAGTCGATCGAGAAGATCTACGACGGCATTCCCGACTTCATCCTCACCGACAACTTGCACGGCGTGGACCTGTCGGAGCAGGCCGTCGAAATCACGCAATTGGCGCTGTGGATCCGTTCGACGCGGCGCAACCAGCGGCTTTCGGACCTGTCGGAGAACATCGTCTGCGGCAACAGTCTGGTCGCCGATCCGGGCGTACATCCCCGCGCAATGACGTGGAAGGAGTCGTTCCCGGCCGTGTTCGATCGCCCCGGCAGTGGGTTTGATTGCGTCATCGGCAATCCGCCCTGGGAGCGGATGAAGGTCCAGGAGCGCGAATTCTTCGCCCTTGCCGCGCCGGAGATCGCCGGCGCTGTGAGCGCGGCCGAGCGGCGCAAGATGGTGGCGAAGTTGAAAGAGGGTAGGCCGGAACTCTTCGCGCGGTACGAGCAAGCGCAGGCTGCCGCGGACAAGGCCCTGACTTATGCCCGCGAGTCGGGCGAATTCCCGTTGACGGGCAAGGGCGACATCAACACGTACATGCTCTTCGCGGAACTGGCGCGGCATGTCGTTCGTCCAAAGGGGCGCGTCGGGCTGGTTCTCCCTTCCGGTGTTGCGACGGACAAGACTACCCGAGAGTTCTTCGCCGCCTTGATCAATTCGGAGGCGCTGATTGCGCTGTATGATTTCGAGAACAAAGCCGCCACCTTTGTGGACGTGCATCGATCTTCAAAGTTCTGCGTACTGCTGTTTGGAGGCGACCAGGTCCAAACGTCCACGGTCGATTTTGCCTTCTTCGCCCGCGAGATGGAAGATCTCGCGGACAAGCGGCGCCACGTTACGCTGTCGAAGAAAGACATTGCTCTTCTCAACCCGAACACGCGGACCTCCCCGATCTTCCGCTCGCCCCGCGATGCCGAACTGACGAAGGCCGTTTACCGGCGCGTCTCGATCTTGATCGACCACAACCGGAAAGAGGGCGGCAATCCGTGGGGGATCAAGTTCGTCACGATGTTTCATCAAACGAACGACGCTGAGGTGTTCCACACGCCCGAAAAACTCAAAAAGGCGGGTTTCAAGCTGGAAGGCAACTGCTGGATCAAGGGCAAGCGGACCTTCCTGCCGCTCTACGAAGCGAAAATGCTTCAGGCGTACGACCATCGCGCGGCAAGCGTTATCGTACAAAAGGGTAACTGGGTTCGGCAGGGACAAACCGACGAGACTACGCCGGTTGCTCATGCCAATCCCGAATATGTGGTCCTTCCGCGGTGGTGGGTTGATGAGAAGGAGGTCGATCGCGTCCTTCGTGCTCGGCGCCAGCGCGTGTATTTGGCGTACAAAGACGTGACGAGTGCGACTAACCGGCGAACGATGATCGCGGCGTTCATTCCCGATGTCGCCGCCGTCAATTCAGCCCCGCTCGTGCTCACCGGTAAGGGGATTCCCCCACGCCTTGCCTGTTGCCTGCTTGCAAACCTCAACAGCATCCCTTTGGATTACGTTGCGCGACAGAAGGTCGGCGGCGTCCATTTGAATTACTTCATCGTCGAGCAACTGCCGATCTTCTCCCCCGACCGGTACGCCGACCGCTGCCCTTGGGACAAGCGCCAGACGCTGGAGAAATGGATCTCCGAGCGCGTGTTGAAGCTCTCCTGCACGGCCGACGACATGCGGCCTCTCGCCGAAGCCGCCGATTTTGACCCGCCCGTCCACAAGTGGAAAGACGCCGAACGCGCCGAACTGATGGCCGAACTGGACGCCGCTTATTTCGTGCTCTACGGATTATCTCGCGAGGACGTCGAGTTCGTTCTGACGACATTCCGCGGCCTGGACACCGGGGTTGAAGACTCCCCCAGCTTGCTCCCGCGATCCACAACGATCGTGGACAAGTACGACGAACTCTTGAAGCGCTCACAAGGCGGCGCCTGAATCAGCGCGTCCTCCACCGCATCCGTTCAGCATACGAGATACAAGAGCGTCGCGATGCAGACGGCGATGACCAGCGCCGCCCAGAGCCATTTCTTGGCGGATTGTGCCGGCGAGACCGGCGCCTGGTCGGGAAACTCGTTTTCCAGGAACTCGTCGTAGTCGAATTCGTCGTTGTCGCCGTAGCCGGTGGGGAGGTCCGCGTCCGCGCCCTCCGACCAGCCCGTCTCCGCGTCCGAGCCGCACTCGCGGCAGGAAAGCGAGCCGACCTTGACCTTCGCGCCGCAATGTGGGCAGAGAAAGTAGTCGGGCGTGTTTTTGCGGCGGCGGGCCATTGGAGCAGAGGCAGGAAACAGGAGTCAGGAGTCAGGGGAAGAGGAGCAGGGGACAAGAGTCAGTGTTGGAAAGTTGTGCTGAGTCGGCAATCCCCCTGGGGAGAAAGTCGAGTACGAGTACGATTACGAGTACGAGGAATCGAGAGTTTGCTCCCGACTCCTGCCTCCTGTCGCCTGCCACCTGTCTCCTGATTCCTCTTCCCTCTAGCCTCTCGCCCCTAGCCTTCCTAAGCTCATAACTTCGCACTACCACCCCGCCCGGCCCCAGACCGCCCGCCATGCTCGCTTTCGACGCCCATCTCGACCTCTCCATGAACGCGTTGGAGTGGAACCGCGATATCACGCTGCCCGTCGCCGAAATCCGCAGCCGCGAGAAGGGGCGTACCGACAAGGTCGATCGCGGCAAAAACACCGTCTGCCTGCCGGAGATGCGCCGCGGGCAGGTGGGGTTGTGCGTGGGCACGCTCATCGGCCGGTACGTGAGGCCCGGCAATCCGCTCCCCGGCTGGACCAGCCCGGAGATCGCCTGGGCACAAACGCAGGGGCAGCTCGCCTGGTACAAGGCGATGGAGGAAAAGGGGGAGCTGGCGCCGATCGTCGATGCGGCGGGACTCAAGCGGCACGTCGCGCTGTGGAAGAATAGTCCCCCGCCCAATGCCCCCATCGGCTTCGTCCTCAGCCTGGAAGGGGCCGACTCGATCCGCACGCCAAAACATCTGGAGCTGGCCTATTCGCAGGGCCTCCGCGCCATCGGGCCGGCCCATTACGGGCCGGGAACCTACGCGCAGGGGACGCACGCCACCGGCGGGATCGGCCAGAAAGGGCGCGAGCTACTTGCGGAAATGAAGCGCCTTGGCATCATCCTCGACGCCACGCACCTTTGCGACGACAGCTTTTGGGAGGCGATGGACGCTTACGACGGGCCGGTCTGGGCGAGCCATTCCAACTGCCGGGCCCTCGTGCCGCACGAGCGGCAGTTCAGCGACGAGCAGCTTGCGGAGCTGATCCGCCGCGGGGCCGTGATCGGAGCGGCCCTCGACGCCTGGATGATGGTGCCCGACTGGACCCGCGGCAAAACGACGCCGGACGAGGCGGGCGTCAACCTCTCGCACATGCTCGACCACATGGACCACGTCTGCCAGCTTGCCGGAAACGCCGACCACGCCGCGATCGGCACGGACCTGGACGGCGGGTACGGCCTGGAGCAGACGGCGATGGACCTCGACACGATCGCCGATTTGCAGCGTTTGCCGGGCATGCTGGCCGAGCGCGACTACCAACCGGCGGACGTGGAGAAGATCATGCACGGGAATTGGGTGCGGTTTTTGCTGAACGCCTGGAAGTAATGCCGGAAGCGTGCAGAGGGGGCGAAGAGGGAGCGGGCGAGCGGGGGGCACAAGGGGAGCGGAGAAATTCGGGCTTCGTCATTCGACCTTCGTGCTTCATTCGTCATTCGTCCTTCGACATTCGTCATTTCCCCCATGACCTTGCTCTACACCGACCCCGTCTTCCTCGAGCACGACACGGGGGACCATCCGGAGTGCCCGCGGCGGCTGGCGGCGATCACGTCGCGGCTGGAGAAAAACGGGCTCGTGGAAAAGTGTACGCGGCCGAAGTGGGAAGCGGCGACGCCGGCCGATTTGGCGCTCGTTCACGATCCGCAGTACGTGGAGGCGGTCGCGCGGTTCGCCGAGCGCGGCGGCGGGCAGATCGAGGCCGACACGTGGGTTTCGCAGAAGTCCTACGACGTGGCCTGCCGGGCGGCGGGGGCGGTGCTGGACGCGGTGCGGCGCGTCGTTTCCGGCGAAGACAAGACGGCGCTCTGTCTCGTGCGGCCGCCGGGGCATCACGCGCTCTACGACGCGCCGATGGGCTTTTGCCTGTTCAACAACATCGCGATCGGCGCACGCTTTGCCACGGCCGCGCTGGGCCTGGACCGCGTGCTCATCGTCGAGTGGGACGTCCACCACGGCAACGGCACGCAGGACGCGTTTTACGAGGACGCGCAGGTCGGTTTTTTGTCGATCCATCGCTGGCCGTTTTATCCCGGCACGGGCCGTAGCGACGAAACCGGCTCGGGCGCCGGCCTGGGGACGAACCTCAACATCCCGGTCGCCTTCGGCACGCCGCGCCGCGAGTTCGTGCGGCTGTTCGAGGCGGGCCTGGCGGCGATGGCCGACAAAATGCGTCCGCAGCTTGTGCTCGTCAGTGCCGGCTTCGACGCGCACCGGCAGGACCCGATCGGCTCGCTGGGGTTGGAGAGCGAGGACTTCGCGACGCTAACGAACCTCGTCCTCGCCGTGGCGAAGACGCACGCGGAGGGGCGGGTCGTGAGCGTTCTGGAGGGGGGCTACAACCCGGAGATGCTGGCGGAGTCGGTAGAGCTGCACGTGCGGGGGCTGTTGGGAGCGTCGGTGTAAAAGTAGCGCCTATACCGACCACCGCGCGTTTTGGACTCGACACAGCGCCATGGGCCAGGTTACGCACACTCCTTGTGGAAAAACTGTTTGCAAGATGAACGGTACATGCGTACACTTCTGGTCGGACGAGCTATGAGCGCCAACTCAACCATCGAGTGGACCGACGCAACTTGGAACCCCGTCCGCGGGTGCACCAAGATCAGCCCGGGTTGTGCTCACTGTTACGCGGAGACGTTTGCGGAACGGTTTCGCGGCGTGCGGGGCCATCCCTACGAACAGGGATTCGATCTGCGCCTTGTGCCGCAAAAGCTCGCCGAGCCGCTGCGCTGGTCCAAGTCGCGGATGGTGTTCGTCAATTCGATGAGCGACCTGTTTCATGAAGACGTTCCAGACGACTATGTGGTTGAGGTCGCCGAAGTCATGGCGACCGCCAACTGGCACGTCTACCAGGTGCTAACGAAGCGATCGGAGCGGATGCGCGACCTCCTGAAAACCAAACTGGAATTCGCCGCGCGTCTGCCGCACATCTGGTGGGGCGTCAGCGTTGAAAACCGCCGCCACGGCTTGCAGCGCGTCGATCATCTGCGCGAGGCGGCGCCGGCGGTCGTTTTCCTTTCGATCGAGCCGTTGCTGGAAGACCTCGGAGAATTCGACTTGCGCGGCGTTCACTGGGTCATCGTGGGCGGCGAGAGCGGCGCCGGCGCCCGCACGATGCAGCGCGAATGGGTCATCGGCATTCGCGACCGATGCCGACGCGCCGGGATTCCTTTTTTCTTCAAGCAATGGGGCGGCGTCCGCAAAGGCGCAGCAGGCCGCGAGCTGGACGGCCGTTGCTACGACGAGTTTCCGATCATTCGTAAGAACGCGGTCCCGGGTGCGAAGATTCGAGACGAGCTCCTCGCGCGATTTGAAAACGCTGGGACTACATCGGCAGCATTCTAGGCGAACGAGCGCCGGAGGCGGATACGATGTCCGAGAGCGTCGTCGGACCTTGGGCCAAGGAGAAGCTCGACCACCTGGCAAAGTACCTTGCCGCCTATTCGAAAATCATGCAAAGCCAGGTCGAGAAGAAACGATGGTGCGCCGGCTATTTCTACATCGACGCCTTTGCCGGGCCGGGCAAACATCAAGTGCGCCGCTCAAATCGCGCGTCATCCGGACAAGACCTTCGTCAAGCGCTGCTTGATGTTGCACAGTTTACGCACGAGGACGCCGAACAGGCTCAGTTCATCCATGGCTCGCCGGCCGTGGCGCTGGAGGTGCGCCCGCCCTTCAGTCAGTACATCTTCGTGGAACGCTCCGCCAAGCGAGTCGCCGCGCTCGAAAAGCTGAAACAGCGGTACGGCGATTCGCGGCACATCACCATTCGGCAGCAGGAGTGCAGTACTTTCCTGACGAAAAGAGTCGTCAATAATCCGGCAATCGACTGGCGCAAGTACAGGGCGTTCGTTTTCCTGGATCCGTTCGGATTGCAGGTTCCCTGGGACACAATCGCGGCCTTGGCCGCCACTCGCGCGATCGATATCTTGCTGAACTTCCCCGTCGGAATGGGGATTCAGCGATTGCTTCCAAGGGAGCCAATCAAGCTCGCCGCCGCCGAGCGCCAAATGCTCGATGCCTACTTTGGATCGACGGCGTGGTACGACGTCGTCTACAAGCCAGTCAAAACGCTTTTCGGCGAAAGCGAAGACGAGAAGATCGAAGCTTCGGGTGAACGGCTGCTGAGGTGGTACCAGTCGAGGCTGCGCGATGCCTTCGGCTATGTCTCACGTGCAGTGCTCATCCGCAACACCCACGGCGGGCACCTGTACTACTTGATGCTGGCATCTCACAAACAAGTGGCGATCGAGATCGCAAACCACATCTTCGCAATGGGCGAAGTAGTTTGAGGGACCGCCCGACGGCCGGCAATGACGCGCGGTCAAGAGTCCACGCCAAGATTGAGCGTAACCTTGCGCAGTTCCCCCACGACCTCCTCCACTCCCATCACGTCCCCCAGGTCGATGTCGATGTCCAGGAGGTTCACGTGGTGCAATAGCTCGCAGCGCTCGCCCACGGCCTCGCGCGGCACGATCACGCGGAAGCTGTCCGTCGCGTCGCGGCAGGTGGCGTAAATGCAGTGGCTCGTGCTGCAGCCGACCACGATCAGCGTGTCGACGGAGAGCGACGCGAGCATCTCGTGCAGGTTCGTGCCCTTGAACGCCGAGGCGTAGCGCTTGCGGATCAGCTTCTCCGTCGGCCGGCGCTCCAGGCGCGCGTCCAACTCGAAGAGCTTCTCGCAGCCGGGCGACAGCTTCAGTTGCAGCTTCACGTTCTGCGGGCTGGGCGGGTCGGCCGGGTCGTAGGCGAACGTGGTGAAGAAAACAGGAATTTTCGCCGCGCGGGCGGCCTGCAAGACGCGGGCGGAGTTTTCCACGACGCTCGCCAGGTTGCTGCCGATCTGGTGGTCGGGCTGCGTCCAGAAGCTGGAAAGGTCGATGACGATCAGCGCCGGCCGGCGCCCGAAGCCCACGCGATGCCCCCAGCCACGGGCGAGGTAGCGCTTTTTGAGGTCTTCGATGTGCGCCAGGATCGGGGCGCGAAGGTCGTCGGGCAATTGCAAATCGGCCGAACCAAACTTGCTCATGATCTCCCCTTCGCCCACATGCGTCTTGCCCCCTTGTCTCCCCCTCTCCTCGTCCCCCTCTCCCCCTCTCGCCCTTCACACCGTCGTCGCCCCATCCCCAGGTTCCCCTGGCACGTCGCCGTCGTCCGGCATCGCGCCGCCTTTTCCGCCCACGCCCTGGTGGTGAATCTGCGACGTCGATTTCTCCTCGCCGGCGGCCTGTCCGCGTTTTTGCTTGTGCTTGGCGGCGGCCAGGCGCGCGGCCTCGACGACCATCGCCCGCTCGGCGCTGCGGATGCTGTTACGCGAGTCGAGATAATCGACCAGCGCGAAGAGGAGCAATCCCAGCACCGCCAGCGCCAGGCCCGACCAGTACCAGACGAAGAGCGACGGGCTTTGCTTGGGCGAGATCAACTGCCCGAAGAAGAGGGCCAGGGCCAGGAGCACGATGACCGTTCCGGCGCGCATCCGCCGGCGGAACCTCCGCCGCAGGAAGTCGCGCTCCTCGCGGGTGGGCTTTTGCGCCAGCGCGGTCTTGTATTCGCGAACGTGCCAGACGATGAGCCCGGCCGCCAGCAGGATCAGGGCGGCGGGAAAGGCGGACTTGAGCAGGAGGTCCAAGCGCCGGTCCTTTGAAAAAGCAAACAGCCGCCTAAAGGCGGGACTCCAACGGTTGGAGTACCGGCTTTAGCCGGCGCGGTTCTCTCCGCCTGAAGGCGGTACTCCAACGACCGCCTAAAGGCGGTACTCCAACCGGATCAGCGGGCCGACTTGAGCCATTCGTGGATCACCCAGCCCACACGGGCCAGGCTCTCGGCCGAGCACTTTTCCGGCACGTCGTCTTCCGTGTGCCAGTAGGGATAATCGAAGTCGATGATGTCGCAGGTGGGGATCTTGGCGATGTCGTGCAGCGGCAGGTGGTCGTCGCGCACCTCGTGCCGCGTCTGGGCCACGAACTCGCGGACGCGGAGCTTCGCCGCCGTGTCCCAGATCGCCCTCACCAGCGGCTTCGTTTCTTGCCAGCTCCAGCTATTCTTCTCGTAGTAAAGGCGCAAGTCTGCGTCGCCGACCATGTCCAACAGCACACCAAAGCGGTAGCGATGGGCCGGCGGATGGGCGGCGTAATCGCGGGCGAAGTGCGTCGACCCGAGGAAATACTCGTCCGTCTCGCGGAAGATGAATTCCTCGCCGTCGAAGAGCACGAAATCGACGCCGTATTTGCTCTTCAGGTTCGGCATTTCCCGACCCAGCTCCATCAGGAGCGCCGCCCCGCTGGCCCCGTCGTTGGCGCCGATGAACCGCCCCTTGGGGTTGTCCGGATCGCGGTCGGGGTAGGGCCGCGTGTCGTAATGGGCGCAGAGCAGAATTCGCTCCTGGCGGTCGGGATGCCACTCGACGATCAGGTTGGCCATGGGCACCATCTTCCCCGTGAGCGGATGCCGGACGCTGGGCACTTCCTGCAGCGTGACCTTGCCGCCCAGCTTCTGAAAATGCTCGGTCAAAAGCTCCTGCTGTTTTTTCATTCCCTCCGAACCGCTGGGTCGCGGGCCAATCTCGCAGATTTGCTTGAGGTGCTCGTAGGCCCGCGCGCCGTTGAAGGGGATTTCCTTGGCGTCGAGCGAGTTGGCGTCCGTCGGCCAGAGCATCACGGCGACCAGCGCGATCGTGCCGGCCGCTAGCGTGGCCAGAAGGAGCACGGCCTGAAAGTTGGTCTTGCGCTTCATGCCCGACCCCCGAGATGCCCTGACGCCGTGCGGCGTCAACGGCTGCCATTGTACGACCTAAAGCGAGCGATTTGGATTGCCGAATCGTAGAATCCGCCGCCGACGGAGGCTGCCGTAAAGGCGTCGCGGCGGTGTCCCCTGCGGCGCTTTCGACACGCACGACCGTCTTGCACGGCATAATGGGCCAAACCGCCCCGAATCGGCGTCAAATCCCTTTGACGCGTCTGGACTTGCCGCGATAGACTACCAAGGGAGACGGATGTCGCCTAAACTATTTGCCCGCTTCTGCTAGCAGCAAGGCGGGCCACGCCGCCCAGCCGGCCTCGCGGCCGGACCGTGGGCGTTATCTACCTACCTGGAGGCTCCCTGCGGGGAGTTGCGCTCGATGAGTCAGACCCTGGATGTTGCCGGTCGGACAGGCTCGGTCGGGGAACGCATTCCCCTGGAGCAGCCGGTCGAGCACAAGTTCCAGTACCCGGGCATCCCCACCACCTGCGACGGGGCGGAAGCCGTCGTTCACGTGGAGGTGAACGTCGCGCAAGCGGCCGGCGCCTACCCGATCACCAGCTCCACCACGATGGGCGGCGGATTCAACGCGGCCGTGATGAACGGCTACAAGAACCTGTGGGGCGACCTGATCACGTTCACAGAGCCGGAGAGCGAGCACTCGGCGGCCTCCTTCTGCGAAGGGTTCGCCGCTGCCGGCGGCCGGGTGACCAACTTCACGTCCGGCCAGGGCCTCGTGCTGATGAAGGAGGTCCTGTACACGATCTCCGGCAAGCGGCTCCCCGTCGTGATGAACATCGGCGCCCGCGCCCTGACCAGCCACGCGCTCAACGTCCACGCCGGCCACGACGACATGATGTGCGTGGCCGACTGCGGCTGGGGAATGCTCTTCGGCCGCAATGCGCAGGAGGCGGCCGACCTGTGCCTCATCTCCCGCCGGGCGGCCGAGGCGTCGGTCACGCCCTTCTTCAACGTCCAGGACGGCTTCCTCACGACGCACACCGTCGAAAAGGTCCGCCTCCCCGAGCTGGAGTTCATGAAGGAGTACATCGGCAAGCCCGAGGGGAAGATCGTCAACCTGATCGACCCGGAGAACCCGCTGATGTCGGGCGTGGTGCAGAACCAGGACTCGTACATGAAGGGGAAGATCGCCCAGCGTTGGTATTACGACCGCGTGTGGCCGGCGCTGGAGGAGGCGTTCGACGAGTTCCAGCGCAAGACCGGTCGCAAGTACAGCTTTGTCGAGCCTTACCGCTGCGGCGACGCCGAGTTCATCATCGTCGGCATGGGCTGCTACATGGAGACGATTCAGGCGACGGTCGATTACCTGCGCGAGAAGAAGGGTATTCCCGTCGGCTGCCTGACGGTCCGCTGCTTCCGGCCCTTCCCGGCCAGGCCGATCGTCGAGGCCCTCAAGGACTGCACGGCGCTGGCGGTCATCGAGCGGATGGACGACCCGATGTCGACCACGGGCAACCACCTGACGCGCGAGATCAAGGCGGCGTTTTGCGACGCGGTCACCGGCCAGAACGGTCAGGAGAAGATCAAGCGCGTGCCGAGGATTTACCACGGCGCGGCCGGCCTCGGCAGCCGCGACTTTCGCCCCGGCGACGTGATGGCGATTGTCGACAACATGATCCACAACGGGCCGGATTACTTCTGCGTCGGCATCGACCATCCGCTGGCGCTCAAGGTGACGGAAGACCCCGATCTCCGTGAGGCCGGCTCGTATTCGATGCGCGGGCACTCGGTGGGCGGCTTCGGCTCGGTGACGACGAACAAGGTGATCGCGACGATCGGCGGCGACGTGTTCGGCAAGGACGTGCAGGCCTATCCCAAGTACGGCTCCGAGAAGAAGGGCCTGCCCACGACCTACTACCTGACGATCTCCGACAACCACATCCAGCTTCACAGCGAGCTGGAGTACGTGGACCTGGTCGTGCTCAACGACACGACGGCCCTGTTCAGCGGCAATCCGCTGACGGGCCTTATGCCGGGCGGGGCGGTGTTCATGCAGTCAACCTACACGGAGCCCAAAGAAGTGTGGGAGCGGATTCCGCCGCACCACAAGAAGTTCATCCGCGAGAACCGCATTCGGGTCTTCTACGCCGACACGGTGCAGATCGCGCGCGAGGTGGCCTCCGAGGCCGACCTGCAGATGCGCATGCAGGGGATCGTCCTCTTGGGGGCGTTCCTCAAGCTCACGCCCTACGCCAAGGACAGCCACATGACGGACGAGCAGGTGTACGCGGGCGTGGAGAAGGCGCTGCGGAAGTACTTCGGCAAGCGCGGCGACCGGGTGGTGCAGGACAACCTGAACTGCGTAAAGCGGGGATACAACGAGATGCGGGAAGTGGGGCAGGAGCTGATGAAGGGCTAAAGCAACGGTGAGCCGCAGGCGTGAGCCTCCGGGTGCGTGCCACAGCACGAGCGGCTTTTTTTTGAGAACCGCAGCACGATGGCAACGGCCGAGTTGGTCCAAGTCGACGAGATTTCGGCGCGCGAAGCGCCGCGCTGGCTGCACAACGGCGACCGCCTGACGCGGCGCGCGTTCCACAAGCTTTACGAGGAGTATCCTGGCCACTTGAAGCATCGTTTTCATGTCGTCGCCTGCACGCGCGCCACACGGCGGATACCAGCTCACCTTGGCGACCATTGTTGCACGGTACAAAGCAAAAACCCCGGGTGTCGACGCTGCCCTTGACGCGACCGTTTTCCTGGACGCCCGGAACGAGCCGCAACCCGACCTGTTCCTTCGGATCAAAGAGGAATGCGGTGGGAAGTCATGGGTCAACTCGGAGAAATACCTCGAAGGAGCCCCGGAGCTTGTGGCTGAAATCGCCTACAGCACCCGGGCGATCGACCTGCACGCCAAGAAGGAGAATTACGCTCGGGCCGGCATTCTCGAGTACATCGTCGTCTGCGTTGAACCCAAGGAAGTGATCTGGTTCGATTTGAAACGGAATCGGCAGTTGCCTCGAGATGCAAAAGGGGTCGTTCAATCGCAGGTCTTCCCAGGGTTGTGGCTCGACACCAAGGCGCTTCTGGGCGACGACTTGAAGCGAGCGCTGCGAACTTTGAACCGCGGGCTGGCCACGAAAGAACACGCAGAGTTCGTTCAACGATTGAACCGGCGCAGCAAACACAACGGCAAGCAGGCAGGCACAGAAGACTGAACTCCAAAAACTGAATTGCAATGCCCTTCGCGCTCACGCGAGCCGCGAATCGCAACCGTGAGGATGCCCAATGGCCACCGAAACCAAACTCCCTTCCCTCAACGAGGCCAGCGAGCGCGACCCGCTGAACAACAGTTGCTACGGGACGCTCGTCGATGCGCCCTACAAGACGGTGAAGCTCCCCATCCTCGACGTGATGGACTTCAACGACCGCATCATCCGCCGCTACGAGGACGGGACCGCGGAAAAGGACCTGCCGGCCGATTTGTCGGTCGCGCGCTCGCTCGTGCCCGCCGGCACGGCCAACCTCCGCGACTTCAGCTACATCGCCCCGGACATCCCCGATTACATCACCGAAAACTGCACCGGCTGCATGGACTGCGTCACGCAGTGCCCGGACACGGCCATCCTGGGCAAGGTGCTGTCCGAGCCGGAGGTGGAGCGGAAGCTGGCGGCGATCGCGGACCCGGCCGACCGGGAGCTGTTCCGCAAGCAGTGGTCCAAGACGCGGAAGTATTACGAGGGACCGAGCAAGCGCGGCCAGCCTGGGGGGATGTTCAACATCATCATCGACCCGAGCAAGTGCAAGGGCTGCGCCGAGTGCGTCACCGTCTGCGACGACAACGCGCTCAAAATGATCCCCAAGACCGAAGAGACCATGCGGAACATCCGCAAGAGCCATCGTTTCTTCAAGCAGTTCGGCCCGTCGGACGAGAAGTACATCAACGACAGCCTGCTCATCGACATGATGCTCAAGGAGCAGACGCACATCTACGCCGGCGGCGCGGGAAGCTGCGCCGGCTGCGGCGAAGGGACGGCCCTGCGCATGATGTGCTCGGCGACGGGCGCGAAATACAAGGACGACTGGGCCATCGTCGCCGCCACCGGCTGCAACACGGTCTACACGTCCACGTACCCCTACAACCCGTACCTCGTCCCCTGGACGAACTCCCTGTTTGAAAACGCCCCCGCGATGGCGATGGGCGTCCGCTCGCGCTGGGACCAGAAGGGCTGGAAGGACAAGCCCATCTGGTGCATCGGCGGCGACGGCGCCATGTTCGACATCGGCTTCCAGGCCCTGTCGCGGATGTTCGCCTCGGGCATGCACGTCAAGGTCTTCGTGCTGGACACGCAGGTCTATTCGAACACGGGCGGCCAGGCCTCGACCAGCAGCTTCACCGGCCAGAACACGAAAATGAGCGTCCACGGCAAGGCGATCTACGGCAAGCAGGAGCGCCGCAAGGAAATCGCCCAGATCGCGATGATGCACCCGCGAACGTTCGTCGCCCAGACCACCTGCGCCCACACGAACCACTTCTACCGATCCGTGCTCGATGCGTTGGAGTTCGACGGGCCGGCCATCATCTGCTGCTACACGACCTGCCAGCCGGAGCACGGCGTGGCCGACAACATGGCCTCCGACCAGGCGCGCCTCGCCGTCGATACGCGGGCCTTCCCGCTTTTGATCTACGATCCCCGCAAGGGCAACACGATCAAGGAGCGGCTGTCGCTGCAAGGCAACCCGGCCGTCAACGACGACTGGTGGGTGAATCCCAAGACGGGCGAGCAGTTCGATTTCATCGACTTCTCCCGCAGCGAAGGGCGCTTCTCGAAGCACTTCGACAAGGACGGCAACCCCAGCACGACGCTCCAGGCCGCCAAGCAGGACCGCCTCGAGAACTGGCACGTCCTGCAGGAGTTGGCGGGCGTCCTCGACAAGAAAAAGCCCGGCGGCGAGAAGGTCGCCGAAAAGCCCGCGGCGAAGGCCGCGGCTGCGAAGCCGGCCGCCAAGCCCGCTGCCGCCTCTTCCAACGGCGGCGCGAAGGCCGGCGCCAACGGCCTGCCCGAGGGGTTCGGCGCCGGGACGCCCGTCAAGTACAAGGACGGTCCGGCCTGGGTGGAAGGGGCGATCGCGTCGCTGGAGCCGCTCGTCGTCTCGCTGACGGACGACACCGAGCTGCGGCTGACGCGCGAGGTGTTCAGCAAGGCGGTGGCCGAGGGGCTGATCGTCCGGTCGTAGGATAACTTGTAGGGTGGGCATCGCCCACCATTGCCGAAAGGTGGGCGATGCCCACCCTACAGGACCATGTCCGACATTCTCCCCCTGGCCACGCACGAGTTTGCAATCGGCGGTCTCGACGCCGCCCTGGAGTTCCTCAAGCGCACGCGGAGCGAGCTGCGCTCGCTCAACTTCGTCCGCGTGGCGAAGGACTGGGTGCAGGTCCTCGACGTCAACGGCGACTCGTTCCAGATCACGGGCCTGGGCTACGAGCACCCGGAGATCGTGGCCGTGCTGCGGTTCGTGAACACGAACTTCAAGCCGGAGTCGATCCACCAGGCGTTTTCCGGTCCGTACAAGGAATTCCGTACGGGCCGGCGGCACCCCTGGGCGGAAGACCGGGTCATGTAGCTCACCTCGGGTGGCACGCTCTGAGCGCGCCAGCGAATCGATCAGCGCCAGCCCCCCAGGTGTCGTTGTTGCGGCGATCACGCTCGAACCAGTCTGCGAAGGGCGTGCCCGGCGCGCGGCTCGTTTCGCCCCCCCCTCACCCGTCCGCACGCCCTTCGCAAGTGGCGCCACGCAGATCCATTTAGCCACGCGCGTGGCGCCGCGACAGCTACCCTGGTCGCGACCACGCTCAGGGCGTGCCACCCTATGCCCGAAACATCTCGGGTCGCTGGGTCAATGCCTTGGGGCGCTTCCGGAGGTCCGCGCCCTGCTGCCGCGCTGCGCCGTCAGGTAGGATGTACATTTGCAGCGCCGCCGCCGGCTTGGGGCGCGGCGTTTGGGCCGGGGCCGCGGGCGACCAGGAAAAGCGCATGGCCGTTTCGACCGCCGATGAGTACGTCGCGCTCGCCGCGCAGAGCCGGCTGCTCTCCGAAAAGCAGATCCAGGCCGTGCGCGAGTACGTGGCTCGCGCCGAGCGGCCCACGCCGCTCACGGTCGCCCAGTGGCTCGTCAACCGCGGCTACCTGACCGTCTGGCAGGCGCAGCGGCTCCTCGCCGGCAAGCGGCAGTTCTTCCTGGGCAAGTACAAGTTCCTGGAACAGATCGCCGAAGGGGCGATGGGCGTGGTGTTCAAGGCCGAGCACGCCCTGATGGGCCGCACGGTGGCCGTCAAAGTCCTCTCCAAGACCCGCCTGTCGCACCCCAACGCGGTGGCCCGGTTCGGGCGCGAGGTGCAGGCCGCCGCCGCGGTCAATCACGTCAACATCGTCAAGGCCTTCGACGCCGGCGAGGTGGGCAGCACGCACTACCTCGTCATGGAGTACATCGCCGGCGCCGACCTCGACGCCTGGCAGGCGCGGTACCAGAAGGTGCCCATCCCCTGGGCCTGCGAGTTCATCCGCCAGGCGGCGCTGGGCCTGGCGCACGCCCACGCCCAGGGACTCGTCCACCGCGACATCAAGCCCGCCAACATCCTCGTCGCCTGGAACGAGGCCGACAACCGGCCGGTCGTGAAGCTCCTGGACCTGGGCCTGGCGCGGTTGTCGCACGAGTCCGAGGAGGAGCTTGCGCCGTCGCCCGACGACACGTCGTTCCAGCTCACCGCGCCCGAGTCCAGCGACCTGACGCAGGCCGGCACGATCCTGGGCACTCCCGACTATCTGGCCCCGGAGCAGATCCTGCGGAACGTCGAGGTCGACGCCCGGACCGACGTCTTCTGCCTGGGGTGCACGCTCTTCAAGATCCTCACCGGCGAACTCCCCTACAGCGGGCCGAACCTGCTGGGCAAGCTGCAGGCGCGCGTCGCGCCGGCGGCGCCGCCGGCCGTCCGCCTCCGCACGTTCTTGCCCGAGGCCGACGAGAAGCTGGAGGCGATCGTGGCCCGCATGGTCGAGCGCGACCCGGCCAAGCGATTCCAGACGGCGCAGGAAGTGGCCGACGCTTTGGCCCCGTACGCAGAGCCGCCGAAGGAGACGTGGGAGGCCTATCGTTCCGCCGACAAGCCGCAGGATTCGTCCGAGATCGGCAGCTCGCAGATGGAGGTCGATCCGCGGCTCCGCGATTTTCTGGACAAGCTCGTGGCGGAGGCGCCGGAGGTCCCGGCGGCGGAGGGAGGCGCGGCGCCAGGCGCGGTGACGGCCATGCTGCCGCCGGCGGCGGAGGGCCGCACGATCGTCCGCCCCGGCCGCGAGGCGCCGATCGAGCCGCCCGTTTCATCGCTCCGCCTGCCGCGCGGGGGGCCGGCGGCGGCGATTCCCGTCGCCACGGCGCCAGGTCCGGCGGCGGCGGTCTCGACGAGTTCGCCTTCCGGCGACTCGGTGCTCCAGGGCGACGTCCGGCCGGCCGGTCCGGCGGTGTCTTCCCTGCGATTGCCGAAGATGCTGCCGCCGATCTCCGAACCGACGGCGCCGGCCCAAGGCGCGCTGGTCGAGCCGCTCGTGCGCGTCGCGCCCGGCCTGCGCCGGCGGCAGTCGCCCGTCTGGCCGCTGGTGCTCGCCGGCACCGCTCTCTTGCTCGTGCTGCTCGTTCCGGTCGCGGCGCAGCTCGGTCCGTGGTTCGACGAGGCGGCGACGACCGGGCCGGGCAGCGGCGCCGCCCCGGCCGGGCAGGTCCTCTTTGTCTGGCACAGTGCCGGCGCGGCCAACGAAGTGTCGGCCGCTCCGGGTCGATCGCCGCGGAAATGCGTTGTCACGCCCCAGGGCGACGCCGCGATCGCCGCGGACGGCCGCATGTCGCTTGCCGGCCAGGGCCGCTTCGAGGCCGACGACGCCAGCTCGCAGCTTCTCTGGGGGCACTGCACGCAGACCGGGGAGTTCGCGCTCGAGGCGCGGATCGAGACCCGGGGCGACCAGAACGCCGCGATCGTCGCCTTCGGCAACAAGCTGGCCAACAACTTCGTCCTCGAGCAACGCGGCGAGTGGCTCTGGCTGTGGGTGCGCACGTCGCAATCGCCGGGGGGCCTGGAAGTCAAGCTCGCGCAACTGGAGCCGGGCCGGCCGACGCACGTCGTCGTCGCGTTTGCGCCGGGCAGGCTGACCTCGACGGTCGACGGCCGCGAAAGCACGCTGCAGCTTCTCACGGCGGGAAGTGACGGCAGCCTGAAGGTCTGGTCGGCGGGCGTCTTGATGTTCGGCAGCGCGCCGTTCCAGCCTGCGCCCTGGCGCGGCACGCTGTCCAGCGTCGTCATCCGCGACCGGGCGCCGGCGCCGTCCCCGGAACATTAAGGAAGATGCCGTCGAGGACGAGGGCGAGTACGACTCGAAGGGAGAGCGGCGCGCATTGGCGTCGGGGCTCCTTTTGTGCGGCGCGGTTGCCGACGGTATACTCAACACCTGCGACGATCGTGTCACCTGAGACGATAGCCCGATGTTCCTGCCTTCGCCCTTCAACGCCCTGCTTTCGCGCCGCGCGCTGCTCAAGCGCAGCGGCATGGGCTTAGGCATGATCGGCCTGGCGGGCGTTTTGGCCGACGCGGGATTGCTCTCGACCTCGGCCGCCGGCGATTCCGCTCCCTCGTCCTCTCCCTCCCCGCTCGCGGGGAGGGCCGGGGAGGGGGCGCTGCCGCTGGCGCCCAAGAAGCCGCACTTCCCCGCCAAGGCCCGGCAGATGGTCCACCTCTTCATGAACGGCGGGCCGTCGCACGTGGACACCTTTGACCACAAGGTGGAGCTGGACAAGCGCCACGGCCAGCCGCTCCCCATGCCCAACCTGCGCACCGAACGCAAAACGGGCGCCGCCATGCGCTCGCCGTTCGCGTTCAAGAAGTACGGCGAGTCGGGCATCGAGGTGAGCGACCTCTTCGCCCGCACGGCCGGGCACATCGACGACATCGCGGTGATCCGCTCGATGCACGCGGACGTGCCGAACCACGAGCCGTCGCTGATGCTGATGAACTGCGGCGACGGGCGCCTGCCGCGCCCCAGCATGGGGGCCTGGCTCACCTACGGCCTGGGGACCGAGAACCAGAACCTTCCTGGGTTTATCGCCATGTGCCCCGGCGGCTACCCGATCGTGGCCACGCACAACTGGCGGAGCGCGTTTTTGCCGGGGGCGTACCAGGGGACGTACGTCGATACGAAAAACACCGAGATCGACAAGCTCGTGGCCAATATCCGCAACACGCGGATGACGCTCGACGAACAGCGGCGGCAGCTCGACCTCGTGCGAAAGCTGAACGAGCGGCACCTGCGCGAGCGCGAGGGCGACCCGCAGCTCGAGGCCCGCATCCAGTCGCTGGAGCTGGCCTATCGGATGCAGAGCGAGGCGGCCGAGGCGTTCGATCTATCGCGCGAGCCGGGATGGCTTGTGGAGCTGTACGGCAAGACGACGCACGGGCGGCAGCTTATGATCACGCGGCGGCTGCTGGAGCGCGGCGTGCGGTTCATTCAGGTGTGGAGCGGGGCGGGGCAGCCGTGGGACAACCACGACAATTTGGAAAAAAACCACAAGACGCTGGCCGACGAATGGGACCAGGCGATTGCGGCCTTCTTGACGGACCTGAAGCAGCGGGGCCTTTTCGAGACGACGCTCGTCCTTTGGGGCGGCGAGTTCGGCCGCACGCCGGTGGCGGAGTTTCCCGCGCTCAACGGCCGCGACCACAATCACTACGGGTTTTCGTGCTGGCTGGCGGGCGGGGGCGTGCGCGGCGGCTACGTACACGGCGCGACGGACGCCTTCGGATTCCAGGCGGTGGAAAAGCCGGTCCACGTCCACGACCTGCACGCGACGATTTTGCACCTTTTGGGCTTTGAGCACACAAAGCTGACGTACCGGCACGCGGGGCGGGACTTCCGCTTGACCGACGTGCACGGGAACGTGGTGACGGAGCTTCTGGCGTGATTCCCTCGGCGGCGCTGCCGCCGTCGTCCGGAGAGAAAGCTCCCCAACGGCGTAGTACCTGCCCACTGCGCACGGTGCTATTCGCCAGGCGCACGATCCCGGCGCTCGCCGCGAGCAGAATATCGGTGGGAAGGCGAACCTTGACTCTTGACACGCGACTGTTCAGACTGGGCCACTTCCAATGCCATTCATTACCCAGGTCCTGCTTCCGAAGCGAGACAACTCCGGTCGCATCTTCGCCCCACGGGCCTATCGCGCCTTTCATGCCCGCATGATCGAGCGCTACGGCGGCTGGACACGGAAGGGCTAGGCCGAAGGGGCGTGGCTGAGCCCAGCCGGTCACCTGTACACCGATGAGCATTGGGTGTATGAGGTCGGGCACCCGCGGCGCGATCTTCGTTTCTGGGCGGCAGAAAAGGAACGGTTGAAAGCCGAGTTCGACCAGGAAGAAATCTGGATCATCCAGTACGAAGGCCGTCAGGTATAATACCTGGGGCTTCTCTCGGGAGACCGGGCATGCCAAGTTCCTCACCTTCCGCGTTGATTACCGACCACGGGGCACACGTGCTGCTCCGGCTCAACGGCCGCTTTTATTGCCTCACCCAGCCAGAGTTGCGGCAGCTGCTCGATTTGCCCGTTGGGCCACCCGGTTTGGGCATCACGATCCAGCGTAACCGCCTGCAGTTCGATTTCTCCGCTGACAATCAATCGGTCAGAATCACGGCTGCTCAGTTGCGTTATCGGCTCGCGAAAGGGTCCGTCGCAGCCGGCCAGCGGCGCGCCCAAGTGCCATTCCAATTTGGCGATCCAGGCGGACCTACGTCCCATCTCACGACAAGTCGAATTCGGGCGCGAGCCGGCACAGGGAGTGTGCCTGCTACGAGGCGAAAAGCGGCAGGATTGGGTCGCCCAGGGCCAAAACGTGCGGCCGCCCGGCCGGGTCGTGGATCAGCGCGTGCGGGTCCAGGCCCAGGGCGTGGTAGATCGTGGCCGCCACGTCGCCGGGCGTGACGGGGTCGGTCGCGGGATAGGCGGCTTCCTTGTCGGACGAGCCGTAGACATAGCCGCCGCGGATGCCCGCCCCGGCCAGCAGGATCGTGTAGCAGTGCGGCCAGTGATCTCGGCCTTCGGCGGTCGCCCCGGCGCCCGACGTGATCTGCCCGATCTTGGGCGTGCGGCCGAATTCGCCCATCGCCACGACGAGCGTCTCCTCAAGCAAGCCGCGATCGCTCATGTCCTCCAAGAGCGCCGAAAAGGCGCGGTCGAAATAGGGGAGAATCGACTTGCGGAGCAGCGAGAAGTGCTGCCGATGGCCGTCCCAGGTCTGGTCGATGCGCCGGCCGGTGCAGACCGTGACGAGGCGCACGCCGGCTTCGATCAAGCGCCGCGCGAGGAGCAAACACTGCCCCAGGTGCGGCAGGCCGCCGAACTTGCGGGCCTCGACGGAGCGGTCTTCGCGATCGGGAAGGCCGTAGCGCTCGCGGAGCGACGGTTTTTCGCGCGCCAGGTCGAAGGCGTCCCGGGTTTTCTGCGTTCCCAGGAGGCTGAAGGCCTTTTGATAGTGGCTGGAGAGCCCCGCGACGGCGGCGTCGGCCGGCTCGACGTGCGGGCTTTTGTCGAGCATTTCCAGAAGCTGCCGGCGGCGGTGGAGCCGCGAGAGGGGGCTGTGCGCGGGGAGCGACAGGCCGGGGATGCGGTAATTCCGCTCGCTGGGGTCGCCGCCGACGAGCGGATCGAACGCCGCGCCCAAAAAGCCCGCCCGCTCGCCGGGGATCTCGTCGCCGTTGTTGGACATGATCTCGGGCAGGTGGACGAACTCGGGCAGATCGCGGAGGGGGCGGAGCTTCGCGAGGACGGCACCGAAGGGCGGGAAGTTCTCCGGCTCGTCGCGGACGATAAGGCGGTTGCCGACGACGGGCGACCGGCCGGTGAGCATGTAGTAGGTGCTGGCGTTGTGGTCGACGACGTCGTGATGTACGGAGCGGACCTGGGCAAGCTGATGCATCTGCTGCGAGAGCATCGGCAGGTATTCGCAGACCTGGACGCCGGAGACGCTCGTGTCGATGGGGCGGAAGGGCCCGCGAACTTCGGCCGGGGCCTTGGGCTTCATGTCCCACATGTCCTGCTGGGCCGGGCCGCCTTCCAGGAAGAAGAGGATGCACGACTTGGCGGCGCCGCGGCGCAGCAGGCCGTCGGTTTCGGCGGCGGCCAGGAGCTGCGGCAGCGAGAGGCCGACGAGCCCCAGGGAGCCGACGCGCAGGAGCTCGCGGCGGGAGATGGGCGGCAGCGCGGCAGGTCGTCGCCGTCTTTCCACGGAAAGTGTTCCGGGGAGTTTGTTTTGGGGATCGAGATAGGTGTGTTTGATTGTAGCAAGGAATGGGCGGAGTCGAGAGAGATTTGGCACAAGGCGTGGGGACAAGGGGACACGAGACAGGAGTCGTCGAGACAGGAATTGTACGCGGCGTTGATCCGCCACGGCATCTCCACGTGGGCAGCCTCGACGTAATGCTTCCACCGGCGAGGTGGTCAGCGACCTGAACGCCCGTCCGGATGCAACGGATGACGTGCGACGAATGACGCGCCGATGGCGTGCCACCCAAACTATCTCAATCGTTGTCGACGATCTGCGGCTGGCGAATCCACTTCAAGTCGGCCTCGGCCTCGATGGTCCGGAACCAGCGGTCCTCCTGCCGCCTGCGCTCGTGGAGGACGACGGGCTGGATCTCCTGGGCGGACATGGAGATGAAGAAGGTCTGGATCGAGCGCTCGTCGTACCCGACGCCGCGGGACACGTAATCGAAATCGACGAGCTTCACGACGTAGGCCGCCGTTTGCGGCGCGTTCATCGCCGCGGCGACCGCGCCCGTTTTGAGCTGGTAGATCGCCCGCATCAGCTCGTCGCCCGGCACGTCGAGCCCCTCGACCTTGGAAATCTGCCCGTCGGTCTCCGACATCCAAGTGAAGGGAGGCAATTTCGCTCCGGATCGGCCGCCCTCGGAGATTTGCGTGAGCGGCTTGCCGCTCTGCCGCGCCTGCTCGGCGAGCTGCGCGGCCCGCGCGAGCGCCTGGGGGCGGGCCTGCTCGAGCTTCCAGGCGCGCACGACCATCTCGCGCACCGTCGGCCCGCCGGGGACGTATTCCTCGGTCATGGACTCCGGGCGCTTCGAACGGCGTTCGTCGACCTTCCAGACCAGGTAGCGGTCCTGCGACTCGTAGCTCTCCACCACCACCGGCTCAAACAGCGACAGCTCGCGGTAGGCCTTATTGCGGAACGGCCGCGGCGGGAAGCTCCTTTCGTCGACCGGGTACAGCTTGCCCAGCACCGAGCCCTCCGCCAATTCCCGATACGTCAGCATCGGCGTGGCGGCGTGGAACGTGATCCCCGGGGAGGCGAGCTTCGCCAGGACCGGGCGCGGCGGCGCCTGCGTTTCGGCGCTCCCCACGAACTGCTGGTGCTTCAGTTGATACTCCTCCATTTGCTTGCGCAGCGGGGCGAGCGCCTCGTCGATGAGCTTGATCGCTCTCTGCCGGGCGGCCGCGTCGCGGGCCACGTTCTCGACGGACCAGAACGGGGCATGCTCTGGATTGAGGCCTTCCGCCACGCTTCGCCGCACGCGAAATTGCGCCAAGAGCACCTTCAAGCTCGGCAGCTCGTCTTCCTTCTTTTTGTCGTCAGCCGCGGCCGCCGCGCCGCCCGACGGCGACGTGCCCTGCGTCGTCGTGTCCTGCGCGGTCTTGTCGGGTGACGATTGGTCCGGAATTGTTTTGTCGGGGGCGGATTTGTCGGGCTGCGTCGTCGCCGGGGGTTCGCTCTTCTGGCTCGTCGCCGCGCCGTCGGTCTTCTGCGAGCCTTCCTTTTGCGCTGGGTCGGCAAGTGCTACGTCGAACGTTCGCTCCGGCGCGGCGCCAGGCCGGTCGCAGTCGGCGCCCTCGGCGTTCTTTTCGGGCGGCTTGGCGGGATTCGACGATTTGCCGTCGTCCTTTGATGCCGGCGGCGAGCTGGTGGGCGGGGTCGTGGTGGGCGGGGTGGTCGTTGGCGGGGTCGCCGGCTTGTCTTTCGCGCCCTCCGGATTCCCAAACGGGAAAGTGGGGGACTTGTCGTCTACGCGTCCCGGCCCGAATGCCGAGCCGGGCGCCTCGCCGGGCGAACCGAACGGCGCGACGGGAGTGCGCGAGAAGAACGGGTGTGGACCCTGAATCGGGCGGAGATCGAACGACGGCAGCTCGGCCGTCGGGTCGTCTTCGGGGGCCCGGCCGTCCGGACCCGTCGGCAAGCCACCGTACCCAAACTTGTCTTTGTTCTCGTTGTAGTACTTCTCGACGTCCTGCGGCGTCAGGGCCTTCTTGGCCTGCTCCAGGAAGGCGTCGTAATTCGCCGCAAAGTGCTCAAACGACGCCAGGTGCGCGAGCTTGAAACCCGGTTCCGGCGAATCCGGCTGGGCGTAGCGGCTTTCGTAGCGCTTGAAGTAGTCGAGAAGCTCGTCTTCGGTAGGCTCCGGCACGGCCGCAAAAAAATCGGCGACGGGCAGTTCCAGCGCTTCGACGGTGACGCGGCGATGGAGCCGTTGATAATACTCCCAGCGCTCGCCAGGGCTCATGAAGTACTCCTGTTGCACAACCATCCGTGGCCGCTGCTTGATGTGGAGGAACGCCAATGGCGGCGAAAGCTGGTCCTTCACTTGCTGCGCCGCCAGCTCCGTGCGCAGCGCCGCAGAGAGCGCCGTGGGGTTGTAGCCGCTCTGCTCCATCGCGCGCTCGATCCGTGTGCGCCGGGTATCCTCGTCCGAGTCGAACGACATGCTCTCCATGAAGTCGTTGATCGCCTGGTCGCTGACGACGATCCCCATCTCCTCCGCCTTTTTGGCCAGGAGATGAGTGCGAACGACGTCCTCCTCATCGTACGGACCGAAGTAGTCCTCGACCTCGTAGTAGGGGGGGGAGAGGGTCAGGTGATAGACGAAGCCGTTCGCCGCCTTGCGCGACTGCAGGAAGGAGCTGACGTTCAAATCGGTGATCGTGCCGTAGCGGCTGGTGGCGACGGTGTCGTCGCGGTAGTTGCTCCCCAGCAGGCAGCTAAAGTCGCTGAAGATGAAGCTGATCATGCACAGCACGCCGAGGACCGCGAGCCCCGCCTTCTGGTACTTGCGGAATTTCGTGAACGGACTGGCCATGGCAGAATTCCCAGCGCGACCTAGCGCGGCGAGAGCAACTCTTGACAGCTTGACCGAACAAACAGTATGCAGTTGTCCAGTGCGGCGGAAACCGATGCGCTTATTTTTGCGGAGGAGGAGGGCAAAGGCAATCCCAGATGGCCGGCCGCGCACGCGCTCAAACGTCGGCGCCGTCGATAGTTTTGACCCGGCCCAAAGGAGTGGTTCCTGCGGATTTTCTCAGGGCGCACACGAGGCACAGCGGCGCTCAAGGAGAGCGCCGTCCCTGCGTGCGAGTTGGGACCGTCTGGGACCGATCCACGGATGGCCCGCCGGCACCGGACGCACGGTTCTCGCCCCATCTGGCCCAAGGGGGCGCCGCCGCACGGATCGGGGGCGGTTATTGCGACAAAGCCTTCGCTGGCAAGCGATTGCGTCTCGGCTTGGCGTGCCCTGGCGGCGGATCGGCCTTGATTTATCCGCCTTTGCAATCCAAGGTTTGATGTAACTTTGCCAACGTAACGCGCATGGGGGCCCCGATAAGAAGCCCTGACACTTGGCATGCTTCGACGCCTACGCCGCCGGAGGCGGGACGCCATCCGGAACCCCACGGACGACACCTGACTTCGGCCCGGCCGCTTAAGGACGCTATGGCACCGACACGGACATCCCGCAAACCGCCCCCAAGGGCCGCTTCGCAAAAGCCCCTGGTGATCGTCGAATCGCCGGCCAAGGCTAAGACGATCCGCAAGTTCCTGGGAGGCAATTACGTCATCGAAGCGAGCATCGGGCACATCCGCGATTTGCCCGAGAACCGTAAGCAGCTCCCGGAGGAGTTTCAGAAGGAAGACTGGGCGTATCTGGGCGTGGAAGTGCATCGCGACTTTCAGCCGCACTACGTCGTCTCGCCGGACCGCAGGGACCAGGTGAAGAAGCTGAAGGGGCTGGTGAAACACGCCAGCGAGCTGTACCTGGCGACGGACGAAGACCGCGAGGGCGAGGCCATTAGCTGGCACCTGGTGGAGGTCCTGCAGCCCAAGGTGCCCGTGCGGCGGATGGTGTTTCACGAGATCACGAAAAACGCGATCCAGGACGCCCTGCAGAATCCGCGCGGCATCGACAACGACCTCGTCCGCGCCCAGGAGACCCGCCGCATCCTCGACCGGCTCTACGGCTACGACGTCTCCAACTTCCTGTGGCGGAAGATGGGGGGCATCGCCAAGAGCGCCGGCCGCGTGCAGAGCGTGGCCGTGCGGATGGTCGTGGAGCGCGAGCTGGAGCGGATGGCGTTCCGGCCGGCAACGTACTGGGACCTCTTGGGCGTGTTCGCGCCCGACGCGGGGAAATCGGACGGCGGTCAGCCATTTGAAGCGCAGCTTGTGCGCGTCGGCGAGCGGCGGCTGGCGACGGGGCGGGATTTCGACCCCGCCACCGGCAAGCTGAAAGATGCCGCCGTCCTGCAGTTCGACGAGCCGGCCGCTGTAGCGCTGGCCGAACGTCTGCGGGGCGGATCGTTCCGCGTGACGGGCGTCGAAGAGAACCCCTACACGTCGCGGCCCTACGCGCCCTTCACCACCAGCACGATGCAGCAGGAGGCCAGCCGCAAGCTCCGCTTCCCCGCGCAGCGGACGATGCAGCTCGCGCAGAGCCTGTATCAGAACGGCTACATCACTTATATGCGGACCGACTCGACGGTGCTGTCGGGCGAGGCGATCACGGCCGCGCGGAACATCGTGCAGTCGCTTTTCGGGCCGGAGTATCTGCCCGCGCAGCCGCGCGTCTACTCGACGAAGGTCCGCAACGCGCAGGAAGCGCACGAAGCCATCCGCCCGGCCGGCACGTCCTTCCGCACTCCCGACGAGCTGCGGGGCGAAATCTCCGGCGACGCGATGCGGCTCTACGAGCTGATCTGGAAGCGCACCGTCGCCAGCCAGATGAACGACGCCAAAATGCGCAGCGTGACGATCACGATCGAAGCGCAGTCGGGCGGCGAGACCGCGGCCTTCCAGGCCAGCGGCAAGTCGATCGACTTCCCCGGCTATCTGCGGGCTTACGTCGAAGGCTCCGACGATCCGGAGGCCGAGCTGGCCGACCGCGAAGTGACGCTGCCCAAGCTCGCTTCCGGCCAGCCGCTGAAGTGCCACTCGTTGGAACCGAAGGGGCACACGACGCAGCCGCCGGCGCGGTTCACCGAGGCCACGCTGACGCGGGCGCTGGAGGAGCGCGGCATCGGCCGGCCCAGCACCTACGCCTCGATCCTCTCGACCATCGTCGAGCGGAACTACGTCGTCAAGCGCGGCGCGGCGCTCGTGCCGACGTGGACGGCGATGGCCATGGTCAAGCTCATGGCCGGCCACCTGCCCGGGCTCGTCGATTACCAGTTCACCGCCCGCATGGAGGACGACCTGGACGCGATCAGCCGGGGCGAATCCGGGCACGTCGATTACCTGCGCGGGTTTTACTACGGGAGCGACAGCGACGGCCTGAAGCACCTCGTGGAAAATAAGCTGGGCGAGGTGGACATCCGCGAAGTGTGCCGGTTCCGCATCGGCCGGCCGGGCGACGCGGCGCCCTCGATCGTCGACCAGCCCGACGACGACGAAGAGACGATTTACCTGCGCGTCGGCAAATTCGGACCCTACCTGCAGCAGGGCGAGAGCCGGGCGACGCTGCCGGCGGACGTGGCGCCGGACGAGGTCACGATCGAGCGGGCCTTGGAGCTTTTGGCCCACGCCGCGCGGGCCGACGAGCCGCTGGGCATCTGCCCCAAGACGCACAAGCCGGTGTTTTTGAAGACGGGCCGGTTCGGGCCGTACGTGCAGCTTGGCACGGCCGACGACGGCGAGAAGCCCAAGATGGCGTCGCTGTTGCGCGGGATGTCGCCTTCGGACCTGACGCTGGAAACGGCCTTGCGGATTCTCGATCTGCCGCGCGAGCTGGGCGTTCACCCGGAGAGCGGCACGCCGGTCGTGGCGCACAACGGGCGGTTCGGGCCGTACGTCAAGTGCGGCGCCGAGACGCGCTCGCTGCCGTCGGACGCGTCGCCGCTGGACGTGACGCTTGAGCAGGCGCTGCACCTGCTGTCGCAGCCCAAGTACGGCCGCCGCGGCCAGCCGCAGCGGTCGCGCGAGCCGCTGAAGGTGCTGGGGGCGTCGCCGGTGACGGGCAAGGAAGTGCGGGTGATGGACGGGCGGTATGGAAAGTACGTCACCGACGGCGAAACGAACGCCACGCTGCCCAGAGACACCTCGCCGGAGGACGTGACGCTCGACCAGGCGCTCGATCTCCTGGCCGAGCGGGCGGCAAGGAGCGGCACGAAGCGCCGTTTCCGGCGCGGCGGGCGGTTTGGCGGATCGCGCCGGGCGGCGAAGGGCGAGACCGTCGAGACCGCAGCGGCGACGGAAAAGCGCACGAAGCGGCCCAAACGGGCGGCGCGTTCCAAGGCCGCGGCGACGGGCCGGCGGTCGAAGGCGTCGTAGGGCGGCGCCCTACCCCAATTCCGGGCCGGAGCTGGCCCACAGGCTTTCTTCTCGTTCGCGCAGCTCCGCGCCCCGGCACATGCGGACAAGCGTGCGCTGCGGGACCAGGCCGGCGGCTTGAGCCCAGGCCGTGGCGGCGGCGTGCGATTGCGGGATGTCCACGAAGACGGGTTGCCCAGCGACCTGACGCAGCGCGTCGCTCAGTAGTGATCGGCCGGCGTCGCCTGCGGCGATGCAGGGGCCAAGTTGCGTGGCCAGCGCCCCGCTGCGCCGCGTGCAATAGCCTTCGAGAGTTCCGTCGCACTCGGTGACTCGCAGCCATTGCGGGTTTTCGTCAAAGAGCGCCGCGAGGAACTTGCGGCGATCGGTGCGCGTGACGCGCTCGTCGAGGGCGAAGATCTCGTCGCGCTGCGCCGCCGTCGCGGTCGAAACGGATTCGTCCAAATTTCCGCCGACGCCGGCCGTCCCCGCAAAGCGCGTGAGCGAAAACTGCGAGCGGAAGCCGAGCTTTTCGTAGAGCGGCTGGCCCAGCGGCGTGGCGTCGAGGCGGACCGAGCGCACGCCGAGCCTGTCGAGGTGCAAAAGCGCATGCCGCATGAGCGCCTGGCCGATCCCGCGGCCGCGATGGGCTTCGTCGACGAGCACCATCGCCACCCAGGCGACGGGGCCGAAGACGCACGTAGCCGTAGTGCCCAGGGGCCTGCCGC
>JACOUI010000229.1 GCA_016177915.1 Planctomycetia bacterium
ACGGTCGCCCGCGAACCCGAAACAAAAGATCGCGTGCCCGTGACGAACCGACGAGCGGAGAATAAGTGAGAGAAATGTCAGCGAGTAAGTCCGTCATCCGACCGAGCGAAGACCCAAAGCGAAGGGTTCGCCGCGCCTGAGAATCCGCGCCCTGGAGCACTTGACGCGCCGGGCTCTTTCAGGGAAGTGGCACCAACACGTGGGCCGCCAGTGCCACCAGCCGCCTCAATTGCACCCCATTCGCCCCTTCCCGCCCCACGGCGGACGCCCCCCTCCCCCCCTTTGAAACAAAAAAACAAAAACACTCTTGACGCCTAACCAGCTTTTCCCCGTCAATCAAAACAGCGACGAACCTCGTCCCGATTCGGCGGTCCCTGCAAACTCTACACCCATGCTCCCCGTGTCTTTCCTTCCCGCCCATCTTCGCCATTCCGCTGCCACGAGCGCGGCCGCGCGGGAAACGATTTCCCGCCCGCAGCGATTCCCGCTCCTCAAGATCGCCCCCCGCGCGCAAGAAATTTTTCCCCAGCCGCGTCCCAGAGCGCTCCCCCACAATACCTGGCACCCGCCGTCCGCCCGACCACAACCCGTAGCGAGAAACGATTTCCCGACACCCTCACACACCTGCTCCACACCCTCCCCACACCGTGTCCACACCCCCTCCACACTGCGTCCACACCCCCTTCACACCGTCTCCACACCTGCACCACACCCTGCCCGTCCCTGTCTCCTCGCGCGCCGTTTGCGGTCAGTTGCCGATCCGTTCGGGGTCCGTTAGCAAACGGGCGCGCCCGCACGCGGCAGCGCCTTCGACGGCGCCGCGCGATAGAATAAGCGACCATGTCCTCCTTCATCCGCACCTTCGTCGCCGTCCCCGTCGATGCCGAGGTCCAAAAGGCCCTCGGCCGCGTCGTGCGGGAGCTGGCCGCCGGGGCCGGGAAAGTCAAATGGGTCGAGCCGGAGAACCTGCACTTCACGCTCAAGTTCCTGGGCGACGTGCGGATGAACGACGTGCCGGCGGTTTGCCAAGCCGTGGCCGAGGGCTGCCGCGAGCACGCCCCCTTTGAGATCGAGGTAGGAAGCATCGGCGCCTTCCCGGCCGACGACCGGCCGCGGACCGTCTGGGTCGGCGTCAATGGCGGCGCCAGCGCGATGCAGGCCCTCCAAGCCTCGATCGAAGAGCGGCTCCTGGCGATCGGCTTTCGCCGCGAGGGGCGGGCCTACGAGCCGCACCTGACGATCGGCCGCGTGCGCGAAAACCCGCGCGGCAATTCGCTGCCCGAACTTTTGCGGCAGTACCGCGATTTCGCCGCGGGGGCGATGGTCGTCTCGCAGGTGGTGGTTTTTTCCAGCGAGCTGCGGACGGAGGGCCCGGTGTACGGCGTGCTGGCGACGACGGAGCTTTGAGGAAATGCGGAGTGCGGAACGCGAAATGGGAAGTGAGGAGTCCGGCCAAAAGAGCGGCTCCGGCGATCGAGCGGCTGATTTCTCCGTGGCCGCATGGTAGACTACAATGTCGAGGAGAATTCCCAATGAACCCGGCGACTCCCCCATCGCCCCTGTTGCAGCGCATCACGATCGAAGCGGGCAAGTGCGGCGGCCGCCCGTGCATCCGCGGCCAGCGCATGCGCGTGACGGACGTGCTCGATCTCTTGAGCGCCGGTGCAAGCTTTGAGGAGATCCTGGAAGATTATCCCTTCCTGGAGCGAGACGACATCCGCGCCGCGCTGGCCTACGCCGCCCGACAAACCGACCACGTCGTCCTTCAGGCCAGTTGACGGCGCGCCATGAAGTTCCTCGTGGACAATCAGCTTCCGCCGGCGCTGGCGCGGCACTTGGAATCGCACGGGCACGAAGCAAAACACGTCAGCGAAATCGGCCTGGCGGAAGCCACGGATCAGGCAATCTGGCAAGCCGCAACCGAGCAAGGGCGCGTCATCGTCAGCAAGGACGAGGACTTTCTTCACATGACCGCGACAACCGACGCCGGGCCGGGAGTCGTTTGGGTGCGTCTTGGAAACTGCCGGAAGAGCGCGCTGCTGTCGGCATTCGACGGGGCCCTGCCCGACATTGTCGAGCAACTCTCGAAGGGACAGCGGATCGTTGAACTCCGCTAAATCCGGCCAATTTCCGCCGCCCGGCGCTGGAAACGGGCCGGCCCAAAGCGTATCTTGATTTGGTCGCAGAAAACCAACAAAACGCGACCTGACCTCTTGAACCGGGTAGTGAACGTCGATATAGTATTCAGACGTACACTAAAGACTCGGGACGGACTTGAGTCCGTCCCGTGCGCGGAGGAGGACGGACTGAAGTCCGTCCTACGCACAACACGTCTCGCCCGTTTCAGGAAAGGAATCGTCATGGTCGCCACGGCCAAGTTGCCCGCCAGCACGAACCACCGTATGGCCAAGAAGGAAGCTCCGCCGACGTCCGCCCGCCCGCCCGCCAAAGAAGGGAAGGACGGCAAGGAAGTGAAGGAGGGAATTCACTCCGTCCTGGACGCCAACCCCAACCTGAAGACGACGGTCTCGCAGATCGAGAAGCAGTTCGGCCAGGGGGCGATCATGTCGCTCGGGGCCGAACATTGCAAACCGGTCGAGGGGATCTCCACGGGCTGCCTGTCGCTGGATCTGGCTTTGGGCGGCAGCGGTCTGCCGACGGGCCGCGTGGTCGAGATCTTCGGGCCGGAATCCAGCGGCAAGACGACGCTCGCATTGCACGCCGTGGCCAGCGCTCAGAAGAAGGGCGGCATCGCGGCCTTCATCGACGCCGAGCACGCGCTGGACCCGAGCTGGGCCAAGAAGCTGGGCGTCGAGCTGGAAAACCTGCTCGTCAGCCAGCCCAGCAGCGGCGAAGAGGCCATGCAAATCTGCGAGATGCTCGTCCGCTCCAACGCGGTGGACATCATCGTGATCGACTCGGTCGCCGCCTTGGTGCCCAGGCAGGAGCTGGAAGGCGATATCGGCGACACGCACGTGGGCCTGCAGGCCCGGCTCATGAGCCAGTCGATGCGCAAGCTGACGGGGGCCATCTCCCGCAGCAAGACCTGCGTGGCCTTCATCAACCAGCTTCGCGAGAAGATCGGCGTGATGTTCGGCAGCCCGGAGACGACCCCCGGCGGCCGGGCGCTCAAGTTCTATTCGTCGTGCCGGATCGACGTGCGGCGGATCGGGCAGATCAAGGACGGGGAGGATGTGGTGGGGCAGCGGGTGCGGGCGAAGGTGGTGAAAAACAAGGTGGCCCCTCCCTTCCGCGTCGCCGAGTTTGATATGATGCACGATCACGGCATCAGCCTGGAGGGCGACGTGCTCGACCTGGCCATGGAACACCGCCTGATCGTCCGCACGGGCGCGTGGTTCCGCTACGGCGAGCTGCACCTGGGACAGGGCCGCGAGAAGGTGCGGACCTATCTCATCGAGCATCCGGAACTGATCGACGAACTGCGGACGAAGATCATCGCGGCCGGGGGACTCGCGGGCACGTCGCGCTCCGGCCCGGCCTCGGCCTCGTCGGCCGGCTCGTCGTCCGACGACTCGGGCTAGACTTTTCCAAGAGGTACGTCGCATGTGCGCTTCGGGGTCCGCGTGGTCCGGCAGGTTTTTGTTCCCCGTTGCCGCCGCGGCGTGCGTGCTGGTGGCTTGCCCCGCGGGCCGCGCCCAGGACGACCCGAAGCTCAACGCCGCCGCCGTGATGGCCGCGGCCGAGCAGGTGCTCTCGGACGTGATCGAGCGCAACGAGCGGTCGGTCGTGGCGATCGCCCGGGTGCGCCCGCAGACCGACAACCCGGGCGTTTTTTCGCGCGACGATTTTCGTACCGTGGTGGAGCCGGGCGATCCGAAGTTCGTGCCCAACGAATTTGCGACGGGCGTGGTGATCGACGCCTCGGGCCTCGTGCTCACGAACTATCACGTTTTGGAAAAGGGCTGCGATTACTGGGTGACGACCTCCGAGCGCAAGACCTACCGCGCGCAGGTGAAGGCTTCCGACCATCGCAGCGACCTGGCGGTCTTGGCGCTTGACGTGAAGGACCCCGGCACCAAGGAGTTCACGCCGATCAAGCTGGGCGACGCGGCGAAGCTCAAGAAGGGGCACATCGTCGTCGCGCTCGGCAACCCCTACTCCATCGCCCGCGACGGCCAGCCCAGCGCCACCTGGGGGATCGTCTCGAACCTCTCGCGTCGGGCGACCGATCTGCCGGCGCCGTTTCGCGCGCGGAACAAGGAGCACACGCGGCTCAACCAGTTCTACGGCACGTTGATCCAGACCGACGCCAGGCTGCCCTTGGGCACGAGCGGCGGAGCGCTCTTGAACCTGAAGGGGGAGATGATCGGGCTGACGACCTCGATCGCCGCCGCCGCCGGCTACGAGCAAGAGGCCAACTTCGCCATCCCCGTCGACGATTTCTTTCTGCGGGCGCTCGAAGCGCTGAAGAAGGGCAAGGAGGTCGAATACGGCTTTTTGGGCGTCGAGCCGGAGGACCGGCCCGCCGATGAAAGCCGGCGCGGCCGGTCGGGCGTGGTCGTGGCCAGCGTGCGGCCGGGTTCGCCCGCCCATCGCGGGGGGCTGATCGAGCGCGACGTGATCACGGCCATCAACGGCGAGCCGGTCCACAGCGCCGACGATCTGGTGCTGGCCGTCGGCAAGCTGCCGGTCGAAGCGCGTACGCGGTTGACGATCGAGCGCTTCGGCCAGACTGAGCAGGCGACGGTCGAGCTGGGCAAGTTCCCCGATCCGGCCGCCGCCTTCAACGTATTCACCCCCGAGCCGGACTGGCGGGGGCTGCGGGTGGATTATCCGACCGTGCAAACGGGTTTCGCCGGCTTGTTCATGCGGCGGCACTGGGCGATGCAGACGCTGGAGCCGTGCGTTCTGGTCCGCGACGTGCAGCGCAGCAGCCCGGCCTGGGAGGGCGGCTTGCGTCCCGGCATGATGATCACCCACGTGGACGGGACGGCCGTCGAGTCGCCGAGGGAGTTCCGGGCGGCCGTCGAGGAGCGCAAGGGCGAGGTTTCGCTGCGGATCGGCGGCCTGGATCTGGGGGGCGAGCGGGTGAAGGTGATTCGGCCCTGACGCGCTAAGGGTCGAACGAAAAATGAGTGTCGTCTTTCGCGGAGCGAAAGGCGACAATTCGGGAAGTTATTTTTCGGCCGCTCCTAACCTGACGCGCTGATCTGCAATGCTGGGCGTCGAAGTCGCGTGTCGCCCGGCCAATTCTTGCCGCCAGGCTCTCTTGGCGCCAGAGCGGGGTCGGCAAGCTGGCAGCTTGCTTTGCCCACCATGCCACGCTCGCCTGCCAGCACCGCTGGCGCCGTCAAAGTTTGCCTGGTTTGGAATGTAGAGATCGTGCCGGGCGGGTCGATCTTGAGAGATGATCCCTTTCTGCGCTGCGCAAGGGCAGCGGCGGGCAGTGTTCGTGCTGCGATCGGGTTCGACCGTCGGTTGATGCGCGGTCGGCTCGCGCGGCGCGTCACGGTCAGGGCGGTCCACACGTCAAGGAGGATGGAAGGTGAAACGGGCCTCATCGTATTCGATCGCAGCCGCGGCCGTTCTGTCCGCCTTCTCGGCCGGCTGCTCGGGTTTCGGGCAGCCCCGCGAGAACCTGCCGCCCGTCGTTCCCAACCAGGGGATGGTGATCGGCAAGCCGGAGGAGAAGTCGGCGTTTTCCAAGGCCAAGGACGTGGTGCTGGCGCCCGCGGCGGGGGTGACGAAGCTGGCCGACAGCGTGGCGTCGCCGTTTGTGGGCGAGGCCACGGACTCCGGGGCTGAGTCCTCGGCCAGCGATTCGCTTTCGCTCTCCAAGCCCGTCAAGCCCAGCCCAGGCTTGTACGTCGCCATCGCGCAAGCCGCCGAGCGGTCCGGCAATCTGGCGGGCGCCGGCGAGCAGTATCGCCGGGCGTTGAACCTCGATGCGAATCATCTGGACGCGCTGCTGGGCCTGGCGCGGCTCAACGACCGGCAGAACAACTTCGAGGAGGCCAACAAGTTTTACGCCGAGGCGGCCAAGCGCCATCCGCAGGTGGCCGCCGCGCACAACGACCGCGGCCTGTGCCTGGCGCGGCAGGGGAAGCTTGAGGATTCCGTCGCGTGCCTGGCGCAGGCCGTCACGCTGCAGCCGGACCGCGCGCTCTATCGGAACAACCTGGCCACGGTGCTGGTGCATCTCGGCCGGCCGGACGCGGCCCTCAAGCATCTCGTCTCGGTCCAGCCCAAGCCGATCGCCCACTACAATCTCGGCGTCCTCTTGGCGCAGCAGAATCAGCTCCAGCTCGCGGCGGAGCACTTCCGCACGGCGGCGCAGCTCGATCCGACTCTCGAACCGGCCCGGCAGTGGGCCGCGCGGCTGGCCTCCGCGCCGGCCGGCGCGACGAACCAGCCGGCCAGCGGCGTAAGGTAGAGATCGCGATCAAACGAACTTCTTCAATAGGTCGCACGTCTCGCGGCACAGCCGCTCGGCGTCCGCGCGCGAACGCGCCTCCGCAAACACGCGCACGATCGGCTCGGTGTTGCTCGCCCGCACGCTGAGCCACTTTTCCGGCCAGTCGAGACGCAGGCCGTCCAGCCGGTCGGGCCGGGCGTCGGCAAACCGCGCCTCAAGCCCCTTCCACGCCTTCGCCACGGCCTCGCCGGCCATCTCCAGTCTCGCTTTCACGATCTCGTACCGCGGCAATTCGGCCGCCAGCTCGCTGACGGCCAGTCCGCGCGTCGCCATCGCCTCCAGCACGAGCGCCATGGCCACGAAGCTGTCGCGGACGTAGCCCACGCGGGGGTCGATGACGCCGCCGTTTCCCTCGCCGCCGAGGAGGGCGTTCTGCTTCTTCATCTCGGCGACGACGTGCGCCTCGCCGACCTTCGACGGGAAAAAGGCCGCGCCGTATTTTCCGGCCAGGTCCTGCGACATCCGGCTCGTCGAGCAATTCGTCACCACGGCGCCGGGGCGCCCGCCGGCCTGCCGCAACCGGTGGTCGACGCACAGCGCCAGCGTGTATTCCTCGCCCAGATAGCGGCCCTGTCCTTCGACGATCGCCAGCCGGTCGGCATCCGGGTCCTGGCAAAAGGCAACGTCGACAGCCGCGTCGCGCGCCTGCAGACAGACGCCGCGCAGGTTTTCTTCCAGCGGCTCGGGCGCGTGCTCGAACTGTCCGTCGGGCTGGGCGCCCAGGACCGTCGCCGTGCAACCCAGTGCTTCCAGCAACCGCCGGCCGAGGAGCGCGCCCGAGCCGTGGTTGGAATCCAGGAGCACGCGGAACTTCTGGCGGCGGATTTGGGCGACATCGACGATGGCCAGGACCAACCGCAAGTGCGGCTCGTGCGGGTCGGCGAGCGCCCGCACGTTGCTGTGACGGGCCTGCGTCGCGGCGGCGACGTCGCCGGACCGAAACCGCTCCTCGACCTTCGCCCCGGAATCCGGGTCGATCACCTGCCCGGCCGCGGAGAAGAGCTTGAGCCCGTTGTATTGGGCCGGATTGTGGCTGGCGGAAATCTGGATTCCGCCGGCCGCGGCGAGCTGGCGGACGACGACGCCGAGGGTGGGCGTGGCGGCCACGCCGGCGTCCGTCACATCGCGTCCGGCCGCCACGAGCGCGCCGCACGCGGCGTCTGCCAGCATTTTCCCCGACGCCCGCCCGTCGCGGCAAACGACGACCGGTCCCGGCGGAATCTCCGCTCCGAACGCCGACGCATAGCGCGCGGCGACTTCCGGCGTCAGCGCTTGGCCGACGATCCCGCGCAGCCCCGATACGCTAATGATCAAGTCGCCCAACGGAATCCTCCGGCATGCGGGCAGCCGTGGGAAGCGTAGTCCCGGCGGCAAGATCGAGCAAGCAGAGGCGACGCGAGGCGACGTTGCCCGCGCCCAAGGCCGGCCATCGGGGCGCTCGACGGTTGGGCGAGGGGGCAGCGGTCGCCCGCGGGGCGCCGCGACAGCATCGCACCTAACTTGCGCCGGGCCAACGGCTTGACGGGGCAACTGCCGGCTGCCGCCAAACCGAAATAACCCCTTGGATTCTGGCCGGCGGTCAACTAGAATCTACCGATACATGGATGGTCCCACCAAGCGGATGGATCGGCTGGAAAACCCACCCTGATTTCCCGCCTGCTTTGCGAGCACCCGGTTGCGGACGCGGGTGCGCACGAAAGACGCGTCGCACGCTTTGATCGTTGCCCGGTCGTTTGGTATCCGGGCCGGCTGCGGCGGCTCGTTAGAACGGACGGGCCCGGCAACAAGGTCCGGAAAAATTGAACTTGGCCATAGGAGACCGCGCATGAAGAAGTTCGTTTCGTTGGCAGCTCTGGCTGGCGTCGGGCTGGCGATTTTCGTCGGCGTTTCCGGCAGCACGGCGAAGGCCATCCCGCCCTTCAAGAAGGAATGGGACGGCATGTACGCCAAGGACGGGACGCCGATCGCCAAGGCCGCGACCGAGGCCAAGTGCAACGTGTGCCATAAGGGCACCAACAAGAAGATGCGCAACGACTACGGAATGGCCATCAGCTCGCTGATCAAGAAGACCGAAAAGGACCCGGAGAAGATCCGCGCGGCGATCCTGAAGGTCGAGAAGATGACGACCCCCGACGGCAAGACCACGTTCGGCGAGCTGATCAAGGAAGGGAAGCTGCCGGGCGGCGGCTAGTTGGGGTAGTTCACGAGCCGGGCGTCTTTGTCGGGGCTGACGATCGACGTCATTGCTCGATCGCTTTGTGCTTCAGCAGCGCCACGACGTCGCCATACCGTGCGCCGGCCAATCCATCGAGCGCGTGGGCAATGTCCTCCTGCGCGCCGAGCTTGCTCGTCCAACGCCCATCAGGCAACTGACGGGCCGCGTGAGTCGGTGGGTTCCCGATGGCGTACAGCGCAATTTTCGCAAAGCCAGGCTCGGGTTCGCCGTGGTCGCACCGGCGATATCCCAGGAGCTCGAAAGCACGAATGAATGCGGAGAGCTTCTCTTCGCGCGGAGCGCCCGCCGGCCAATAGCCGGTGCCCATCGTGTCCGGCCACCACCATCGGTCTTGTTCTTCGGCAGCCCACGCGATGCAGTTGTACTCCGGACTTGCGGGACTGGTCACGCTGAATCCGGATTGGGACAAGTTCGGGAAGAACTTTTCGATGGCCATATCACCACGAAAGGCCGTGCGCGCGCCCCCACTGCAGCCAGGCATCGGCCATGTGGCGCAATTTGCCGCGGCTTTCTTCCGGGACGGGATCTTCTCCGGTGATGGCCTTGAGCGCCCAGAACCAATGGTCCGGCTCGCGCTGCAATTCGCGAAGCAACAGAGGCACGGCCGGCGCGCCCAGGCCGATGATCTGCTGGTACGCGGGGTGCATCGCCAACTGCGTCGTGGAGGAAGTCGGTCCGCGACTTTGTTTCCACTGTTGAACGAGGATGCGGAACCGTTCTTCGGGCGTCGATTTCACCGCGTGCGTTGCTGACATGTCTGATACCTCGCCTTGGGGCCTCCCCGATAGCCAAGCGGAGCTTGGGAACGAGGACGGTTTGGCAACGGCTATGCTACCGCGCCGGGCCGGGGAGGCAACATCAGCACTGTTGGAGCCCCGCCTTCAGGCGGTCTTCGTTGGAGCCCCGCCTTCAGGCGGTCTTCGTTGGAGTCCCACCTTCAGGCGGCAGCCTGATGAGCGCCGGTTACGCAGCCTCGCCTTGGAAAGCGGGGAGACCGCCTGAAGGCGGGACTCCAGCAACGCGGGACTCCAACGAAAAACGCCGGCGGGCAAGACGCCCGCCGGCGTTTGAGAATCCGTTTATCGGCCGCGGCGTTAGCCGAGGAGGGCCAGGGCGTTCTGCGGGCTGGCGTTGGCGATGGCCAGCACGGTCGTGCCCGACTGAACGAGGATTTGGGCCCGCGTCAACCGGGACGTTTCGACGGCGAAGTCGGCGTCGCGGATGGAGCTTTCGGCCTCGGTGAGGTTGGACAGCGTATCGCTAAGGGCGAACGCCGTGGCTTCGAGCGTCGTGCCCTGGAAGGCGCCGAGCCGGCCGCGGAGCTGGGTCACGTCGTCGATGGCCTGCTCGACGATGCGGGCGGCGTTCGTGGGATCGTTTTCCAGCGAGCTGGCGGCGCCGGTGGCGATCGTAAACAGCCGGCCGGCCGTGCCGCCCAGGCGGGCGGTGTTGACGGCCTGGATGCCCAGGCGGGCCTGCTGGTTGGAGACGACCTCCGGGCCGATCTGGAACAGGGCGCCGCCGCCGGTGATGGTAAAGCTGAAGTCGGTGGAGCTGCCGTCGTTCACGGTGGCGCTGAGGTCGAGGACCGACGTGTTGACCGACAGCGTGTTGCCCCGGCCGACGGCGGTGACGCCGTTGACCGTGGCGGCGATGTCGGTGCCCTCGTCGCGGGCACCGCTGAGGCTGGCGCCAAACGTGCCGGCGGCGCCTTCCGAGATGATCTTCACCTCCACAAAAGCGTCGGTGCCGTAGGCGCTCGACGTGAAGGTGAGCGTCGTGCCCGCGAAGGCCGCCGTCACTCCCGTCGAGTCGGAAACGAGGTTGATGGCGTTGGCCATCTGGGTGCCGGTGGCGGCGGTCTCGAACGTGAAGACCTCGGAGCCGGTGGCGCCGCGGACCTCAAAGGTAAGGTCGTCCAGCAGGCCGCTGGTGGCGTCCACGCCTCCCGCCGTGGTGCCGACGGTGCCGGGGTTGTCAACCGCCGTGTCGTATTTGCCGTCGCCAGTGCCGACCGACGAGGTCACCGAGTCGAAGTCGGCCAGGTTGTTGATGGCCGTGTTGATGGTCGTGAACAGCGTCGTGCCGGAGTTGGCCACGTACACGTTAATGGTGTCCGTGCCGTTGTAGTTGGCGATGGCGCTGCCCACGGCGATGGAGGCGTCTTCGATGAAGGTGATCTTCACGCCGTTGTACTTGGTGCCGGTGGCCGCGGCCGTGACCACGAGCTGGTCATAGTTGCCTGGCGTCTGGACGAATTGGATTGTGGCGCTGGCCTTCGTGCCGGCGACGGGCGCTGCGACCGTGCCGGTCAGCGTGGCCTGCGTGGCGGCCGCGGTGATGTCCACCGAAACGGCCAGCGTGCCCGTGCTGCCCAGGTTGGCCTGGGTGACGTTCAGCTCGCTGACGGTGGCCGGCGTGGCGCCGGTGATGAAGTCCAGGCTGCCGTCCAGGAGGTTCCGGCCCTGGAAGCTGGTGATCTGGGCGATCCGGTTGATGGCCTCCAGCGACGAGTCCACCTGCAACTGGTTGGCCGCGAGCTGCTCGGGGCTCAAGGCGCCGGTGTTGGCCGCCTCGGACACCAGGCCGCGGATGTCGTTGAGCAGCGTGCTGATCTGGCCCAGCGCGCTGTCGGCCGTGGCGATCACCTGGTTGGCGCGCTCGGCGTTGCTGATCGCCGTCTGCACGCTGATCATGTCCGTGCGGAGCGTTTCGCTGGCGATCAAGCCGGCCGGGTCGTCCTTGCCCGTGTTGATGCGCAAGCCCGTGCTGAGCCGGGTGAGCGAGGTGTTCAGGTCGGCGTTCGTGCGCTGCAGCCGGGTCTGCGCGACCAGGCTCGGGACGTTGGTATTGATTCGTGTCACTGTGGCAACCCTTTTTGCTTAGGACCGGTCAATGTAGAAGTTGTCGGGGGCGGCCCGGAAACCGCCGGCGACTTGACCGCCCCGATTTCAAGCTGCCCCATGATCGCGGCGAATCGTACCAATCGGCGTGCGGAAGCTCTTTCGCGCCGGTGCGAACGCTCGTCGGCCGCATTGCGGCTTATGCTCGCTCCTCACGCAGTCTCCCTTGCCTGCTGTTCGACCAGGATGGCTGCGTAGTTGAGGAAAGCTGCGTGTGACTGTGCGTTCGGACTCACGCTGTGCAACAGTGGGTTTCAGTAGGGGAAAAAGCAAAAAAAACTCCGGGATTCTCCTGACATCCAAGCACCGGGAACGATTCGCTCGGGCGCATGCTGCGCCGTCGTCACAACCGGAGACGATCGGCCGGCGGCACCACGGGGGTGCCCAGATCGCATCCCCGATACAACTCTACTATTCGCTACTTGACCGTGCCGGGGGGCGACTTGGGACCGAGGCCCTCGGTGTCGCGGGGCTGGAGGCGGCTGGCCTTCAGGTTTTCGCGCTGGATGGCTTCGTAGACCTCCTGCCGGTGGACGGGGATCTCGGTGGGGGCGTCGATGCCCAGCCGGACCTTGTCGCCGCGGATGTCCACGACGGTGATCACGATATTGTCGCCAATGATGATGCTCTCGTCGCGCTGCCTGGACAAAACAAGCATCGGTGGCTCCTTCCTTGGTCACGCGCCGGTGCCAGCCCGGCGTTGATGCGTTGTTGAATTTCCGTTGGGTAAGAATCCAAAAAGCAATCGTGCCTGTCGGTCTGCGTTTCGGGGTCCAGCGGACTGCCCGTGCTGCGGTGAACCGGGAGATTCAAGCGGCCGGCCTTTGCAGTCTTGGGACCTTTCCATCGGCGGCCCGGACGGCGCCTTGGGCGACGCGGGTCGCCGGGGCCGTTCAGGAGGGTGATGCGGAGGACGTCGGACACGGGCGTGGACTTAAGCGCTCTGCCTCCAGCGCTGCAAGCTGCGGCCCACAAGGTACTGAAGCGGCTGGTCGTCGTGGGTGACGACTTGCAGGCCGCGGCGCGCCTTGGCGTTGATCACCAGCGGCGCCTTGAGGTTCAGCGTGATTTCGTAGTCGTGCCGGGCGAGGACCACCAGGACCAGCGCCTGGCGCGGGTCGTCCAGCCCCAGCGGTGCAATCGCCTTGCTCGTAACGCGGAGCGTGTACCGCGGAACGAAGCGGCGGGGATTGACGACGGCCAAGGCGACGTCGGGATGGGTAAGGCTTTGCAGCCAGGCCAGGCTGGGATTCGCCCCGTCGCCCAAAAGCACCCATTGACGGCAGGCGCTCAACCCGACGATACCGGAGGGAAAGTGGATCACCTCGTCGGCACCGATCGAGAGCACACCGAATCGCGTCGTGAAGATCTTCATGGCTGGCCGCCCTCTGAAAGCAGGACCGCGGTCCGCAGAAAGCCAATCCGCGGAGACACGATCTGCGGAAACCCAATCTGCGGGAACATCGGGGAGGGCGCTGGACCCGGCGTGCCCGGCCCTCCTGACCCGGCGACGGCAGTCTAAATGCCATCATCGTCGCGCGCCGGCGCGGGCCGATAGCAAAAGCGCGAAGATCGAGAAGAAACGAAGGGGGGGCAGGCGGTAGAAGATGAATTCGAGACGGCGGGCGGCGCGAAGATTGACGGCGTGCAAGAGCGGATGGGCGCCGTCAAGCTTTGCCAGGCTTCTCTCAATCCGTTAAACGGCGGCCACGCAGCAGATTGCGCCGTCTACTGTCCTGCGGCCCTGGCCGGCCAGGTGCTGTCCTTCTCCGGCAGCGTTTTGAGCTGCGATTCGTAGTAGGCCAGGACGCCTTCGTCGAGGATTGCCCGGCCGCCCTTGAGGAACTTCGCGCTGTCGAACCAGGGCTCGCGGAAGTTCTCCAAAAGCTCGTCGAGGGTGGCCTGCGAGTGGTGCTTTTCCTCGGCGTCGTGGTAGGTGAGGTAGCCCATGTCGACCGGACGGGGGAGCGCGGCGTTGAGCGTGCGCATGCCGGCGATCCACGGCTCCCAGAGGCTGTTGGCGGCCCAGTTCTCGACGCCGAACGAGGCGCCCAGGGCGGTGTTCTGGTCGGTGCTGGTGTAGTAGCGGAACGTGGCGTCCACGAACGCGCGGGTGCCGGGCAGCCCCAGCCAGATCTTGCCGATTTCCTCGAACTTCAGGCCCAGTCCCTCGGCCATGCTGCGGAGCCAGGTGAAGTGGACGGTTTCCATGCTCCAGCGGCCGGTCAGCTCGCCCTCGAAGCCCTCTTCGTAGGGGATGCCTTCCTCGTTCAAGAGCAGGTGCAGGCGTTCTTCGTAGGCTTCGACCGTGGGGGCGTTGGCCACGAGCAGCGCCTGGGCGGCGTTGAACTGGGCGGCGAAGATGGAGAACTGCTGCAGTTCGTGCTTGGCCTGGGCGAACGACACGCCCTGGGCAAAACGCTTGAGGTAGTTGTTCGAGGCGATGATCGGGTGGAGCATGATCTGCCGGCAGGCGTCGACCAGCAATTCCTGGAATTCCCCGCCGCGCCGCTCGGTCAGTTCTCCGCGCTTCACGAGCTCACGGCACTCGGCCAGGGCGCGATCGGCCTGGGAAACGAAGATTTTCAAGTTGGTGGGGACCGAACTTGGATTCTTGAGGATTCCCTGCGAGGCGAAGAGTTCCGCAGCCGTGGTATCCAGGGCCGGTCGAACCGCAAGCGACATGGCGAAGGCTCCTTTTGCGGGGCGGAGAAATGCCGGGTCTTGCCACGGGAATTCTAGGACGCAATGGCCGTCCGCGGCAAGGAGGGAAAGGGCGGTGGCGAAGGCTGCGGACGCGCCTCGGAACGGATCGGTAAGGAAGCGCGTCAAAGCCCGAGCCAACGCCGCACGGCGTCTTCCACGAGCAGAAGTTGTTCGGCCGAGAGCTTGCCGAGTTTTCGAATTAGCTTTGGCTGAGGGATGGTTACGAGATTCTGTGCGTCGAAAACGCCGGGCTTTAGAAAGCGCGCGGAAACGGCAACTTCAAATCGTGAGCCACGAGCACTCGTGGTGTGGGCGACGACGGTTACGAGCGCTCGGTCCTGCAGCTCAGCCGAAACACTCAGCACCAGGCATGGACGGACCTTCGCCGCGAGGCCCAGGTCGACAATCCAAACTTCGCCGCGGCTAGGGCCCGGCATCGGCGGCCTCGCGAGAATCCAGATCGCGGAAAAGGTCGTCTGCGACCGCGGTCAACTCGTCATCCGCGACGTCCGGAGGGGCCAACTCCGCCGCGCGGCGCATGATTTCCGCGGCGGCCTCGTGCTTTTCGACCTTCGTCAGGGCGTCAAAGGAGAGCAGCAGTTCGTGGACGGCTTTGGTCATCAGGAACCTCTTTGAGGATTCTACCACGGGAGATTTGATGCCGGCCAGTCCGCCACGTGACTTTGCGCCTTCACCGCTTTATCCTGGGGACCGTAGGTTTGACCAACGGCTTCGACACCACTCGGAAAAGTAATGATGCGACGTTGGATGCTCGCCGCGCTGTTCGCCCTTGCCAATGGAATCGCCGCGCTGCCGATTGGTGTCGGGCCATTTTCGCCGTGTGCCGGGGCCGAGGGTGCGGAGTTTGCTTTTCCCCACGGCGACCTCGCGGCCGTCAAGATCGACAGCGACCCCAAGGAGTCGTTTCTGGCCGTGCAGGCGGCCGCGACCGGGCGGCTGTTCGTCGGCGGGCGCGAGGCGCTCTTCGTCTACGAGCCGGACGAGAAGAGTCAAACCGGCTATGGCCGGCGCCGCGAGCTGCTTCGGTTTCCGGACCACACGTGGATTTACGACATCGCGATTCGCGGGCCGGACGTGTACGTGCTGACGGTTTCGGCGCTGTACGTCGTTCCCAACGCCGTGACGGCGACTGCCGGCGAGAAGCTCACGCCGCGGCGGCTCGTGTGGGGCGTGCCGCTGGGGCACGTTCACCAGTGCTTTCATGGGATGACGATCGGGCCGGAGGGCGACATCTATTTCGCCATGGGCGACCCGCTCTGGTACTACGGCGACTTCAACCGGCCGGACCACTGGGGTCACTGGACGTTCTTCAGCCAGCCCGAGGGGACGGCCACGCCCTACAACGGCGTGGGGGGCGTCTTTCGCTGCCGGCCGGACGGGTCGCGGTTTCAGATCGTCGCCCGCGGCCTGCGGAATTCGTGCGGCCTGTGCTTCGACCGCTCGTTCAACCTGTTTACCAGCGACAACGACCACGAGGGGATGCCCTCGGAATACGTGCCGGGGCGGCTCTTGTACGTCACGCCGCACACGTATTTCAGTTGGCCGCGGGGCTGGATGCTGAGCAAGACGCCGGACCGGGCGGACCTTTTGCAGGACCTTTTTCAAGGCATGGGCCGGGCGGTGCCGGTGGGGCAGGCCTACTACGACGAGACGTTCCTGCCTGGGAAGTACCGGCACAATCTGCTGATCGCGCGGTGGTGCATCCGGGCGGTGACGCGCTATCCGATCGAGCCGGCGGGCGACACGTTCAAGCTCACGGAAGACAAATTCATGGAGACGCGGGACATTGCCCGGCCGGTGAGCGTGTGCGTGGGCCGGGGCGGTCGGGTGTTTGCGACGATCGCCTACATGGCGCACAACGAGGGTTCGCCGGTCTATCCGAGCGACCTGGTGATGATCACGCGGAAGGACGACTCGAAGCCGTTTGTCTTCCGAGGCTACGACGCGCTGACGGCGACGGAGGAAAAGCTGTGGGCGGAGTTAAGCTCGCCATCGTTTGCGGAGCGGTGCCGGGCGCACGTGGAGATTCTGCGGCGCGGCGGGGCGATGCTTGGGGAGGCGGCTGGTCGGCTAGAGAAGGCCAAGGCCGACGACCCGGCGCGGACGCACCTCGTTTGGATCGCGGCGGCCGGAAAGACGGCGAAGGGCGGGGAGATTCTGCGATCGCTCGCCGCGGGCAAGGATGACAACCTGCGGCTGCAGGCGATGCGCGCGCTGGTGGAATTTCCCGAGCTGGCGGGCGATGCCGCGGTGCGAAAGAAGTTCTTCGTCGGCGGCCTGACCGACGGAAATCCGCAAGTGCGGCATGCGGCATTGCTTGGGCTCTTCGGCTGCGAGGGACCGGTTCCCAAGGAAGTCACAAGCGGCCCGGCTAGGGAGGACGGCACGTACGTGCGACAGGCGGCGACGATCCTTTTGGCGGAGAAGGCCGACGTGGCGACGCTGCGGGCGCTGTGCATCGACAGCGATGTTCGCACACGGCTGGCGGGCGTGTTGGCGATTGGTTTTCGGCTCACGCTGCCGCCGGCGAGTGAGCGTTTGCCGAACGAACTCAAGCTCGATCCCGGACGGGGCGGTGACACCGTCATCCAGTTCGCCGACCGGCAGATCGACCTCAAGGAGCACGGGCCGGTGGGGTATTACACCGTGGCGGAATTGTGGAAGGCGGCGCCGCACTCGCTGGACCAGGAGACGCTGTTCATGGTCCTGGCCGACCGGCTGAACGACCGGGACGAGCGGGTGCGGCTGCAAGCGGCGCATTTTCTTTCGCTAATGAACGACCCGCGCAGCGAGCCGATGGTGGCCCAGGTGCGTAGGGCGAGCGAGGAGCGGCGGCTACAGGCGGCGGCGGTGAAGGGCGTGACGCAGGTCTGGACGGCCGGGCCTTTCGACGACGCCGGCCGCGGTTTTGAGACCATTCACGAGCCGGAAAAGGGCCCGATCGAGCTGGCAGTGAAGTACGACACGCCGGGCGGGTCCGTCGAGTGGCGCGAAGAGCGGTTCGAGCGGATCGTGAACTTCCGCAAGATCTACGGCGACTGTGCGGGCAAGTCGTTCTACGCGTACTTTCGGCTGGAAAGCGGTTCGCGGCAGCGAATCAACCTCTTGCTCGGGTCGGACGACGGCGTGCGCGTCTGGATCAACGGTAGGATCGCCTGGACGAACGACATTTCACGCGGGGCGCTGCCGTTTCAAGACGTCGTGCCTGTAGAGCTGGAGGCGGGGACGAGCGACGTTTTGGTGCGCGTGCGAAACGTTGACGACGCCTGTGGCCTGTACCTTCACTTCCGCTCGCTGCAGGAAGTGGTCGCGCGGCTGCCGGAGAAAATCGAGCTGGAGACGCTGGCCGAGCGGCTGCGGTCGGCCTCGGGCCCGGTGAAGTACGGCAGAGAATTTCAGCTCGACTGGGCGGCGGCGGTCAAAAATGACGGGAACGCCCAGCAGGGGCGGAAGCTGTTCGAGGCCTTGTCGTGCGTGAAGTGCCACGCGACGAGCACGACCGCGGCGTCCGGCGGCGGGGGTGGCGGCGCGGGCGGGCCGAGCCTGGCCGAGGCGGCCAGGCGGTTTACCGTGCCGGACCTGGTGCAGTCGATTCTGCTGCCCAGCCGGCAGGTGTCGCCGGTGTTCCGGGCGACGGCGATCCAGACGAAGGACGGCTTGTCGCTGACGGGTCTGGTCGTGGGCGAGACGGGGGAGAAGCTGGAGCTGCTCTTGCAGGACGGCAAGCGCGAGACGATCGCCAAGGAGAACATCGAAGCGCGGCAGCTTGTCGAGAAATCGCCGATGCCGGAAGGGGTGATCAAGAAGCCGGAGGAGCTGCGGGACATTTTGGCGTACTTGTTGGAGTCCCGCCTCTAGGCGGAGAGTTCTACCGTGAAGCGAAGAAGACCGGCTGAAGCCGGTACTCCAACCGATGCGCGATCTGGCAGGCCTTGGTTGCAGATTTCCGTTGTGCCGGGCAGTACAATGTGCCGCTGAAAAGAATGACCCGTGCGTCTTGCCAAAAACCACGCCTGAACGGGAGAACCGTCATGTTGCGCCTGCCGCTCGTCATTGTCGCCGTTCTGTTTGCTCTCCCCTCCGCTGCGCTCGCCGAGGAAAAAAACGCCGCTGCCGCCGACACGTGCCGCGTCTACCTGGGCACCTACACCGGCGCGAAGAGCAAGGGCATTTACCTGGCGGAGCTGGATGTCAAAACCGGGGCGTTGTCGCCGGCGGTCGTGGCGGCCGAGGTGGCCAGCCCGTCGTTCCTGGCGATTCACCCGACGCAGAAGTTCCTGTACGCCGTCAACGAGATCACCGAGGGGGGCAAGAAGCGGGGGGGCGTGACCGCGTTCGCCGTCGATGCGGCCAGCGGCAAGCTGAAGATGCTCAACCAGCAGCCCTCGGGCGGCGACGGGCCGTGCCACATCGTGGTCGACAAGGCCGGCAAGAACGCGCTCATCGCCAACTACGGCGGCGGAAGCTGCGGCGTGCTGCCGATCCTGGAGGACGGCAAGCTCGGGCCGATGAGCTCGCTGCGGCAGCACGAAGGCTCGGGCGCCATCCCGGCGCGGCAGCAGGGACCCCACGCGCATTCGATCAACCTCGATGCGGCCAACCGGTTTGCCTTCGTGGCGGACCTGGGGCTCGACAAGGTGCTCGTGTATCGCTTCGACGCGGGCAAGGGGACGATCACGCCCAGCGACCCGCCGTTTGCGGCCGTCGCCCCCGGCGCGGGGCCGCGGCATTTCGCCTTTCATCCCAGCGGCAAGCAGGCCTACGTGATCAACGAGATGAACTTGACGGTGACGGCGTTTAACTACGACGCGGCCGGCGGCGTGCTCAAGGAATTCCAGACCCTCTCGACGCTGCCCAAGGACGCCAAGGGCGAAGACTTTTCGACGGCCGAGGTCGTCGTGCACCCCTCGGGCCGGTTCCTGTACGGCAGCAATCGCGGGCACAACACGATCGCGGTGTTTGCGATCGACCAGAGCACGGGCAAGCTGACGCCGGTCCAGCACCAGGGCGAGGGGATCAAGACGCCGCGAAACTTCAACATCGACCCGACGGGGATGTGGCTCCTGGTGGCGAACCAATCGGGCGACAGCGTCGTGGTGTTGAAGATCGACCAGGCAACTGGCGCGCTGAAGCCGACGGGGCAGGCGATCGAGGTTCCCTCGCCGGTGTGCGTGAGGTTTCTGATGCCGAAGGCGTAACGCGCGTGGAGGACATTGCGACGGGGACTTCAAACGCACGGCGGAGAATTCGAGCTTACAAACGCATCAACAATCGTTAATATGCACGGCTGACCGACCGGTCGGATCCAGAACTCTGCGATGCGGCGACTCGATGCTCTCGCTCCTTGGCCATCCGCGCAGCGCCTGCGACGGGGTCTCTCGCCGCGAGCTGCTCCGCGCCGGCGGCGCGGGCCTGCTGGGCCTCTCGCTGCCGAAGCTGCTGGCGGCGGAGGAAAAGGCGCCGGCGCCGGTCGGCGGGCGGGCCAGGTCGGTCATCTTCGTGCTGCTCTTCGGCGGACCCAGCCAGCTTGAGACCTTCGACCTGAAGCCGGAGGCCTCGGAAAAAATCCGCGGGCCCTTCCGGCCGACGCCGTCGCGGACGAGCGGCCTGGCGATTTGCGAGCACCTGCCGCGGCTGGCCGCGATCTCCGACAAGTTCTGCGTCGTGCGCACGATGACGCACAACTACAACGACCACAGCGGCGGCGGACATTACATCCAGACCGGCCGGCGATGGCACGTGCCCATCGGCGGCGGCTTCAACGCCACGCCCCAGGACTGGCCCAGCATCGGGTCGGTCGTGGAGCACGTGGCGCAGCACTCCACCGGCGGCGGCGAGCGCGATCTTCCCAGCTACGCCGTCGTCCCCAACCGCCTGGGGCGGATCGAGCAGGAGGGCCAGTATTTGCGGCCTGGCGAATACGCCGGCTGGCTGGGCCGGGCCTATAACCCGCTGACGACGACCGTGGACAAGCGCGACGCCAAGGACAATCCGTATTGGCGCGACTGCACGGACGCCGAGCTGACGTTCGAGATCGAGGGTCTTGCGCCGCAGCTTTCGCTCGACCGCACGCTGGCCCGCGTTTCGCTCCTGGCGCAGTTTGACGCGGCGCGGCGGGAGCTGGACGGGCGGCGCCAGCGGGAGTACGGCCGGTTTCGTGAGCGGGCGCTGGCGCTCGTCTCGTCGGAGCCGACGCGCCGGGCGTTGGACATTAAGCGCGAGGAGCCGCGGCTGCGCGATCGCTACGGCCGGCACCTCCTGGGCCAGTCGTGCCTGATGGCGCGGCGGCTAGTCGAGGCGGGCGCGCGGTTCGTCACGGTCCATTACGACGCCGTGGACGGCTACAGTTGGGATTCGCACCTCCACAGCGACGACGTCAAGAATCACCTGCTGCCGACCTTCGATCAGGCCCTCTCGGCGCTGCTGGCGGACCTCGATCAGCGCGGCCTCTTGGCGGAGACGCTGGTTGTGGCGCTGGGCGAAATGGGCCGCACGCCGCAGGCCACCGACCGCTGGGGCCGGGGGCACTGGAGCACGCTCTTTCCGGCCGTGCTGGCCGGGGGCGGCGTTTGCGGCGGCACGACGTACGGCCGTTCGGACAAGGACGCGGCCTATCCGCTGGACCATCCCGTCTCGCCGGAAGACCTGGCCGCGACGCTCTACTACGCCCTGGGAATCGACCCCGAGCTGCGGCTGCCCGATGCGCAGGGCCGGCCGGTGCAGATCGTCGAGGGGGGCCGGGCGCTGTGCGAGCTGTTCTCGTAGCGACGCTGCGGGACGCACCGCGGCGGTCGCAAGCGCTGGCGCACCGGGCCGACGGCGTCACGCCCCCTGGGTGCCGAACGGGCCGCCGGGCTCAGCAGCGGCGGCGAAGGGCGTCGATGGCGGGCCTTTCATTCCGTCCAGCGTTATCAGTGTGCGGATTGGCACACATGCGCGCAAACGGAGTGCCGCTCGGCGCGCTGAGGTCGCGCGCCAATCTGAAACGTTGAGTGCCACAAAGCGGGTGCAGCGGCCCTATCTAACAAGCGCCGGCGACTTTCCGGCGAATGTGCGACTGCGCCATCGGTTGGTATCAAACTTGCTCTCCCCCGGTGACGTGAATCCCACCCGGTCGCTGCTGCGCAGCCGACCGGGGGCTTTTTCGCAACGAGTTTTGCGTCCGACGCGGCGCGCGGGGAGGCGTGCGCGCCAATCCCGCGCTCAGGAAGAAACGCTCATGCCGCTGCGACGAACCGGTGCGGGCTTTCTTGCCATGATCGTGGCGGCCCTGGGGTGCCAGAAGGCGCCCGAGCCGGCGTACGTTTCTTCGCCGCCGGTGCTGGAGCTATCGGCGGAACTGCAGCAGCAGGTCCACGCGGCGCTGGAGGAGCACTGCGGGACGTACGGCGCCCCGAAGCTCCTCGGCGAGAATCGTCCGCCGCGCGAGCTGGCGCGAGCGGCCGCGCTGTACGCCGAGCGCTGCGAGGCGTGCCACGGGGCCACGGGCGACGGCGCGGGGCCGGCGGCCAAGCACCTCGATCCCAAGCCGCGCGACTACCGCCGCGGGGAGTTCAAGTTCACGTCGACCGAGCCGGGCGCCAAGGCGCTGCGCGCCGACCTTGTGCGGACGGTCCGGCAGGGAGTGAAAGGCACATCGATGCCCAGCTTTTCGCTGCTGCCGGACGAGGACATCGAAGCGCTGGTCGATCACGTGCTGGTGCTCACCTATCGCGGAGAATTGGAGACGCAACTGGCGCTCTTGGCCCAGAGCGAAGAGGAGATCAATGCGGAAGGCGTCTCGACCGCGATCGAGGACGCGCTGCGGCTGTGGAAGAAGGCACCCCAGCAGGTGCTGTACCCGCCGCGGCCGGTTCCGCCGGCGACGAAGGAATCGATCGAGCGGGGAAAGCAGGCGTTCTTGAGTGCGAAGGCCAACTGCGTCAAATGCCATCTCGAGAACGGCCGGGGCACGCTGGTCGAAAACCAAAAGGACGCCTGGGGCTACGCCATTCGGCCGGCGGACCTCACGTCCGGCATGCTGCACGGCGGTAACGAGCCGGACGACATTTACCGCCGCGTCTACGCCGGGGTGAAGGGCGGCCGCATGCCGGATTCGCGACTTCAATTTCCGGACGATCCGCAAACCGTCTGGGACCTCGTGCACTACGTCGAGCAGCTTTCAAACGAGCGCCGGCGGGACACGCTCGCAGCGCAGTCCCGGTTCGCCCGGAAGAAGCAACCGCCGCAGAAGCAACCGCCGCAGAAGCAACCGCCGCAGAAGCAACC
>JACOUI010000230.1 GCA_016177915.1 Planctomycetia bacterium
GGCCGCACGGTAGCCCGGAGAGCCACACCAGCTACTGGGAACTGGTTGGGCCGGCGAAAGTCACGGGACCGGCCCCGGGCGCTCGACGTTCCCAAAAAGCTCTTTGCCGCAGCCCGGGCTTTCGAGGAAGGAGGGTCGCTCACGATCCTGGCGACCGCCCTGGTCGAAACCGGCAGCCGCATGGATGACCTGATCTTTGAGGAGTTCAAGGGAACCTGAAACTCGGAACTCGTGCTTGACCGACGACTGGCGGAACAGCGCATCTGGCCGGCGATTGACTTGCCGAGATCGGGCACGCGGCGCGAGGAACAATTGCTCAGCGCCGCCACGCTGCTGGCGGTGAACCACTGGCGCCGCGCACTCTCGGGGCTGAGGCCGGACGAGGCCATGCAGGGATTGACGGCACAATTGGCCCGGCATCCGTCGAACAGCGACTTTGTGCTTTTTGTGAACCGGCAGGCCGCACTCGACGAGGTCGAGCAGCCGGAAGCGCGGCGCCTGCGGCCGACGGGTTAGCTCCATTGCAATGTCAGCGTGCCTTCTTCCGCGAGGTAGACGTGCGTGCCCAACGGATTGCCTTGCCGGTCGAGAACCTCGCGAAGCCAGTCGGCATCCGCCGCAGAGGCGCGGCGGAGCCGCATGCGATGGACTTGCAGGGGCGTCATGCGGAGCCGGACGAGACGGCCCGACGATGCCTCGACGCTCGCGAAGTACATAAGCGCCAAGTCCCCCCGGAAGCTCTCGTAGCCACGGATTCCTTCGTAGTCGGTGACGAAGTCGCCGCATCCGTAGAGGATCAGCCGATTGCGGTAGACCTCAATTCCTTTGACGTGGTGAGACGAGTGCCCGTGTACGACGTCGACCCCGGCGTGGTCGATGAGTTTCTGCGCAAACGAACGTTCGGCGAGGGTGACTGTGTAGCCCCAATTGCTGCCCCAGTGAACCGAAGCGATGATCACATCGCTGTCGCGCCGGTGCCGGGCGATGGCGCTATGGATTCGATCCACCGTCGCATCGGACATGTCCGGCAGGAGGTTCACGCCGGGACGGCCGTCGGCAGCGGCCCATTCCGACGGAATGCCGCTCGTTTCCGATCCGCAGGCGAAGACGACGACGCGGCCCTTGTTGCCCAGGTCCAGCGTGACGGGCGCCTCGGCTTCGGCCTGGCTCTGGCCCGCGCCGGCCGTCTTGAAGCCCGCCTGCTGCAGCGTCCGCAACGTCTCCGTTAAGCCTGGATATCCCCAATCGAGAACGTGGTTATTCGCCAGCGTGCAGCAGTCGATTCGCCCAGCTTTGAGACACCCGACGTTCCGCGGCGACATCCGATAGTGGACTTCCTTGCCCTGCCAGTAATCGTCGCTGGTGGTGACGGCCGTCTCCAGGTTGACAATTCGCACGTCGGGCCTTACCCGGTTCCACTCCTCCAGGGCATCTCCCCAGATGTACTCCTCAGCGACCGGCCTGGGAACCGGTCCGTTGGCAACTTCCGCCAGCCGCCAGTAGTCCCGCGCGTCGCGAATATACGGTTCGTGCAGGCAAGGATCGCCGGGTTGCGGCAGAATCTGATCGATCCCGCGGCCGGTCATGACGTCGCCGCACAAGAACAACGTCATCAGGTCATCGGCGGAAGGCGTCTCTGCGTGGTGTGACATACTCAGGCAACTGTCTCGTGACAGGCGATCCGATCGTGAGGCTCTACGATTCGCCTGCGAGCAAGACCTGGGGAGCGGAGAACAGAACCAACCCGAGACATCCGATTTGCAGGCAGGCATGGCCTGCCGTCACGCCGTATCGCTCGAATGCTCCTCCTCGGCCAGCGTGTCTTTGATGCGCTCTTCAAGCCTGTCGAGGTCCCACTTGCCTTGATCTCGAATGATCGATCGCAGCAGCGGGTTGATCTCCGCGATCGTCTCGACGATGTCACTCAAAAGCTCATACTGTTCCCTGGCCTTGGTGATCTCTTTCGGAGTCTCGGTCAGGTCGCGAAGGATGGCCCCCTCGCTGCGTGAGGCGACGATGGCTTGCGGGAGACCTTCGACGTAGACGTTGGTTCGACGGCCGGGCCCACGCCCTTCCTCAATCGGCTCCAGGCCAACGATCCGATCGGAGCGAAAATACTTTCCGTATCCCAAAGCCACGATCACGCCCTTCTCGACGCGCATTGTGGGCTCTCCTGTCGTTCAGGGGGCGATCCGTTGCAGATCGACAAAAGCCAAAGCGCCCACCGCCCAGACCTCACAATCGCAGTCCAAACCGACGATCAGGCGAAGGAGTTCTTCGAACCGGCGGCGTCCTTCCGTCGCTCGCTGGCGGCGCTGCCGCGTGCTCCACGCTGCTCGAATTTCGGACGCGCGCCTGGAAATCGTTACGCGCTGGGTTGTCAAGGCGGCGGATGGCATAATTGTGGTACTCCTTGGAGAATTGGCGCCTCTGGCGACTCGCCCGGTCGGCTGGATATGCACGAGTCGCCCGCCCCTTTCGCAAAAGCTGTGCCAAGAGCGCCGGGTCGGCGGTTTCATCGCGGGTCGGCTTGCGACGGGACGTATTGCGGTGTGCCGCTGGGCCGATCACGAGCTAGAGAGGCTCGAGGCGGGCTTGGTGCCAGCAGTGTGCGAGCGCGCACCGTTCGTCGCGAACGCGCGCGGTCAAGAGCACACTCTAAGCGCGCGATTACGTCGCCGTGGCATGTTGCGGTGCAAATTGCCGCAAAAGGTCTACCGCTTCGTCATCCGTCACTTCACGGAAGTCCTCGTAAAACTGTCCGATGGCCCAGAAATCTCGCGGCGTCAGCAGACAGACCGTTTCATCGCACCAGCGCTTGACGCTCGCCAGGCGGTCCGGCGAAGCGACGGGCACGGCCACAATCAGTTCGCGGGCCCCCTGCGGCTTGACGGTCTGCAAGGCGGCGATCATCGTCGCGCCCGTAGCAATCCCGTCGTCGGTGACGATCACGGTTCGCCCGGCGATCGGCGCCGCCGGCCGGGCCTTGCGGAAAAGCTCCTTCCGCCGGGCAATCACCTGCATCTGGTGTCGGCGCTCGTCGGCCAGGTACTCCTCGCTCGCGACCTGTCCCAGCACGCCGGGGTTCAAGTAGATTTCTCCCGTTTCCGATACCGCGCCGACGGCCAATTCCGGCTGACCCGGGGCTCGCAGCTTGCGCGAGAGGACGATGTCCAAATCGGCCGAAAGCTCGCGCGCCAGGACGGCGCCCGTCACGACGCCGCCGCGCGGGATCGCCAACACGAGAGGGTTCGTGAGCTTGCGGCGTTTTAGTTTGGCCGCCAACTGCCTGGCTGCGTCTGCGCGGTCACGGAACATTGCATCCCTCCGTCAAATAGCGGATGAACCAGTCAGCGGCAAGCTGCGCGACTTTCTCCAGGGCGCCTGGCTCCGGGAAGAGGTGCGTTGCCCTGGGGATGACGGTCAACTCCTTCGTGCATTTGAGCCGTGCCAGCGCCCGGCGGTTGAGGTCGAGCACGACGTCGTCGTCTCCGCCGACGATCAGCAGCGTAGGGGCGGTAACGCGGGGTAGCACGTCCCAAGCCAGGTCGGGGCGGCCCCCGCGCGACACGACCGCGCCGCACAACGCCGGCTCCCTTGCAGCAGCCACGAGCGCGGCGGCCGCGCCCGTGCTGGCGCCGAAGTACCCCAGGCGAAAGGTCCCGCCGGCGGCGTGACCGTCGGCAAACCAGTGCGCGGCGCTGGCCAGCCGCGTGGCCAATAGCGCAATGTCAAACACGTTCTCGCGGTCTTCGGCTTCCTCCTCTTCCAGCAAGTCGATCAGCAACGTCGCCAATCCAGCCTCCTGCAACACGCGGGCGACGAACTGATTGCGTGGGCTCAGCCGCCCGCTGCCGCTCCCGTGTGCAAACACGACGCCGCCCCGCGCGCCCTCGGGTTCGCAGACGATGCCTTCCAACCTGCGCTGGCCCGACGGGATGATCACCTCTTGTTCCTTGGGGGCGAGTCGGGTGGGTGTACGCGTCGTCATAAAAGCCTCCCGGCAGGGCGTTTTGGACGTGCTGGTGAAAAACGGGCGCCGTAGAGGCCCTGCAGTGCCCCTTGCCACTGGCCATTCCGTACGGTGGCTTGCCAGGGCCGATCCCGCCGCCGGATGTCCGGCGCGCTGGCTGGATCGCCGCCGTGGCGCGGCGGTTTCTGGGGCCTCTCGGCGTCCTGGCGGCTAATGGCGAGCAAAAGCCGTACCGAGCCATAAGCCAAAGGATTTTGGGCGAAGAAGCTGGTGTTATGCGTCAAGCCCGCACAGTTTTCGCACGGACTGTGCCAGAAGGGGCGCAATCGAGACGATTTCCAGCCGCGGATGTGGAGCGATCGCGATGCTGTTGGAGGTGGCGAGCCGCGCGATGGGCGCACCCAGCAGACGGTCCAAGGCGCCCGGCGCCATAATGGGATGAGTGAAGACCGCGTTTATCTCGGTAGCGCCGGCATCCTTAAGTGCGGCGGCCGCGCCGGCCAGCGTGCGTCCCGTGCTGGCGATGTCGTCGACGAGGATGCACGTCTTCCCGGTGACGTTCCCCAGGACCTGCAAGGCTACGGACACGTCGGGCCGCTGCCGGCCCTTCGTGACGACGGCCACCGGGGCGCCGAGGGCCGTCGCAAACCGCTGGGCGCGCTTCAGGCCGCCAGCGTCGGGCGAAACGACGACGCAATCGCCAAGCGCCCAACCTTGGATAAGGGCCAAGAAGATCTCCTGCGCGGGCAGGTGCGTGACCGGGAACGGAAAGGCGCTTTCCAGCGCTGGGGCGTGCAGGTCGAGCGTGACGAGATGGTCCAACCCGACGCTTCCCAGCAGCCGTGCGGCCACTTGCGCCGAACGCGAATCCCCCTCGCGAGACCGCTGCTCCTGCCGGGCGTAGCCGAAGTAGGGGACAAGTGCCGTGACGTGACTTGCGCCCGCCGCCCGGATCGCGTCGATCAAAAGCGCCAGGACCATGAGGTTTTCGTTCACCGGCGGGCAGGTGGGCTGAACGACGAAGACCGACGTATTTCGGACCGGATCCGCGACGTGTACGCGCAATTCGCCGTCCGCAAACGGCGTGATTTCCGCGCGCGAAAGCGCAACGCCCAGCTCTGCGGCCAGGGCCTCGGCAAGGGCCGCATGAGCGCCGCCGGAGATCAATTGGAACGCCATCGCGGTAGCTTCTGGCATGTTGGCATCCTCCGCCATTGACTCTCATCCCAGCAAGTTGTCCACCATCATGCCGCCGGAGAAGCCCATCAGCGCATCCATCAGCCGGCGCGGGGCCGATCGAAAGAAGAGCACGGGAAGGGTGCCGACCGCCGTCACGGCGTACGTGCCGAGTGTCGCAACGAGCGCCTGGAAGATCGGGTCGATCTGCAGGAACCATTCTTTCATGTGCAAAAATCGACCGATCAAGACTGAAAAGCGCGCGGCGACGCGCTAAAGCCCAGGCGCGGCGTGCCGTTCCGCACGCCCCGCCCGTACGCTTCGCCCCCCGCCTAGGTCGGAACCTTGTGCCCGAGCTGCTTCTCCACGCTGGGGACCACCTCGGCCAGGTGATGCGGTTGATCTTTGCGGTCATCGATCACGATCGTGGTGACGACACGACCGTGGGCGTTGGCCACAGCCTCGTGGCAGCGTTGAATGACGGCGAGGACCTGCCCCAGGTTCCCTTCGATGCAGGTCCCCATGGGGCCGACGCGATAGGCCAAGCCCGTGCCGCTGAGCACGTCGACGACCTTGGCGACGTCCTTGCTCATGTGTTCCACTGCGACGGGGTAGACGCTGAATTCTGCGAGCATGTCTGGTCTCCTTTTCGGCAACGGCTTGGAGGCGCCCTTGCCTGGCGCCGTTTCCTTTACTGCTCTCTGCAGGGGAGCAAACTCTATGCCGAACACGGACGTGGAGGCGCCGGCACAACGTTTGCAGATTGAGCCGCGTGGCTTTGGCATTCCGCGTCCAACGAGGCTGTGCCATGACGGTCCTGCTCGACAGTCGCGAGCAGCTTCTGCCCGCACCGACGACACACGACGGCCTGTCCGTGGCCGCGGCCTTGAGCCGGCGGCGGAGTCAGCGCGAGTTCTCGAAGCGAACCGTGTTGATGGAGCAGGTCGCGCAACTTTGCTGGGCAGGACAGGGAATTACCGACCAAGAAGCGGCATTGCGAACCGCCCCCTCCGCGGGGGCGATCTTTCCGGTCGACATGTTCGTCGTGGACGCCACCGGCGTCTATCAATACGCTGCGCAGCAGCACGCGCTGCGGCGAATCCTGGGCGGCGATGTGCGCAGCCGGCTCCAGGCCGCCGCGCTGGACCAGTCCTGCGTCGGCGAGGCGCCGCTTTGCCTCGTCGTGACTGTCGACGTGGCGAAGACGGCGTCGAAATACGGCGACCGCGCGGAACGCTATTGCCTGCTCGAGGCCGGTCACGTCGCCCAGAACGTCTTGCTCCAGGCCACTGCGATGGGCCTCGCCGGCGTCCCCGTGGGCGCCTTTGACGACTGGAAAGTCGCCGAATTGGTGCACCTGCCAAAGAGACTCCACCCTGTCTACTTGCTGCCGGTGGGTTACCCGGCAGCGGCTGATTGACGTGCGGCACGCGCAAGAATGCGACTTACCGCTATCTGTGAAGCTGCCGGAGTTGTGTTTCACCGCCGGCCCAGGGATTTTTCGACCGCGAGGATATCGAGGGTGGTCTTCAGCACCACGTCGGGCGAAAGCGAAATGCTGTCGATGCCGATTTCGACCAGGAACCTCGCGAAGTCTGGGTAGTCGCTGGGGGCCTGGCCGCAGATCCCAATCTTACGCCCCTTGGCCTTGGCCGTCTGCACGACGCTGGCGATCATTTTTTTGACGGCGGCGTTGCGCTCGTCGAAGAGCGGCGCGACGATCGCCGAATCGCGGTCCACTCCCAGCACGAGCTGCGTCAGGTCGTTGGAGCCGATCGAAAACCCGTCGAACACCTCGGCAAACTCCTCGGCCAGGATCACATTGCTGGGAATCTCGCACATGACGTAGACCTCCAGGCCCCGCTTCCCGCGCGCAAGGCCGTGCTTTTCCATTTCGGCCAGCACCTTGCGGCCTTCCTCGACGGTGCGGCAGAAAGGGACCATGAGCTTGACGTTGACGAGGCCCATCTCGTCTCGGACTTTTTTCATGGCCCGGCATTCCAGGGCGAAGCCGTCGCGGAAGCGCTCGTCGTAATAGCGCGAGGCGCCGCGAAAGCCGAGCATCGGGTTCTCCTCCGCCGGCTCGTACTTCCGGCCGCCGACCAGGTTGGCGTATTCGTTGGTCTTGAAATCGCTGAGGCGGACGATGACGTCCCGCGGATAGAAAGCGGCGGCGATCATGGCCACGCCCTGCGCGAGCTTGTCCACGAAAAACTGCGGCTTGTCGTCGTAGCCGGCGGTCAGCTCGTCGATCCGGCGCTTGACCTCCGGGTCGTCGAGCCGCGCGTACTCCAGGAGCGCCATCGGGTGTACCTTGACGTAGGTGGAGATGATGAACTCCTCCCGCGCCAGGCCCACGCCGTCGCCGGGAAGCATCGACAGGCGCAGGGCCTCGTCGGGGTTGCCGACGTTCATCATGACCTTCGTCTTCGGGCGGCCCAGCTCGCGGAGGTCCACGCGCTCGACGGCGAAGGGAAGCTTGCCGTCGTACACGAAGCCGATCTCGCCCTCGGCGCAGGAGACGGTGATTTCCTGACCTGGGCGGAGCGCCTCGGTGGCGTTTTCGGCGCCGACGATGGCGGGCAGGCCCAGCTCGCGGCTGACGATGGCGGCGTGGCACGTCCGTCCGCCGCGATTGGTCACAATTGCCGACGCTTTCTTCATCGTCGGCTCCCAGTCGGGGTCGGTCTTGTCGGTGACGAGAACGTCGCCGTCCCGCACGCCCGGCAACTCCTGCACGCTGCGCACGATGCGCACCGGGCCGGCGGCGATCTTCTCGCCGACGCTCCTCCCCTTGGCCAGCACGCGCCCCCGTTTGTGAAGTTTGTAGACCTCGATTTCGTCCCAGGTTTTAAGCGACTGGACGGTTTCGGGGCGTGCCTGCAGGATGAACAGCTCGCCCGTGCGACCGTCCTTGGCCCACTCCATGTCCATCGGCGTATAGCGGCCGCGCTTCTGGGTGTAGTGCTCCTCGATCTCGCAGGCCCACCGCGCAAGCTGCAGGATTTCGTCGTCGCTGATCGCAAAGCGGACGCGCTCGTCCGGGGCGACGGGCACGTTCTTGACCATCTTGCCGCCGCCCACGTCGTAGACCAGCTTGAACTCCTTCGTCCCCAGCGTCTTTTGCAGGATCGGCCGGTAGCCGTCGCGGAGCGTGGGCTTGAAGACGTAATACTCGTCGGGGTTGACGGATCCCTGCACGACGTTTTCGCCCAGGCCGTAGGCGGCGTTGATCAAGACGCAATCGCGGAAGCCGGTTTCGGTGTCGATGGAGAACATCACGCCGGCGGCGGCCAGGTCGGAGCGGACCATCTGCTGCACGCCGATCGACAGGGCGACTTTGAAGTGGTCGAAGCCTTTGTCCTCGCGGTAGGAAATGGCCCGGTCGGTGAAGAGCGAGGCGAAGCAGCGGCGGCAGCTCTCCAACAAGGCCGTGTGGCCCTGGACGTTGAGATAGGTTTCCTGCTGGCCGGCGAAGCTGGCGTCGGGCAGGTCCTCGGCGGTGGCGCTACTGCGGACGGCGACGTCGGCGTGCTCGCCGGCGCGCTGGCAAAGCTCGTCATAGGCGGCGGCGATCTCGTCTTGCAGGTCTTGTGGGAGCTCGGCCGCCACGATCGCCTGCCGCACCCGCCGGCCGCGCCGCTGCAGGTCGGCCACGTCGCGCTTGTCCAGGCCGCGCAGTAACTCGCGGATTTTCGCGTCCAGCCCGGCCACGCGGAGGAAGTAGCGATAGGCCTCGGCGGTGACGGCGAAGCCATCGGCGAGGTTCACGCCGCGCGGGCGAAGTTCGCGGCACATCTCACCCAGCGAGGCGTTCTTGCCGCCCACGAGCGGAACGTCTTCGATGCCGATCTCATCGAACCACCGGACAAACCGCGTGCCAATGGCTGTGTCGCTCACTTTGCCGCCTCCCAGGATTGTGCCTCGGCCGCACGCAAATAGGTAACGACATTCTCCAATCCCACGGCATTCAGGGCTCAACACGGCCTAGCGCGGAAGCGACCGCAGGCGCTCGTAGGTCTCGCGCTCCTCGCGGGAGAGGCGTCCCGGAACGTGCACCTGGATGGCCAGGAAGAGGTCGCCGCGCCCGCCTCCGAAGACGGCCAGGCCCTTCTGCAGCAGGAAGGCGGAGAGTTGCTCCGGCGTGAACTCGAGGTCCCGCAAACGCACCTTCACGCGCTGGCCCATTTTCCGCTTGAAAGCCGTCGCCGTGCCCTCGGGATTGGCCGCCGCCTGCCGCCGCGCGGGCTCGCCGACCAGCATCTGGCCGTCGGAGGTGATGGCGACGTAGCTGGGGAACGCCTTGCCGCCCAGCGTGATCCCCTCGGCGCTGGGGATAATGACGGCGCGTCCGCCGCGCAGCACGGCCGCAGCCGGGTTCGACGTCCCCAGGTCGATTCCGATGATGGCCATGGTTTTTTCTCCACGACGCGAAGGGCGTCCGGTCGCCGGCTGACGCCCCTCGGCGCCCCTTGCCAGGACAGCGAAATCTGAGTTATTCCTCTCGACGATCCTGTCGTTTGTCACGCAAAGGCCGTGCCAACCTCCCTCCGGGCCGTTGTGCTTACTCTTCCGGCATTCCGCCCCGGCCTGCCTCCTTGGGTTCCTCGATTTCCGTCAGCGTGGCCTCCGTCAGAAGCAGGACGCTGGCCACGGAGACGGCGTTTTCCAGGGCGGTCCGCACCACCTTCGTCGGATCGACGATGCCGACCTGGACCAGATCGACGTACTCGGAGCGGGCGGCGTCGAAGCCGACGTTCCCCTTCTCGGCCCGCATGCGGCCCACCACCACGCCGCCGTCGGCCCCGGAGTTCTCGGCGATCTGGCGGGTGGGCACTTCCAGCGCGCGTTTGAGAATGCGCAGCCCGGTGCGCTCGTCGCCGTTGCACTGGGACTCCTCCTGCTCGACGGACTCGATCGCCCGCAGCAATGCCCAGCCGCCGCCGGGGACGATGCCCTCGGCCACGGCGGCCTTGGTGGCGTTGATGGCGTCCTCGAAGGCTTCCTTGCGGCTTTTCATTTCGGTCTCGGTGGGGGCGCCGACGCGCACGACGGCCACGCCGCCAGCCAGCTTGGCGAGGCGTTCCTCGAGCTTCTCCTTGTCGTAGGTCGAGGTCGTTTTCTCGATCTGCTTGCGGAGGTCGCTGCAGCGCCCCTGGATGTCCTCCTTCTTGCCTGCGCCGCCGATAAGCGTCGTAGTGTCCTTGTCGAGGACGACGCGCTTGGCCTTGCCGAGCTGATTGAGCGCGACGCTCTCCAGCTTCAAACCGAGTTCCTCGGCGAAGAACTGGCCGCCCGTCAGAACGGCGATGTCTTCCATGATCGCCTTGCGGCGGTCGCCGTAGCCCGGCGCCTTGACCGCGGCGCAGGCCAGCACTCCCCGCAGCTTGTTCACGACCAGGGTGGCCAGGGCCTCGGCCTCGACGTCTTCGGCGATGATCAGCAAGGGCCGCCGCGCCTGGGCGGTCTGCTCCAAGAGCGGAATCAAGTCCTTCACGCTGGAGAGCTTTTTCTCATACAGGAAGACGAGCGGGTCCTCGAGCGCCGCCTCCATTTTCTCCGCGTCGGTGATGAAGTAGGGAGAGAGGTAGCCGCGGTCGAACTGCATGCCTTCCACGACTTCCAGGGAGGTCTCCGTCCCTTTGGCCTCTTCCACGGAGATCACCCCTTCGCGGCCGACCTTCTCCATGGCGTCGGCGACCAGGTCGCCGATGGCGGAGTCGTTGTGTGCGGAGATGGTGCCGACCTGCGCCCGTTCCTTGCGACTCTCGACGGGCCGCGAGAGCGCCTTGATGGTCGCCACGGCGGCGCGCAGGCCGCGATCCAGGCCCCGCTTCACGTCGATGGCGCTCGCGCCGGCGGCGACGTTCTTGAGCCCTTCGGCGAAAATGGCGTGCGCCAGGACCGTGGAGGTCGACGTCCCATCGCCCACGGCCTCCCCGGTCCGCTCGGCGGCTTCGCGCATCATCTGCGCGCCCAGGTTTTCCTCCGGGTCTTTCAGCTCGATTTCCTTGGCGATCGTCACGCCGTCGTTGCAGACCAGCGGTTTTCCCCACTTCTTCTGCACGAGCACACATTTGGAGCGGGGACCCAGGGTGACTCGGACCGCGTCCGACAGGGCCGTCGCGCCGCGGAGCACTTTCTCCCGCGCGGCGGCATAGAACAAGAGTTGCTTATGAGCCATGGTAGGACGAACTCCTGGAAGCGAGCAATCGTGCGTCGGAAGAGGTGAGGTTGCAAATCATGTGCCTGAGTTTTCAGGAAGATGCAAGCTTCCCCTGCGCCGATTCCTGGGGCTCCGCGTGCCGCCACGCCAGTCGGGCCGACGCAACAGGAGGCGACGAGAATCGCGCAACGACGGGGGCTTGCTAGTCACCGGCCGGGCGACGCGTGTCCCGAATTCTCTGGCAGGTGCGGCGGGTGAGGCCCGCCGGAGCGTCCACTTGCCTTGGGAGGGATTGCAGCGGCACGAGCGCCAGACGCCAGACGTCGAGCTGCCGCCGCGTTTCGCCGTCGGAAGTTAGCGCCTGCTCGACGAAGGCCGTTTCTTCTCCTTCCAGTGCGCCCAGCAGATACCCGAGGAGCTTGTCTTGCATGGCCGACTCGCCAGCGTGTGAAAGCCCGGCGCTACCGACCCTCCGGATGGTTTCGCCGCCAGGCGGTGTTCAACGCCAAGAGCGCCTTGTGGACGCGCGATTTGACGGTGCCCACCGGCAAATGCAGCGCTTCGGCCACCTCCTGGTACTTCAGCCCTTGAAAGTAGATCAACAACAAGACGGCGCGGAGGCGGTCCGGCAAATCGTCGACGGCCTGCCGGGTCCACTTCGCGCGCTCGTCGGTCTCCAGTTGTTCCAGCGGCGTCTGCACCGTGGACTTCAGCACGTTGAGAAGCGAGCCCAGGTCGGCCTCGTCCGTCGTTTGCTGCTCGTCGAGGCTGACGGCCTGCCGCCGCCCCTCCTTCCTGAGGGCATCGATGGCCAGGTGCGTGGCGATGCTGTACAGCCATGGCCGCACCGGGCGGTCCCCGGAATAGGCGCGGCTCGCCTCGTGAACGCGGAGGAAGGTCGATTGAAAGGCGTCCTCGGCCAGCGAGGGGCTGTGCAAGTAGTGCAGCAGGTAGTTGTAGATCGGCTTCTCATAGCGATGCACCAGCGTCTCAAACGCCTCGACGTCGCCGGCGTCGCGATAACGGAGCAAGAGTTGCTCGTCCGTCGCTTCGAGCGGCGGGGCTTGCGTAGCGGGAGTCGATGCGGCTTGGGTCATGCGCGGCTGCCTGACGATGGATTGACGCAGGACCGCGACGAGCGGGCGGTTTGATCGCGCGTTGAGGCGTCCCGCGGACTGCCAGTTCGTGGGAGCAAATCACGGGCCAATGACGCGCGCGGAACATCGTCTGGCATGAGGAAGCGCGCGAGGATGGTGCGGTACGCAGCTTGCCCTTTTTGTCAGGGTGCGCCGCGGGCGCTCGGCACTGTGCGATTTGGCGCGCTAGGCGTGCGGTCGAGTGTGCTCTGCGCGGCAGATCGAAAGAAATCGGCGGACGTCACTGCGCCGCCGAAGCCGGCGACTGCAGGTGCTTGACCTTGATGTGCAGGTCGCTCAATTCCGAAGCGATGACGGAGAACTGGGGTTGATAACCCAACGGGCCTGCCACCTGCTCCACGCGGTCAACCAGCTTTTCCAGCTCCTTGGCTTGAAGATGAACGGCCTCGATCAAGCTCTCCAGGATTTTCCGCAACGGCTCATCGCGTACCATGGTGAGACCTTTGGCTTTGAGTGGAATCGACCCCGTCCGATCTTGATCGGGAGATGTTTCAGGGAATTCGCGCAGGCGTTCCTCGTCTCAGCAATTGCCCGATCAAGTTGAATTCCTCGGCCAGCAGCGTCAAGACGTCGTCGAGGCTCAACAAGCCGACGAGCTTTCCGTCGCGGTCGACCACGGGCAGCCGCCGAAAGCCCCCGCTGCGCATCAGCGACAGGCCGGACTCGATCGTGGCCTCTTCCGAGATCGTCGTGGGGCCGGGCGTCATCACTTCGGAAAGCGGCGTCTGGGTCGCGTCGCGGCGCCTGGCAAGGACGCGGGCGGTCAGGTCGCGATCGGTCACGATGCCGATCGGCTCTTGCGCCGCATTGAGCACGACGAGCGTCCCGACGCCGCGCTCCTGCATCCGCTCGGCGGCGACCTGAACGGATTCGTGGGCTTCGGCGGTGTCCACATCCCGCACGCAGATTCTGCCGACGGACATGTTTGCGCCTTTCCTGAAAGGACCGCTTGAACTCGACATGGGTAGGCGAAGCAACTGCCGTGCCGATGCGGAAAGACGCGCGCCGCCTGCGACGGTCGTCATCGGTCTTCCAGGGCGAAGACGATGTGGACGGCGGCCTGCACTTCCTGCTCGCCCGTGGCGATGGGCACGCCCGCCGCCTGCGCTTCCGCGCCCCGCGCGAAGAACTCGGGGCGCGGCACGTAGGTCTGGCTGTCGGCGATCGTGAGCACCTTTCCCACGCGCACCCCCGCCGCCTGCGCGAACAGCTCGGCCCGGCTGCGGGCATCGGCCACGGCGCGGTTGCGCGCCTGGTTGAGGACGCCCGTCGGATCGTCGATGCCGAAGCTGATTCCCGACACCTGGTTGCTTCCCGCCTGCACGATGGCGTCCAGGACTTCGCCGAGGTCAGGCAAGTTCCGAACGTGGACGCGCACCTGATTGGTGACGCGATAGGCGACGATTTCGGGCAGCGTGCGGCCCCGTTCGTCCTGTTTGTAGACCGGGGCGACGTGGAAGCTCGATGTCTGCACGTCCTTGGCGGCGATCTTGTGCTCCTTCAGCACGTCCAGGAGGGCTGCCATGGCCTTGTTGTTTTTTGCCAGGGCCTGGCTGGCCGTCTTGTCCTCGGTGACAACGCCGGTGTGAATGGCGGCCATGTCGGGCGGGCTGAAGGCCCTTCCCTGGCCGGTGACGCTGATGGTGCGTTCGATTTCGGCCGCCCCGGCCAGGGCGGGCCCGAGGCAGGAACCCGCCATCACAAAGACCAGGACGAAATTGCGGACGATGGACATCGTTCGGCTCCTATTGAGACCTGCCAATCCGCGCCGCGCGCGACGGACGCGCCCCGGCAAGGCAGCCATCTGCCAGGGTGGCGAGGGGCGGCGCTTAGCTCAGCACCGAAGTGGCGACGGGCACGCGGCAGGGCGAGCGCCCGGTTGGTTTCAGACCTTTTCCTGCAATGCCGGCTCAAGGGCCTGGGAGACGTTGAAGATCTCGCGCGCCAGGAGGGCGAAGAGATCGTCGGCCGTCACCATGCCCACGAGGTTGTCCTCGCGGTCGACGACGGGCAGCCGCCGGACCTTGAACCCCTCCATGGCTTGCGTGGCGTTGCGCTGCCCAGCGCCAGGGCCATGGCGACGTCGCGGTCGGTCAGGATGCCCACGACCTTCTTGCCCTGGGTGATGACGATGGCGCCGACGTTCTCCTCGCGCATCTTCAGGACGGCGTGACGGAGCGAACCGTCCGGCGGCATCGTGACAACCTCCTCCTCCCTACGAAAGACGTCTTGGAGCAACATTGCAAAGTCTCCTTGGAACAGGTTAAGACGCGGTCCCTCGGCGCCCGAAAGGCAAACGCAGCCACCAAGGGCGCGCCGATGGGGGGCCATACGCCGGCGGCTCTAGCAGCACGTTTTGTGCCGGCGCGGAAGCGCCGTACCGGGCATCCGAGTGGTGCAATGGCCGCTGAATCTCGCCGGAGAGAGGTCGCTGGCTGGTTGCGTCCTGGTGGGATTGGTGAGCGCCGCAGCCAAGTTGTGGGCGCGCCCCGCACACTTCTGTGCGGCGCACGGAATGGCACACGTTCCGTGCATTTTCGCTCGCCCAATTACTGGCGATCCCCTCCGGCTGCTAGAGCGCAGCTTAGACCAAAACGACGATCGCGATTCCCCTCGGCGATCCCTGGCGTCGCGCGCTGCCTCGTTCGGTTGCAGCCACCGCTTATTGGCAAGAGGCGGGACACCTTCATTCCATCGGTGGGCCGAACCAGAGCCACACCAGACGAGGTCAGGCAGCGCATAGCGTGAAACTGCTGCGCGGCCGTCAGTCGCTCAGAGTTGCCTTTGATAGCTAAAAGAACCACCCGTTTCGCTGCTCCATTCCCGCAAACTGACAGCGGCCCGAGGGCCGCGTCGCCAGTGCGACCGCGTCGCAATTGCGTGCCGCGAGGACATCTACAAGTCGATGTGTGCGCTGCTGCCCTATGGAGTCACGGACGCCGCCACATCATCGACGTCTTTCTGCGGCGTGTCACCATTCGGCTCTGGGCATGTCGGCAAAGTGATTAGAAACGACGCTCCGTCCTCGGGCCGGCTCTTCAGCCGGATCTGACCGCCGTGGGCCTCGACGATCTCCTTGCAGATCGCCAGGCCCAGACCGCTCCCTCCGGAATCGCGCGAGCGCGTTTTGTCCACGCGCGTGAAGCGGTCGAAGATTGTCGGCTGATCCTGCGGCGGGATGCCCGGCCCCGTGTCGGATATGGTGAGCACAGCTCGTCCCTCTTCGCGGCGCAGCGAGACGTCTACCTTGCCGCTGTCGCGATTGTACCGGATTGCATTCGTCAAGAGGTTGGCGATCGCTTGGCTGAGGCGGTCCGCGTCGCCCGTGACAGAGAGCGGCTCCAGGTCACAGGTGACATGAATATCGCGGCTTTCGGCCAACGGCGCCACGAAGGCGGCGCACTCTGTAATCAGCGGACAAAGCTCGACGCGCTCGCGGCGCGATACGAGTCGGCCGGCATCCGCTCGTTTGGCCTGAGGTAGCACGCATGGCCAGCATTGGCTTTTTGTCGCGTCACTTGGCGTTCGCGGAAGCGCAGGTCGTGCCCGACGCCGCGCGCTGCGTGCAGTGCGGCTGCTGCTCGTACAACTGCCCGATCGGAATCGACGTGCGGGCGCACGCCTGGCGCGGCCGGCCCATCTACGACAGCCGCTGCCTGACCTGCCCTTCGGCTCGGCGCCCAGGGCCGCACCAATCGGCGAGCTGACAAACGACTGCGTGCCGCGACGAGACTACTTCCCACTGGACAAACTGGTTGACGCGTCGCTTGACGAAAAGGAACGGGTCTTTGGAGTCGCAGCGACTATCCTACTTGCAGCACTTGGTCAAACGCGCGGACGGCTTCCCGTGTCCGGCTGGGCGCGGCCGATTCTTGCGGCCGCGCTCAAGGAGAGAGAATGCCGTTCGATTGCGGTCAAAGCGATGGAGAAAATGCCCGGGCGCAACGAACCCTATCGCTACGCGATTCCGCAGAGCACGGCGCAGAAGCTGGCCAAGCTGCTGGTCGCTAGCTCCGTTGTTCAACCGCGGCCGAGATTGACGCGAGGCCGGACCGAAAAAAAGCGGGCCCGGCCCCGCGAAAGTGCGTTTTCACGCACTCTCGCGAAGCCGGGACCCACGCACGCCTTGTTTGCTCTCACAACGCCGACGTCTCAACGGCGCTTGGCCGTCGGCGCCACCGGTCGGGCCAGCGACGGCCCCTCCTTGATCTCCGGCCGCGGCTCGGGACGCGGCCGGGGATACTTGACCGCGTCGTCCTTCTTGTCCGGCTTGTCAGGCCGCGGCGGCTTGACCTTCGGCGCCTCGGGGCGCTCCGGCCGTTTCACTTCGGGCTGCGGCTGAGGGCGCGGTTTCGGCGGCTCCACACGCGGTTGGGGACGCGGCGTCTCGCGAGGCGGCTGCGGCCGCGGTTGAGGCTTGACCTCGGGTCGCGCTTGGGGCTGCGGCCGGGGTTGCGCCGCCGGTGGACGCTGATCCGGGCGCTCGCCGGCGCCTGGCCGCGGCGTCGGCCTCGGACGTTCCGGACGCTCGCCCGCGCCTGGTCGCGGAACTGCGGGGCGTTCCCCGGCGCCAGGCCGCGGCACTTCCGGTCGCTCGCCTCCCCCCGGTCGGGGCGTCGGCCGCGGACGCTCGCCAGCGCCCGGCCGCGGCGTCGGGCGTTCTGGCCGCTCGCCCGCGCCTGGTCGCGGCACCTCCGGTCGCTCTCCGGCGCCCGGTCGCGGAGTCGGCCTCGGCCGCTCCGGCCGCTCCCCGGCGCCCGGCCGCGGAATCGTGGGCCGTTCCGGCCGTTCTCCCGCTCCGGGCTGGGTGGGCCGACCCGGACGCTCTGCGCCAGGCTGTGGCTTTTCCGACGCGATGGGCGACCGGGGCCGTCGCACGCGAGAGGGCGCCTCGCCCTCCCGCGGCGGCCGTGCCTCTTCCTGGGCCTCCAGTTTCTGACGTTCCAGGACAAAGTCGCGCGCTTGCTGGGCCTGTTTCGCGATTGCCGCGCGGCGATTTTCGTCGAGGCGCTCCAGCCGAATCGACGTGTCCGGCGACTGGCTCACTTCGGCCAGCGACCTCACCAGCGACGTTCGCCGCTCGCGCTCGGGACGATCCTCCGCGGCCACAAACGTCCGCGACGGACGGTCGGCGTCGTTCTGACTCCGGTCCCGATAGCTCGCCCGCAGATTCGCCTCCCAGTTGCCCTCCCGCCGCAGATCGTGGTGGTGATGATGGTGGTAGGCGAAGATCGGGTCATACCCGAAATCGCTGTGATGGAAGGCGAACCACGGGAAGATGCCGACGCTCAGGTAATTCGACGCATAGTAGTCGCCGAAATAGTAGTGGCAATGCCGCGGCCGCACGAACAAGTGATCCGTGAAGAGGGCCAAGTCCACAACCGCGTGCGGCGAGAAGCGGAAGCCGCGCCGCGCGTAAATATCGGCGTCAAAGTAGACGGGCGCGAACAAGAGCCCGCGCCGCACGACGACAAAATCCCAGTAGCCGTCGACGAAGACGTAGCCGCGCGGAGTCCAGCAGTAATGGGCCGGGCACCAAATCCAATTGGGGTTGGCGACGTACCAGTAGCCGGGCCGCCAAACGTAGCGCGCTTCGCGCCAGTACCAGCAACCGGGCGCCCAAACGTATTCCTCAGAGGGCGGCTCCGAAGACGGGCCAGCCTCCAGGGTCGCGGGAGGCTCCGGCAAGTATTCGCTTTCCTCGGCGCCCGCGACCGCCCAATATCCCGACACCCATTGCCAGCCGCCCTCGACCTGGACCCAGTAGCCGGGCACCCACTCGCGGCCCGGCGGGATGAAGCGATAGAAACCGCTGACCCACAGGAAGTTCTCGCGTTCGTCGTCCCAGCTCCAGTAGCCGGGGATCCAAACGGAGTCCTCTCCCGCCGGCCTCTGGTCCGGCGCCAACTCTTCGATCGGCTCGGGCGGCTGCTTGGGCGCCACGAGGCCTTCCTCCGGCTTAAATACGACCGGTTCGGCGAACGCCTCGTGCACGGGGCCTCGCGCGAGGACCTCGATGCCCGCCTCCGCTTCCACGCCGGCTTCGGCCGGTTGTCGGCCTGTGGGTGGTGGTGCGCCTGGAGGCTGCTGGGCCGGGGCGCCCGGGCTGACGAGCAGCAGGGTGGACGCGATGGTTGCCGAGATCGCGGCCCGCACGATGGTTCGAAGGCGACTCATGTTTTCATGCTCCCTGTGAGACAGGACCCCTTGGCATCGAGGTCACAGTTTGTCAGTTCTTCCGAGCGTCGTTCCCCTCGCTTTTTTCAGGCCCGCCCGCCGGCTCCTTCGCCGGCTCCGGCGGCGGCTTGTGGCGTGCCGCGTGCAGCAGTTCGTCCAGCACGTTTGCCTTCCGGGCGATTTCGACCGCCGGCATCGTGACCACCTCGCCCTCGCGGAGAATGGCGCTACCGTGCGAGTCACGGATGTCGTGATCGACGGGGCGGCCCAGGGCGCGCGTGATGCGCAGCTCCCCGATCGCCTGAACGGCGACGTCGCACATCTCGTCGGCCTTTTCCTGGGCGCCGTCCATGAGTTCGACCACCACTTTCTGGACTTCTTTGGCCCCCTCGCGCGTGAAATCGCCTGCGGTGCGGAGGGCCTTTTTCAGCCCTCCGGACCCGGTTTTCGGCTCGGCGCCGGCCGTCTCGGCCTCGCTCTGCCCGGCATCGTTCTGGGTGATTTCGGCGGCGGCGTCCGCGCTGACGACCACGGCGTCGTCTCCGACGACCGCGTCGTCGCTGGCGGAAACGACCGAACGTCCGGAGATCATGTCCGCCAGCACCCCCCGGGAGACCTCGAAGGACTTCACGTCGCCGGTGCGGGGGTCGAAGTCGATGTCCCTGATCGTCCCCAGTTCCCGCCCCTCGGATGAAATCAACTTCGTTCCTTTCAATCGCAAGTGCCGATCGAGGGCCTCCTGGATATCGGCGACCTTGCCGGCCTCGACGATGGCCTCCGACGAGCGGACCATCACCGCGTCCTCGCCGAACGCTTGAACGTCGCGCAGCGGCAGCACGCGGGCCGGCGCGCCAAACCACCCGCCCTTTTCAACCAGCAACGCGACGACGCGTTTGTGCGCGCGGTCCACGACCAGGTCCTTCACCTGCTCGACTTCCACGCCGCGGTCGACGGCGATGACGGGCAGCCCGATGATCTGGTTTCCTTTGCACATGACCTTTATCTCCTGAACAACACCCGCGCCGAATTGTTCGCACGGCGCCGCGTCAATAGGGAGTTCGCGCTTCGATCACCGTCGCCAACAGGCCCAAAGTGCGTCGCTCCATCGTCACGTGGACGAAGTCGCCGATGGCCAGGTCGGCCAGTCGCGCCCCCGCGCCGTCGCGCGTGATCCGCGCGTCAGGGGCGACCCCCAGCGTCATCATCTCGCCGCCGTCCAGGGTCTGGACGATGACCTTGGCGTCCGCCGTCCCCATGACCTTGCCATAGAGATCGTTCTCCGCCGGACGGGCAGCCAGCAGCGCCGCCCCCGCCAGAAGAATGGCAAGTGCCAGACCGAGTACGTGCCGGTTCAGCATGTTCATGGCTGGACTCCCGGATTCTTGCTCCCTTTGACGAGCAGGCCGAACGCTCAATTCAAACGCCTATGCCGACGGGCGGCGGACGCCGCCGAAAAGTAAGCTCAGGATGAACAGCACGAGAAACACGACGAACAAAACCTGCGCAATGCTCGCTGCAGTTCCGGCGATCCCGCCGAATCCCAACAGAGCGGCGATCAGTGCGACGATCAGGAATACCAAACTCCAGTACAGCATGGTGTCCTCCTCCGACATCAGGCGCCCAAGGTCACGAAGAAAGTCATGGTGCAGCGTCTTGGGCAGCGTCGGCGATATTTGTTCATCGCCCGAATCGGAGGGTCGCAAGGGGCGTGCCAATCCGCGCCGAGGTGCGATGAACGTGGATCGCTTCGCGCCTAAGTGGCCCCGACGCAAGTATTTGCACGCGGTCGATCGGCGGAGCTGTGGCGCAGGCGACGGTGCGTCGGATGGTTGGCTAACGTCAGATTGCTGGCCAACCGGTCATGTTGCCCGCCATGCTGCCATCCACAGTTCGCCGGCTGTTTGCTGGCCGCAGCCGATCGCCCCGATGCCACGTTGCTGAGCTTCGAAGAATGGGATGAATGCCGGTGCGCGCGATCTGGCGGACGACCGGCCCTTGTGGTTGACAAGCGACCGTGGGCCGAATGCCACTTCGCGCCGCGCCGTCGCTCTGCCGGATCCAGTGCTACGTCGCAACCTCGGCTTCGTGGGAAACTTGCGTCAGGCAATGGCCCGAGGGCTTTCCCTGAAGGCACGAAAAGTGCAAATCCGCGTATCACGTGTAGGGAGCAGGTAACACGGAGGCAAAGCGATGTTGATTCTCACGCGTGGATTGGGCGAGGACGTCCTTATCGATCATCGAATTCGTGTGCGCGTCGTCGCCGTTTTTGGACAGCAAGTCCGCATCGGCGTTTGTGCGCCCGCCTCGGTCCCCGTCGATCATGATGAATTGGACGGGGAATACCGCGATGCCGCGGGCTACCCGGTGTTTTCGCGAGTCGAAGGCGAGGTCCGACCATGATCGAACTCAAGCGGATCCTGGTGCCCGTTGACTTTGACCAGCCCTCGGAAAAGGCGCTGCACTACGGCACGGCGCTGGCCGAGGCGTTCGGCGCAACCGTCTTCGTCGTCCACGTCACACAAGCGCCGATGCTGGCCACGGCCCCGGGAACGATCCCGGGATATGGCTCGGCCCTGGCGGACGAATGCGACGAAGCTCAGCGGTCGGCCCATGCGCGCCTGCAACGGTTCCTTGGCGACGAGCATTCCACGGCACATGGTATTGTGCGGCTGGGCTTCGTGCGGCTCGGCGCCCCCGTGGCCGAGATCGTCCACTTCGCCAAAGAGCAGGGGATCGACTTGATCGTCATGGGCACGCACGGACGAGGGCCGGTCGCCCACATGCTCCTGGGGAGCTCGGCGGAGGAGGTCGTGAGAACGGCCCCCTTGTCCCGTGCTCACGGTCCGCCCCGATCAGCATGAGTTCGTGGCGGCATGAGGGGCCGACCGTTTCCAACTTCGGCAGGGAGTCTGTCGCGACGCAAAACTCTGACAGGAGCGCCCGGACATGAAGGGATCGTGGAGAATCGCACAAATCGCAGGCGTTCGCCTGTACGTTCACTGGACCGTGCTGATTCTCAGCGGTTGGTTCGCGCTCATTCAGATGCGGTTGGATGATGCGGCGGCGGACAACGTCCGCCGCCTGGCGGAAGGAACCGGGCTGGCACTGATGGTCCTGGTCTGTCTGCTCTTGCACGAAGCCGCGCACGCGGTCGTCGCCTGGCGGCACGGAATCGGCACGCAGGAAGTCACGTTGCTGCCGCTGGGCGGAGTCGCCCGGCTGGAGGCAACGCCCGAGGAGCCGACGCAGGAATTGTGGATTGCGTTGGCCGGGCCGGCCGTCCATCTGGCGATTGCTGGCGGAATTTACGGGCTCTTGGACGACCAGGCTGCGGCGATGCCCTGGTCGGCGCTGACGCTTACCGGCGGGCCCTTTCTGCTCAAGCTGATGGCGGCGAATCTGGCCCTGGGAGTGTTGAATCTGCTGCCGGCGATGCCGCTTGACGGGGGGCGCGTGCTGCGGGCGGTGCTGGCCTTCGGCACCGATTACGCGCAGGCGACGCGCGTCGCCGCCGGACTGGGGTACGTCCTTTGCGTTGCGTCGGCCGCGCTCGGCTTGTTTTCCAATCCCCTCTGGCTTTTCGTTTCGCTAGCCGTCCTGGCGGGCGCCAAGGCCGAGGCGCACACGGTGCAAACGCAGGCCGCCCTGGGAAACGCCCGCGTGCGCCAGGCGATGCGGCGGCGGCTGCGCACGGTGACGGAAGACGAAACGCTTGCGGACGTCGTAGGCGAGGTGGTCGCCGGCGAGCAGCTCGATTTTCCCGTGGTGCGCGACGAGCGCCTGGTGGGGATGCTGTTTCAAAAGGACCTGCTGCGCAAGTTGTCGGACGAGGGGCGGAGCGTGCGCGTCAGCGAAGTCTTGCGACGCGCTCCGGCCCTGCGGCCGACGCAGGATCTAGCGGACGCGTGCCAGGTCCTGCGCGAGCTGGGATGCACGTCGCTGCCGGTCGTTCAAGACGGCCATCTGGTGGGACTTCTGACGCTCAAGAACATGGCCCAGTGGACGACCCTCTACGCGGCGCTGCACTTGGGCTCGGGGGCGGTTCACGACGACGACGAACAGGCCGAGCAACTGGTCTCCCTCATGCGTTGAGGTGCAAGACACGTCCGCTAGTCGCGCCGCTCCGCTTTGAAGAGCCACAGCAGCAGCGCGAGCGAAGGCGCAAGGACCGTCGCGCCGGCTCCCGCGATCCACACGACGAGCCAGAGCACGGAGTCGGGCGCCTTGGCGGAGACGACCGTGATCGCCGGCGGAACGAGGGCCGGGTACTGGCCTGCGACCCAACCGCACACGATGGCGCCCACCGCGACGATCGCGCCGAAGCTGGCGAGCGTGAAACGCCGTTTCCACGTCGCCCACAACGATAACCACGCCGAGCCGGCCGACAGCAACACCAGCGGCCAACTCCGCGACAGGAGGCCGCGCCACAGCGGCGGCGATTCGGCCGCGACGAGAACAAGCCCCGCCACGGCCAGAGATCCCGCCCAATGACCCGTCAGAAGCGCCCGCCGCCGCCAGACGCGCACGAGAGGGTCCCCTCGAAGGTCGACGGGGGCATCACCGTGTTTCTCGGCCGCCGCCGTTTTCATGGCGGCCTCGCGCGTCAGGAAAACGGCCGAAACGAAGGCACACGCGGAGAGCGTGAAGACGCCTGTAAAGAACGAAAGCGGCGTGATCCAGCCTGTGACAAAGTTGCCGTAGAATTGACCGTCCTGCCCACAGGGCAATTTTCCCGATGCCACGGCACCCACGGAGGCGCCCAGGAAAAAGGGCGCGGCCGTGGAGCCCAGAGCAAACAGCTTCTCCCAGGCCGACGGCTCATGGGCGCCTTTCGGCCTATCGGTCGAATCGCGCTGGGACGGGGTCGTCGGCCGCAGGACGAATCCGGCGCCGCGAAAGACGATTCCCGTAAGGCCCAACAGCAGCGGCGCCCACAAGGCCCGACAAACCGCGGCGAACGCCGCTGGAAACGCGGTCAGCAACAAAACCAGGGCGAAGATGAGCCAGACGTGGTTCGCTTCCCAGACGGGCTGGATCGCCCGGTGGAGCATGCGCCGCTCGCGCTCGCGGCCCGGGAGCGCCGTGGCGAATTCCCAAATTCCTGCGCCGAAATCGGCGCCGCCAAAGACGGCGTACAATACCAGCGACGCCGTCAGAATTGCCAGGACCACGTCTTCAGGGGACATCGGACGCGTCCTTTGCCAGCGGCGCAGCAGCCAGGCGCCGCAAAACCACGATCGTCCCCACGGCCAGAATCGCGTAAATCGCGGCCGCCGCTGCCAGGACCCAACCCACGCCCGGCGCGCCGGTCGCGGCCGCGGCGGTGCGCATGTGGCCCTGCACGATCCACGGCTGGCGGCCCACTTCCGTCACGATCCACCCCGCCTCCAGTCCAAGCACGGAAAGCGGGCCGGCCGCGGCCACCACCCACAGCCAGGCCCGGCTCGTGCGCGCGGCGCGCCGCCAGGCACGCGGCACAAGTCCCCAGCCGGCAAGCGCCACCAGAAACATGCCTACCAGCACCATGACCTGAAAACTCACGTGCACGATGAGGACCGGCGGAGTGTCCTGGCGAGGAAATTCATCGAGCCCCCGGACGACGGCGTCCGTGTCCGCGTAGGCCAGCCACGACAGGCCGCCGGGAATCTCGACGGCATAGCGCGTCACGCGCGCCTCGGCGTCCGGGACGCCCCCCAACCGTAACGGGGCGCCTGCTTGCGTCTGGAATTGCCCTTCCATGGCGGCCAACTTGACCGGCTGCGTCCGCGCAACGACCTGCGCCATCCAATGTCCGACACCCACCTGCACAGGGGCCAGGACACATCCCAGCACCAAACCCAGGCCCATGGCGCGCCGGCCGTAGGCCGTAGCTTTGCCACGCAATCGCGACAGCGCGTAGTACGACGCCACAAGAAAGCCCGTCACCAGGTACGCGGCCACGATCATGTGGACCGTTTGCGCTCCGGTCGCGGGGTTGAGCATTGCCGCGATCGGGTCGGCGTCGGCAACGACGCCATTCTCAACGCGGAAGCCCTGCGGCACGTTCATCCAGGCGTTGGCCGCCACGACGAACCAGGCGGAGGCGACGCCGCCCAAGGCAATCGGCACGCCGGACCACCAATGGGCCCAAGGCCGCAGGCGGTCCCAGCCGTAGAAGTAGATTCCCGCGAAAATCGCCTCGAGGAAAAACGCAAAGGCCTCGAGTGTGAACGGCAGGCCGATCACGGAGCCGTAGCGACGGACGAATTCCGGCCAGAGCATCCCCAGCTCGAACGACAGCACGGTGCCCGACACCGCGCCGACGGCGAAGAGCACGGCAAACGCCTTGGACCACCGCCGGGCCAGGGTTTTCCAGAGTTCGTCGCGGCTGCGCAGATACCGCCACTCCGCCAGGAGGAGCAAGACGGGCAAACCCACGCCCAGGCTCGCAAAGACGATGTGAAACGCGAGCGTCAGGGCCATGAGCAGCCGTGCCGCCAGGACGCCGGAATCGCTGGCGACGCCGGCCTGGCCCACGACGATGGCCGACAGGTCGAAGGACGCACGGCAAAGGATCGCCAGCATGTCGAGGGTCGCCGCAAGCGTGGGGCAATTCATGCACGCCATCGGCGCGCCATTGTCCGCGTCTTCCGCTGGACTGGCAACAAGACTAGAGCGGTTCCGGCGGCCGGCGTCGCGCCGTCAGCAGGCTGAGCACCGCCACAAAGAGAGCTGCGCCGATCACCGACCAGATGATCGGGAACGAGCGCCCGCCGATGCTGACGGGCAGCAGCTCCGGCAGGCCCAAAAGACCCGCGAGCCATAGCCCCAGGAGCGCCCCGATAAACCCCAGCACGATCGACACCAGACAGCCGCCGTGCGAGTAGCCGGCGATCGCCTGGCCGAGGGATCCGCAGATCCCGGCGACAAGCAAGAGCAAAAGGAATTCCAGTATCGTCATCGGCAGCCTCGATCGAGCACTTCAAACCAGCTTGGCGTCGGACGGCCGCCGGCCAATCAGCAGGTACAAAACGAGGCCGACGACCGGCAGCAAAAGGATGATGACAACCCAGAGGATCTTCCGTTCGACCGGCGAGCGGCCCATCAGCACGCTCAGGATGGCCCACAGGTCGAAGATGAGAATGACGGCCCCGAGGAGCGAGGAGGTCATCATGGAGTAGTGCATACGGGCGCCTTTGCCGGGATTCCTTGCTCGGTGGGGCTCGCACGGGGGGTTTGCACTGCGCCGAAGGCCAGTGGCCGCGCCGACGCAGGCGTCTCGACGTTGTCCACGAGCCGCACCACGCCTGGGACGTGGCGAACGCAATTCAGGCAGTCTTCCTTCGTCCGTGCCGAGGGCAACGATCCGCTGACGACGGCGACGCCGCCTGCGATCTGGACCTCGATGTTCTGCAGGATGTTGCGCGGCAATTTCCGGGCGGCCGACGCGCGGCTGCCCAGAAAGTTCACGACGCGCCGGCGCAAATCGTCGTCGCTGGTCTGGAGGAGGGTGGGGTACATCGTTATCGAGCCGCGGGCGCCGTTTTTTTCGTGTCCGTGCGTGCCGTTCAAAGTGCCGAAGAAAGGCGGCGCCCGGGCTTCTTCCGCACACCTTGGTGTCGACAGAAGCGAGCCCAGGGCGCCCCAGGTTTCCCATTGGACGTCGTTCCGCAAGGGCGGCCTTCCAGACGTCACTTGGGCGGTTCCGCCTTGGAGGTGGCGGCGATCTGCACGGCCTGTTCCTTGCCGTCGATCGCCTTGTCCACGGTCACCTTGACGGTGAAGCCGGCCTTGAGGTCTTCCAGCTTGCAGGCCTTGCCGTCGCAGGAAATGCGGGCCGTGGGGGACACGGTGTGCGTGGCCTGGTTCTTGCCCTCCTTGTCGGTCATCGTGAGCTTGCCGTTGGCGGCCGTCACGACTTTCCCCTCGTGCGTCGCCGCCGCCATGGCGGGCTGGGCGACGAACAGCGCCAGAACCACGGCCGCCAGAATCACAGGCAACCACCGACTCATACATTTCTCCTTTCGTGGCATCGAAACACTTCCCAAAAAGAGAGCGCGCAGGTGATCGCAATCTGCCGCTGCGATTGTCGCCGCGAACTCTCGTTTCACGCCGATGAGGTGGATCCCTGATCGCAAACGGAATGCCGGTCCGGCGGAGCAAGAGCCGTGAATGGGTTGCCAGCACGTTGCGGGACGCAAATGCCTGCTCGCGCGGGGCTTATGCCGGCCACCATTTGCGTCGGCGGCGAGGCATCCCGGGGAGACTTGGCGTGCCGCCGACCGCCTTGGAGAGGGCTTGGTCGGCCGAGATGCAGCATGGACAACGACCGGTCAATGGGCCGTGCCGCCGCCGCCGACCGACTGTGGCCGATAGGGTGCCAGGGCGTCGCGGAGCCGTTGGATTTCCTGTCGCAGAGTGGCCAGGGCCGCGTCGGCGCCAGCCAGCGTGCCGGTTCGGGCCAGCTCTTCAAGCCGCAATCCAGCCGCGGCGGCCGCCTCGGCCTGGAAGCCGGCCGCCAGACCCTTGAGCGTATGTGCCGCGCGCTGGATCTGTTCGGGATTGCCATTCCGGATTCCCTCGTCGGCTTGGCCGAGCAGCCCCGGGGCGTCGTCCTCAAAAAACCCGACCAACTCGGAAAACAATCGTTCGTCGCCCGCCAGCCGTTTCAGGGCAGCCTGGCGATTCATGACCGAGCGTGTACCGTCGCATTCTGCTGGTTGCGAGCGGCGCTTCGTCTGCCGCGCCATCGGTTGCCTGGCAGACCCGCTTTCGCTGCCGTTGCCTTCATGGCCGCGCGCGGCGGGCGGCGCGAACCGCTCGACGACGGAGATGAGTTCTGCGGCGTCCACGGGCTTGGAGAGGTAAGCATCCATGCCGGCGTCGAGGCATTTTTCGCGGTCGCCGCGCATGGCGTGCGCGGTCATAGCAACAATGGGGACGCGGGCCTTGGCCGGCGGCCGCAGATTGCGGATCGCGGACGTCGCTTGGAAGCCGTCGGCGGCGGGCATTTGCACGTCCATCAGCACGACATCAAAATCGCACTGGGCGGCCATCTCGACGGCCTCACGGCCGTTGCGCGCGATCTGGACCCTGTGTCCGCGCTTCGTCAGGATCGCCGTGACGACCTTTTGGTTCGCGGGGGTGTCTTCCGCCAGGAGCACGTTCAAGGTGCGACGCGGCGCTGCCGATGGACGATCGGAGGCGCTGGGCGTCGGCGGCCCGCCAAGGGCCGCGACGACGGCGGCGAGCAGCGCCGATTCCGAGATCGGTTTTTCCAGGTAGCCGGCGATCAAAAGTTCCGCCGCCCGCCGTTGGAGCGTCGCGCGGTCCGCCAGCGAGAGCATGAGAACGATGGCAACCTGCGACGGGACTTCCCGGCGGATTTGTTCGACCAGAGCCAGGCCGTCAGTCCCGGGCATACGGGCGTCGACCAGCAGGAGCGAAAAGCGCCGGCCTTGCGCGGCAGCCTCCTTGAGAAGCGCGATGGCGGAGGGCGCATCCCGGGCGACGGACGGCTCGAATTCCCAGTGGGAGAGCAGGTCTGCAAGCATTTGGCGGCCGGTGGCGTTGTCGTCGACGACGAGAACGCGGGCGCCCCGCAACCGGGCGAGGGCCACGGGCGCCGGTTCCCGCGCGTCCCTTTCGCCCTCCTGGACGTGGAACTGCGCCGTGCAATGCAGGCGGCTGCCGCGTCCCGGCTCGCTTTCGACCCAGACGCGCCCGCCCATCCTGCCGATCAGTTGACAGCAAATGGCCAGCCCCAGGCCGGCGCCCGTGTGCTCGCGCGTCGAAGATGCGTCGACCTGCGTAAAGGGCTCGAAGATGCGCTGTTGATCTTTGGGGTCGATTCCGATGCCGGTGTCGGTGACCGTGAAGTGGAGCAGGATTTCGTGATGCGCGACGCGGTCGCCCTTCTCAGCAAACGCGGGGCCGTCGGCGACCGACACGTCGACCACCACTTCGCCCTGTTCCGTGAATTTGATGGCGTTGCCCGCGAGATTCAGGATCACCTGCTGGAGCCGGCGGCCGTCGCCGATCACCCGGTCCGGCACATCGCGTCCGACGCGGCCGACCAGCTCCAGTCCCTTGTCATGCGCCGCGACGGAGAGCGTCCGAAGGGATTCGTCCAGCACCTGCCGCAGGGAAAACGGCGCGGATTCCAGCTCGAATCGCCCGGCCTCGATCCGCGAGAAATCGAGCAGGTCGTTGAGGAGCGACATGAGCGTCGCGGCCGAATCGCGGGCGGTTTGCAGGCAGTCGCGCAACGCCGGGGGCACGTCCTCCGCCAGCGCCACTTGCAGCATTCCGATGACGGCGTTCATCGGCGTGCGGACTTCGTGGCTGACGTTGGCGAGAAACTCGCTTTTGGCGCGGCTGCCGACTTCAGCCGCCTCCTTGGCCTTGCGCAATTCCTCTTCGGCGCGTTTCCGGCCGATGCCGTCGGCGACGGCGGCCGCCAGCGGACCCAGCTCATCCAGCACGCTCGAGGGCAACGGCTGGCGCGCGTAGATCGCCAGCACGCCCAACAACCGTCCCTCCGTGCCGGAATCCGGGGACAGGAGCGGGTAGCCGGCGAACGCCGCGACCCCCTCGCTGCGCGCCCATTCACGGTTCCCGATCTGAGGATCGTCGAGGACGGCGTGCGAAACAAGAGGCTGGCGCCGACCCGCCACGAGGCCGATCTCCGACTCGCCCACGCGGATGCGGCTGTGCGAACCGTGCACGTGCGTCAGTTTCCCGGCACTGGCTTGCAACTCGAGCTGGTCACCGGATTCGTCGATCGTCCAGATTCGGGCACAGACGGCGTCGAGGTGCCAAACGAGAACGTCGGCACACTGCTGCAGGACAGCGTGCAGGTCTTCGCCCGCCGCCAGCGCGCTGTTCATGTCGGCGCGCAGCGCGGCCAGCCGTGCCTGTTCTCCCAGGGCATCCTGCGCGCGGCGGCGCTCGATCACGCGCCCCAACTGATCGCCGACGCTGCGCACCAACTGCAGCAGCTCCGGGTCGGGGGTCATCTCCTGCGGGGAGAAGAACTCCATTACTGCCACGACCTCGGCGCCGATTTTGACGCCGATCTTGACGGGGAACCCAAACGCCCCTTTGACCCCCAATTCGGCGTTCCGCTTCGCCCGCGGGAAATTGTCGTCCCGGTTTACGTTCACGATCCAAGCGGGCTCGCCGGATTGCCAGATGCGGCCGGGAAGGCCCGTCCCGCAAACAAACGACGTTTGCTCCGACACCTCCCGGAGCGTGGAATACACGTCCGGATCGTCGAGGTGCCAGATCCTCGAGGAGACGAGGCGTTGGCCGCCGTCGTCCGGGAGGTAAATATGCCCGACGGGCCAGGAGGTGATCTCGCACACGATGTCCAGGCAGCTTTGAAGCGCCTGCTCGTAGGAGATGGTGGCGGCCGAAAGAGCGGTCGCCTGTTGGAGCAGCCGAGCGATCTGGGTCTGCCGCGCCAGGCTCTGCTCCATTTGCTTACGGAGGCTGATGTCGCGAATGAAGCCGGTGAAGCAGGGGGGCCCGTCCGTCGGAATGCGCGTGATCACGAGCTCGATGGGGAACTCCGATCCGTCGGCCCGGAGCGCGGGCATTTCGACCGCCCTCCCCAAAAGCGTCCCGCGCCCACCGCCGCGGCAGCGGCGCAGGCCGCCGCGGTGTTCATCGCGGAGCCGCAGCGGGACGATCAGCTCCGCCAGGTCTTTTCCGACCGCGTCGCTGCGCTCGTGGCCGAAGATGCGCTCGGCGGCAGGATTGAACTCGATGATTTTGCCTCGCAGATCGATGGCGATAATGCCGTCGGTCGCCGCCTTCATGACGGCGGCGTTCCGCCATTCCGACTGCCGGAGCGCCCCGCCGAGGACGCTCACCAGGACCCCCTCCCCCACGAACAACAGGAGCTTGCAATTGTCGGCGGCGGTATGTCCGAAGAAGGAGCGCGGCGGCGCCAGAAAGAAATACCCGATCACGGCGGCCGCGGCGAGCGTGGCGGCAATCCCCGGTCCGCGCCCGCCGGCCCAGGCGCTGATCGTTACGGCCCCGAAGAAGAACAAGTAGGGCGCCAACCGCAGATCCCAGGAGGCGTAGAGCGCCACAGTCATCAAGAGCGCGACGCCCACGCACAACGCAGCCAGGCCGTAATGCCACGCTTCTCGTCGCCAAGGATTCCCCATCTGGAACTCCCAAGAAAGGCAAACGCCGACGCTGGCTTGAGTCGGCACGCATTCATCCTGCGCTCGATGTCGGCGATGGCGCGTCATCCGGCCGCGGCGCGCGGCGACAGCTCAGGCGAGCGAACAGAGTTACCGGCCCGCTCGCCTGAGCTGTCTGCCTCGTCGCACGGCACCGCTGAAACTGCCTGCGCCGGCCGGTATGGCTGCGGTTCTTCCTTTCGTCCTGTCGGGCGCCGGAAACGGGGCCGCCCTGCCCCCCCACTCCGTCGTTGCGTCCCGCGTTTCCGGCCGCTCCGGCTTTGGTCAGTTCGGCGGCGGCGCCTCGACGGGCGGCTCCGCCGTCGCATCGGGCTTGTCCGTCGACACCTTGGTCTTGTCGATCAACTCCTTGCCCTTGTCGATCGCCTTTTGCGTATCCTGCTTGACCTCGTTGGTGTCGATCGTCATCGAGGCTTTGCCGCTGGTATTGGAGAAGTTCAACCACCCCGCCCAGACGGCGAGCGCCCCGACGATAACGAGGCCAAAGATCCAGCAGAGGGTGCTCTTTCTCATGGCATTCTCTCCTGTGCTTTGTTCACCGGGTTTTTGTTCACCGGGTTTTTGTTCACCGGGTTTTTGTTTACTGGGTTACCGTAACAGGAAAACGATCAACGCGACCGCGCACACCAGTGCGACGCACAAAAGCAGCGTCGTCGTCCGTACCTCGAACACCATCGCAATGCCGGCCGCGATCGCCAGCGCCGGCAACACGACGTGGGCGTAGGGAATCTGAAACCCCAGCAGTTGCGACGCACCGAGCGCGATCAACCAGACGCCCAGGAGCAGCAGCCCCAAACTACTGGGGCGCGGCCACGTCCACGATCGAGTCCATGTTGGCAATTTCATCATGGGGCCGTCCATCACATCTCATGTCCACGTAAGCAGCCTTGCGACAATTCCCGGTGTGGAATAAGGCCCCTCCCCCTCTGGTACAGGCACTTGGGCGAAGCAAGGGCGGCAGAACTTTACGTGAAAGTCGAGTGTGTTTCCGCCTGCTCGCCGCAACCTGGTCCAGAGGGAGAGGGAACCGTGTTTGCTGCTCTCTTCTCGCCTCTTCCGGCCGTCATTTTCGCTTTTCGATGTCGATCTCCACATCCCGGTCTTTCTGCTCAACCTTGACCTTGGGCGTTCCGTCGGCGTCGCGCGTCCTCTGGACCTCGACTTCGCCAGCGGGGGTCTCGATGTCGAGGATTTTCTCCTCGCGCTGACAACCAGCCGTCAATGCGATCGCGGCCGCCGCAAACATCGGCGCGACTGCGCTAATCGCAACTCGCCAAATCAAGCGCACGTTCATGTTTTCCTTGCTTGAGTGCCTAAGTGGTGTTGTCGCGGGGACCGTAAGGCAACAACGATGCCGGCGCCTTCGCGAATCCGAGCTTGGACGTTGCGGTTTTCCTCAAGCTATGGCCGTCCGTTGGTTTACGTTGTCGTAGCGTTTCGTAACTCGCCGTTTTGCGACGCCGCATGTCCGCATGGCCAACCTTGAATGGGGCGCTGGCACGCCGGCTGGCGCGTCAGGTTGGTCGATCAGGAACCGACCGGCTGAGCCGCCTCTTCTTCATACGTGTCGATGCTCACTTCCTTTCCCAACGAAATGCCAAAGGCCGCGATCCGGTCGCGGATTTTGCCGCGCGTGATGCCCAGGATTTCCGCCGCCCGCGATTGATTTCCGCCGGTTTCCTGCAGCACGCGCGTAATCAGATAGCGCTCCATCGCCTCCAGCGTTTCCGCGTAGAGATCGGTGGAGCCTTCGCGAAGGCGGCCCTCGACGAGCGGCTTGAGGTCGGACTTCGGCAGGCGGTTGCCGTTGGACGAAGGCGCCGGCCGGCTCTTGATCCCGCGGATTTCGTCGGGAAGAAACTCCGGGACAATGACCGGGCCGGTCGCGCTCAAAAGTGCCCGCCGGACGACGCTTTGCAGCTCCCGGACGTTCCCCGGCCAGGGATAGTTCACGAGCAGCGACGCGGCTTCAACGGCGATCCCGGTCACTTCCGGCTTGCCCAGCTCGCGGCGAAAGCGGGCGAGGAAGTGCTCGAGCAGGAGCGAGACATCTTCGCCGCGCTCGCGCAGCGGGGGCAAATCGATCGTGAATCCGTGGAGCCGGTAGTACAGGTCGGAACGGAACTTCCCCTCGCCGCACATGGCCTCCAGGTCGCGGTTGGTGGCGCTGATGATGCGGACGTCGGTGGCGATCGTCTCGTTGCCGCCGACGCGCTCGAACTTCTGCTCTTGGAGCACGCGGAGCACTTTCGACTGCACGAGCGGCGACATGTCGCCCACCTCGTCCAAAAAGATGGTGCCGCCGTTGCACTGCTCGAACTTGCCGATCCGCCGCCGGTCCGCGCCCGTGAACGAACCTTTCTCGTGGCCGAACAGCTCGCTCTCCAGCAGCGTTTCGGTCATGGCGGCGCAATTGACGGCCAGGAACGGCCCATCGCGGCGCGTGCTGTGCTGATAGATCGCCCGCGCCACCAGCTCCTTGCCGGTCCCGCTCTCGCCGTGGATGAGCACCGTGATGTCCTGCGGCGCGGCCCGGGCGATTGCCTTGTAGACCTCCAGCATCTTGGGGCTGCGGCCGACGAGCGGCTCGGCCCCGTCGTCGGCCGGCTCCCCGGCGGCGATGCCGACGGGCACGTTCATCAGACGGCGCGTTTCCAGCGCGGCCGCGACCCGCTCCTTCAGCTTGGCCACGTCGAGCGGCTTGAGGACGTAGTCGTAGGCGCCCAGCATCATCGCGTCGATGGCGCTGTCGCTGGATCCGCCGACGGTGATGAAGACCACCGGCAGCTTGGGGTCGATGTTCTTGATCCGCTGCAGGACGTCGAGTCCCGACGCCTTGGGCAAAATGATGTCCAGGAGGACGACGTCCGGCCTTAGCGACTTGACGGCGTCGACGCCGGACTCCGCCGTCGCTTCGCCGCAGACGCGAACGCCGTCGCCGGCGAAGGCCTGTTCCACGACGTGCCGCACGGAGCGATCGTCATCGATTACGAGTAAAGTTGGCATGCGAATTTCCTCCGGCCCTTTCGGGCAAGGGCGTCATAACCGCGCGGTCCGCACCGCGTCCGCACGGCGCGTCGCGCTCGATCTCTCTCATGGTTGACTCTTCCAATTCCCGGGTTCTCCCAGGCGACTTGCTTCATCTCTTGGCGTCAACCTCCGTTCGCGGCCAGCAGCTTTTGCGGTTTGCCGTAAATCGGCGCTTCCAGCAGGCGCCCCAGGGGCGCAATTTGGACGTCGAGATTGACGGCCAGCGTGCCGTTGATCATTTCCCGCGCCGCGTGCAGCGCGAGCTGCTTGATGTAATACGACGAAGCAAAACCATGAACGATCAGGCATCCGTCGCTCAGCTCGACCCGCAGGCCGCGGATTCGCCCGCTGGTTCGCTCGACGATTTGCCGCTCGATCGTCTCGGCGAACGACAGGCCGCCCCGCGGAGATTCGTTTTCTGCCGGCATGGGTCACGTCCTTTCTTGTGTGCTCGCTCCTGGCCGAAGGCTCCTGGCGCGAAGTGCGCACGTCCCGGGCAAACGGGATCGTCGCTTGTCACGTCTCCGCCGCCAAACTCGTGAGACCGCATGGCTCGGCGACTCGACGCAGTCGCGCACGCCCCAAAAAATCCGCGCATCAGCCGCTGGCAAAGCGCGATCGCGTCGTGCCGTCAGAGCACGTCGAACGAATGGCCAGCATGGCCGGGATGGGCGGGCGGGTTCCTCAAATCGCGAGGACAATCACCCCTGTTCGGCCCGCAATCAACGGACGGTGCGCCGCGGGCGGCCTTCCCGATGAAGGCCGGTTTGCGGCTCGGGCATGGCGAGCATCGCCACAAGATCGGATTCAGTCCGCGCTCCGCCGCTCGATCCTCAAGCTGGGAGCGAAAAAAGCCCGATCCCAAGCCAAAAGGCCCAGGTCGGGCTGTCGTAGCCGGTCGTCCGCCCGCCATGAGCGGATAATGTGGATCGTAAGTTCGCGCACATGGTTGTCAAGCTGTTTTTTTGTCGACCAGTGTGAAATTCCCTAACAACCTGACTCAGGATCGCCCCCAGGGGTATTTCAGGAGCGGGGATAATTTCAGGAGCGGCACGGGGCCGCCGCCAACAACCGCAGGTGCTCCGCGACGTACACGCCGTAGGCCTCGACGTCCTCGGGCGACAGGTCCTTGAAGCCGGTCACGCGGCCGCGGCAGGAACTCGCGCCGCAGTGGCATTCCCCGGGCATGTAACGGACTTCGTCTTCGAACGTGGCGTAGTCGATGGTGACTTCTTCGCCGGCGGCAAGTTCGCGCAGGGCGTGCAGCTCGACAAAGGGCGTCCCGCGGCGGATCAAGAGTCCGCAGTTGGGGACGCACGAATGGTTCACGTACCGAATGGGGGATTCGACGTCGAGGTGCCAAGCACCGTCGATCTGCACGGAGTGACGGGTGCGGCGCGTCAGCAGCCGCCCGCCGCACATGGCCAAAACGGCGCCGGCCGGCGCGTCGAAACAGGCGAAGACTCCCTTTCCCAAGCGGCCTTCGCGGACGACCAAAGCCGATGCTTCGACGAGCGTCATCAATCGCTCCTTTTCGTCGAGTGATACCCCTGCGAGCGAAGCCGCCATGAAACGCTGACGCGCCTCACGCGTCCCGTGGAGAGCCCGCGCGCTGGAACGTCCGCGGCGCCGGTCCGGGCCGGACATGAACGTCAAGTTTGAC